>NZ_JBEXNE010000033.1:0-77352 GCF_040610915.1 Streptomyces sp. NPDC003300 | reverse complement strand
TGGGACGTCCTGTTCGCGGCCCTGGACTGCATCCCGATGTTCAAGGGCCTCACCACCGCCGGCGGCCTGTTGAAGATGGCCCGCGAACTCCCCGCGCTGCTGAAGTCGGGGCGGGCGCTGGAGAACATCGCGAACAGCGTCCGCAAGGGCGCGGCGAGTCTCGGTGAGACCAGCCGGATGCTGAAGAAGCTGTTCACGTGCGGTGACCCCATCGACATGGCGACCGGTGAGATGGTGATGTCCGCCACCGACGCCGAACTGCCCGGTGTCCTCCCGCTGGTCATCGAGCGCACCCACCGCACGAACTTCCGCGGCGGGCGGTGGTTCGGGCCGACCTGGGCCTCCACGCTGGACCAGCGGCTGGTCCTGGACGACCAGGGCGTGCGGTTCACCACCGCCGACGGCATGACCCTGGACTACCCCATACCCGGGCCGGGCCTTCCGGTCATGCCCGTCACCGGCCCGCGCTGGCCCCTGACCTGGGACGGCACCCCCGGCGGCACCATGACCGTCGCCCAGCCCGAGACCGGCCAGGCCCTGCACTTCCGCCCGCTGCCCGGCCGCAGCCCCGCCGACCTGCCCCTGCACACCCTCACCGACCGCAACGACAACCGCGTCACCGTCACCTACGACCCGGCCGGCGCCCCCGCCCGGATGACCCACGACGCCGGATACCAGATCGGCGTCACCACCGCCGACGGCCGCGTCACCGCCCTGCACCTGATATCCGCCGACCACCGGCCCGCCCTGACCCGGTACGCCTACACCGGCGGCCACCTCACCGCCGTCACCAACTCCTCCGGCCTCCCCCTGACCTTCACCTACGACCCCGAAGGCCGCATCACCGGCTGGCAGGACCGCAACACCACCTGGTACCGCTACACCTACGACGGCCAGGGCCGCTGCGTCCGCACCACCGGCACCGACGACATCCTCGCCTACACCTACCGCTACGACCCCCACACCCACACCACCCACGCCGTCAACTCCCTCGGCCACACCACCACCTACGAATTCAACGACCGCTACCAGCTCCTCCGCGAAACCGACCCCCTCCACCACACCACCCACCGCACCTGGGACCCCCACGACAACCTCCTCACCCACACCGACCCCCTCGGCCACACCACCACCTACACCTACGACACCCACGGCAACCCCACCCACATCACCCACCCCAACGGCACAGTCACGCGAGCGGAGTTCGACGGCCCCGGCCGCCCAATCCGCATCACGACGGCGGACGGCGCGCAGTGGTCGCAGACCTATGACGCAAGCGGTAACGCGCTGACCACGACCGATCCCGTCGGGGCGGTGACAGTGGCGTCGTACGACGGACACGGCGGGCTCCGTGAGGTGACGGACGCCCTCGGTCACCGGCAGCGGTTCACCCTCAGCCCTGCCGGGCTCCCTCTTGCGGTGGAGCAGAGCGACGGCTCCGTCACCAGGTGGGAGCGGGACGCCTTCGGCCGAGTCGTCGCCGAACAGGATCCGCTCGGCGGGGTCATGCGCCTGTCCTGGACCGTGGAAGGCCGGATGACGTCCCGCACTCTGCCGGACGGAGCGGTGGAGCACTGGGCGTACGACGGCGAAGGCAACCTGGTGGAGCACCGGGACGCGCTGGGGGCGGTCACCCATTGCGAGACGGCCCCCTTCGACCGGGTCATGGCCAGAACCGGTCCGGACGGCGCCCGTACCGCCTTCCGCTACGACACCGAACTGCGGCTGGTCGAGGTACTGAACGCGGCCGGTTCCCGCTGGCGCTACCGGTACGACCCGGCCGGACGGCTCACCGAGGAGACGGATTTCAACGGCCGGACGGTGATCTACGAGCGCGACGCGGCAGGCCGGGTCAGCGGGCGGACCAATGGCGCGGGTGAACGGTTGACCTATGAAAGGGACGCTGTCGGCCGGCTGGTGGCGGCGCGGCACGCTGACGGCGCGGCGACGACGTACGCCTACGACCCGGTGGGACGGCTGGTCCGCGCGGACAACGACCATTCGTCGCTCCTCATCGAACGTGACGTCCTCGGTGCCGTGGTGGCCGAGACGGTCAACGGCCGTACGGTGCAGAGCCGTTATGACGTGCTCGGGCGCCGCGTGGAACGGGTGACACCGGCCGGACGCCACTCGGTGTGGAACTACGGCGCGACCGCGCAACCGCACGACGTGACCTTCGGCGCGGGCACACTGTCCTTCTCCTACGACGCGGCGGGTCGGGAGCGGTCACGCACGCTGACCGGCGCCTTCACACTCGACCAGAGCTGGGATCCCGCCGGACGGTTGTCGGGACAGACCGTGACCGAGCACGACCCGAGCGGTTCCGGCCGGACCGGCCGCTTCGACCGCGCCTACGCGTACCGACCCGACGGCCGGCTCACCGGCCAGAGCGGTTCGACGCCCGACGCCACGCGGGACTTCCGGCTCGACGCCGCCGGGCGGGTCGCCGGTGTGCGGACTGCCGACGGCTCCGAGAGCGAGTCGTACACCTACGATCCGCTGGGAAACATCAGCTCCGCGGCGGGACCGGTGGTGCGGACGGCCGCCGCCGAAGGGGCCCGGGCGGTCGAGGGGACGCTGCTGCGGCACGCGGGCCGCTCGTCCTACGCCTACGACGAACAGGGACGGGTCGTCCGGCACACGCAACGGCTGCTCTCCGGTGGCCGGCGCGTATGGGAGTACCGCTGGGACGCCGAGGACCGGATGACGGGCGTCACCACGCCGGACGGCAGCGTCTGGCGCTATCTGTACGACGCGCTGGGCCGTCGGATCGCCAAGCAGCAGTGGGGCGACAGCGGCCTCATCGCGGAGACCGTGTTCGTCTGGGACGGCGCGCGCATGACGGAAGAGGTGACGGGGCAGGCCGCCACGACCTGGGAGTACGCGCCTGGCACACACCGTCCGCTGGCCCAGATCGACGAACGCTTCTACGCCATCGTCACCGATCTCATCGGTGCCCCCAGCGAACTCATCGGCTCCGACGGCGATGTGGCGTGGCGGAGCACGCGCACGGTATGGGACCGGCAACCAGCCGTCGGCGGGCAGACCGACTGCCCGCTGCGCTTCCCCGGCCAGTACGCCGACGCCGAGACCGGACTCCACTACAACCATCTGCGGTATTACGACCCGGTCACCGCCCGCTACCAGAGCCCCGATCCCCTCGGCCTGGTCCCGGCTCCCAACCACCACACGTATGTGGAGAATCCATACGACGAGATCGACCCGTTCGGCCTGAGTCCCTGTACGGAACTGGGTCGCGCCCTCAAGCCGGGCGAGATCTTCATCTACCGTGCCGTCCAGGCCAAGGAGCTGGCACAGCTGCTCAAGACGCGGCGGTTCGAGAACGTCCTCGGCATCGAGACCAAGTACTTCTCGACGACGATGGAGGGCGCGGCGGCTTATGCCCGGGCCGCGTTCAAGGCGTACAAGGAAGAAGGTCCTTATACCCTGGTCAGATCGGTGATCCACAAGGACGCGATCAACCCCGAGAGCCTGATCGACCACCTGGCGGACGCGGGCGGCGGAATCGACGCTCTGGCCCTGTCCGTGGAAGAGATGGCCCACGCGGGACGAGTTCGCATCCTTCCCTTCATGCCCCTGCCCTGATGCACCCCTTCTGAGTGGAACGCGACGTGGACATCATCATCGTTTCGGACAACGCACGGCTTCTTGAGGTGTGGCGGCGGCATTTGGGGGATGGTCTGCCGGTGGAGTTGTGGGAGGCCGAGGCCCGGGATGTGGGCGCTGATGCCGTGATGGTGGCCGGGGTGTTCGCGCACGGGCGGTACGGGGGGAGGCCGACGCCGGGGCGGGCGCAGATTTTGCGGAACGTGCGGGGGGACGGTTATCCGGGTCTTGTCGTGGTGCCCGCCACGCGCCCGGCGATGCTGGACGGCGAGGGGCGACCGGTGGTGCGGCCGGAGTACGCCGACGTCAGCCCCGCGTATTTCGGGGTGTCGCGGGCGCTCGAGGCGGTGCGGGAGTGGAACGCGGGCGGGGAGGTGCCGCGAGTGGACGTACTGCTGTTTCCGCTCGGGCTGTTGGGAATGGAGTCCGTCGAGGACACGGCTACGCCGGAGGCTGTGGGGAGGGCGGTGCGTGAGGGGTGGGAGGCGCCGGGAGGGGCTAGCTGAGCCAGAGGGCTATCGCGTCGCCTTCGGCGGCTGCCGCTTGGAAGAAGGGGACGAGGGCCTCGTAGTGCTGGGTCGCGTATTCGAGCGTTTCGAGGGCCTCGCCCTCGACGCTCGGGTAGAGGACGCCCTCTTCGACCTCGGCTTCGGTGAGGTCCTTGGTGAGGGCGGCGGCGGGGAGTGCGGTCAGGGCGGCGGCGGCCGTGCGGACCTGGTCGGGGGTGAGGTAACGGGGCGGGCCGTAGCCCCAGTCGCCGGCGCCGGGTATCGGCTGGCCGCCGTGGACGATGTCGAGCGGGAACTCGATCCGCCGGAACAGGAAGTCCAGGGCGTCCCACGCCTTGTCGATGTCGAGACAGCGCGGCTGACCCGCGCCCGTGGTCTCCTCCGACTCGGCGTACATCAGGTCGAAGACGAACTCCTGCGTCCAGTCCGGTTCCCGGACGGCGCGGTCGAGTTCGGCGGGTGTCAGACGTGCGTAGTTCTCGATCATGCCCATGCGTCGCATGCTAGCGCCGGGGTCTGACACCCGCCGCCCCCGGACAGGGGGTTACGGCCAGCGCATGGAGAGGTCGGGCTCCTTCTCCATGTTGCGGGAGCCGTCGTTGGTGTCGACCAGCGTGAAGCCGTGGTGCTCGTAGAAGGCGCGGGCGTCGGTGTTGCGCTGGAAGGCGAAGAGGGTGAGGCCGGCGGGGCTGTGCGCCTTGGCGCGGGCGAGGAGGCGGCTGCCGATGCCCTGGCGGCGCACCTCCGCCAGGAGGTAGAGGGCGTCGAGGACCCCGTCCTCGACGGACGCGTAGCCGACGACGGCGCCGCCCTGCTCGGCCACCCACACCGCCGAGCCGGGCAGCACGATGTCCCGCACCCACGCCTCCACTTGGGCGTCCGTCCGCTTGCGCGGCGGCAGGTACGGCATGGTCACCTCGCGCGAGGTGACGTGGACGTGCGCGATGGCGGCGGCGTCGGCCGCCACCGCGTCCCTGACGATGGTCTCGGGGGTGTCTGTCACCCGCGTGACCTTACGTATCGGGGGCCGTGGGCTCGACCCATTTTCCGTCACCCCTGACAGGACGGCCCCGCCCGGGACGGCCCCGCCCGGGACGGCTGCCGCCGTGGGCGGGGCTCGGGGTGCTGGCCGCGTGGGCGGGGGCGGCCCTGCTCGGGGGCGGGGTGCTGCTGCGGGGACGGGACGCGTGACGGAGCAGGGGGGCGCGCTCCTCACAGGGCGGGCAGGTGCAGGCGGCCCCGGCCCTCCCGCACGTGGGGCAGGACGGTCGGGTCGCCGACCAGCGCGCCGTCCAGGTCCGTCGTCACGCGCAGGGCGTGTTTGCCCAGGTAGACGGGGCCCGGCTCGGGCTCGTCGCGGTAGAGGACGAAGCCGGTGACGCGGTCGACGCGGTTCGGGAGCAGCCGCCACACGCCGGTCGCGGAACACACCGTCGCCTCCGGGACCGCCTCGGCCAGCCACGCGGCGGCGCTCGCCTCCACGGCGGCGGCGAAGCGCTGGCTGTCGTCGAAGGGGCGGACGAGGTCGAGGCGCCCCGAGCCGGGGACGGGGACGCCGTCGCGCCATTCGAACCAGGCGCGGTAGTACGGGCGTTGGCCGGACAGGGCGGCGAGCCGCCGCCTCGCGGTCACCCGCAGCAGCGTCGGGGCGCTCGGGTCCCGGTCCTTCAGGCCCGCCACCAGGTCGGGGTGGGCGATCAGTACGGTCGTGGGCGTGGCGCCGGACCAGCGGGTCAGGCACGCGGCGATACGGGTGAGGAGGTCGTCGACCGTTCCGTTACGGGGGTCGGCCGCGATCCACGGCTCGGCGACGACGTTGCCGAGGGCGTACACCTCGTAACCGCCTGCGCGGAACGCCGCGTCGAGGCCGCGCCAGGTCCGCGCCAGGTCCAGGGCGTCCGCCACCGCCTTGCGCAGCTCGTCCTCTTCCGGCTCCGCCCGGTCCACCCTCAGCCGCACGACGGCGTCCGGGTCGTCCGTCACCCGGAACATCACCTCGGCGCCGCCGGCCGCGGGGAAGCGGGAACGCGCGCCGTAGACGGCGAGTCGGCCGGGGAAGAGGCGGTCGCCCATGCGGGCCGCCGTGCGGCGCTGCCGCCGCGTGCCGAGCAGACCTGTCGCCGCTCCGAGCAGCATCACCAACCACAGCACGGGGGGCTCCTTTCGCCTACCCCGACGCTAGCCGTCCGCCTCCGGGGCGGGCCTGAGCATCCGTACTCATCCTTCCCGGGGCGCGGCCCCGTGCGGTTCCTCTGCTGTGGGGCGGTTCGCCGATCTTTTGAGGGGCGCGGGGAACCGCGCGCTCAGCCACCGACGGTGGCGCGGCCTTTTGAAGACCGGCGCCAGCGGGGCAGATGCCGTTGTCTTCGGGCTGACAGCCCGGTGGGGGCTGGTCGCGCGGTTCCCCGCGCCCCCGAGAACAAGGCCCTGCGCTGCGGCAGCGCACGTTCCCCGCGCCCCGGAGGGGGTCAGCAGCCGCCGCAGGTGTAGAACAGGGCGTCCCAGTGGCTGCCCTCGTCGGCGTAGATGTTGCCGGAGGCAGCCTGGTACTGGGGGTAGCCGTCACCGCGGAGACCGATGTAGGTGAAGGCGCTGTGGATGTAGTTGGTGATGCAGGTGTTCTTGCCGAAGTCGAGCTTGTAGCCGTTCCAGTGGGAGTACGTGCCGCTGGCGTGGCCGGTCTCGGTGCCGCCGGTGATGTTGAGGGCGCAGCCGCTGGCGTGCTTGAGGGTGACGGCGCCCTGGGCGGTGGTGAGGTTGAGCTGGTCGAAGGACGTACACGTCGAGACGTTGCGGTTGGAGCAGCCGCCGGAGGACGACCAGGTGATGCCCGCGCCGCTGAACATGCTCGTCGCCTGGGCGTGGGTGAGCTTGGTGACGGCGAACGCGTCGGTGGAGCTGGCCAGTCCGATGCCGGGGGCGAACACCGCGGTGAGGACGAGAGTCAGGACACTGAGCACGGATCGGGCGCGCAGACGTAGCGTCATGCGATTCCTCCTGCTGTTTCCGCTGGGGTGGGTGGTGTGCGGGTGACCGGTGTGCAGGTGGCGCAGGAGGAGTGTGCCCGAGCTCTACGCGCGTCCGCCAGTGTCCGCACATGAACGGTCCCGGTCGCGGGGAACACGACCGGGACCCGGAGCACGGCAAAGACCGGCAAAGACCGGTAAAGGCCGGTAAACGGCCCGCGAGGGATGACGCCCAGGGGGCCAAATCCCGCTACTGCTCCTGGGGTTCGAGGCCCGCGCGCAGCAGCCCGTAAGTGTACGCGTCGTCAAGTGCCGCCCAGGACGCGGCGATCACGTTGTCCGCGACGCCGACCGTGGACCACTCGGCGGCGCCGTCCGTGGTGGTGATCAGGACGCGGGTGGTGGAGTCGGTGCCCGAACGGCCTTCGAGGATACGGACCTTGTAGTCGACCAGCGCGAAGGCGGCGAGCTGCGGGTAGATCCGGCCGAGGGCCGCGAGCAGGGCGCGGTCCAGGGCGTTGACCGGGCCGTTGCCCTCGGCGGTGGCGACGATGCGCTCGCCCTTGGCCCACATCTTCACCGTCGCCTCGTTGGCGTGGGTGCCGTCGGGGCGGTCCTCGGTGATGACGCGCCAGGACTCGGTGCGGAAGAAGCGGCGCGGGCCGCCGTTCTCAGCGCGTTCCAGCTCCTCGCGCAGCAGCAGCGCGAACGACGCGTCGGCGGCCTCGTAGGTGTAGCCCTTCAGCTCCCGTTCCTTGACGCGCGCGACGACCCGGCCGACCAGCTCGCGGTCGCCGCCGAGGTCGATGCCGAGTTCCTTGCCCTTGAGCTCGATGGAGGCGCGGCCCGCCATGTCGGAGACCAGCATCCGCATGGTGTTGCCGACCTGCTCGGGGTCGATGTGCTGGTAGAGGTCGGGGTCGACCTTGATCGCGGAGGCGTGCAGACCGGCTTTGTGCGCGAAGGCGGAGACGCCGACGTAGGGCTGGTGGGTGGAGGGCGGCAGGTTGACGACCTCGGCGATGGCGTGCGAGATGCGGGTCATCTCGCCGAGCGTGCCGGGCGGCAGGACGCGGCGGCCGTGCTTGAGCTCCAGCGCGGCGACCACCGGGAAGAGGTTGGAGTTGCCGACGCGCTCGCCGTAGCCGTTGGCGGTGCACTGGACGTGGGTGGCGCCCGCGTCCACGGCGGCCAGGGTGTTGGCGACCGCGCAGCCGGTGTCGTCCTGCGCGTGGATGCCCAGGCGCGCGCCGGTGTCGGCCAGGACCAGCCCGGTGACGGCCTGGACCTGGGCGGGCAGCATCCCGCCGTTGGTGTCGCACAGGACGACGACGGACGCGCCCGCCTCGTGCGCGGCCCGTACGACGGCGGTGGCGTAGGCGGCGTTGGCCTTGTAGCCGTCGAAGAAGTGCTCGCAGTCGACGAAGACGCGGCGCCCTTGGGCGACGAGGTGGGAGACGGTGTCCGTCACCATCGCCAGGTTCTCTTCGAGAGTGGTGCGCAGGGCCAGTTCCACATGCCGGTCGTGGGACTTGGCGACCAGGGTGATCACCGGGGCGCCGGAGTCCAGCAGGGCCTTGACCTGCGGGTCCTGCGCGGCGACCGCGTTGGGGCGGCGGGTGGCGCCGAAGGCCACCAGCGTCGCGTGTTTCAGGTCCAGTTCGGTGGCGGCGCGGGCGAAGAACTCGGTGTCGCGGGGATTGGCGCCGGGCCAGCCGCCCTCGATGAACCCCACTCCGAAGTCGTCCAGGTGCCGGGCGATCGTCAGCTTGTCGGCGACGGTGAGGTTGATTCCCTCGCGCTGGGCGCCGTCGCGCAGCGTGGTGTCGAAGACGTGGAAGCTGTCGTCCAGTTCGGCGGTCATGGCTGTCGTAACTCCTGTCGGGTGAGTGGGTTCCCGTCCGGACATGCGGATATCGGGAGGATCCAGCTCCACTTGCCCCCATCGTCCCTCGCGCCCCGCCTCCCGGCGGTGGTGGGCCGGAAAACGAAAAAACCTCTCGCGGATGCGAGAGGTCTGCACGCGGGTCTGGGCGGGTGACGCTCCCCTGTGGTCAGGGGATCAGTCACTGCGGACCGGCGTGCCTGCGGCCAATAATCACGTTGGCGTACGGGTGCACGTTGGCAGTGTGCCACAAACCGGCCCGCTCGGGACGCCGGTCTCACCATTCGGTCGCTTCCCTGGTGGGCGGCGCCTCGCGGTCCGACGCGCCGCCCCTGCCCGCGCTCAGCCGCCCAGCGGGTGCATCCAGCCGTACGGGTCGGCGGCCCGGCCGCCCTGGATGTCGAGAAGCGCCTCCCGTAGGCGCATGGTGACCGCGCCGGGTGCGCCGTCGGCCACCGGCCAGCTCGCGCGGGTGGACTTGACGGACCCGACCGGAGTGATCACGGCGGCGGTGCCGCACGCGAAGACCTCGGTGAGGGTGCCGTCGGCGGCGTCCCGCTTCCAGTCGTCCACGGAGATCCGGCCCTCGCCGACCTCGTAGCCGAGGTCCGCGGCGATGGTGAGGAGGGAGTCGCGCGTGATGCCCGGCAGGAGGGAGCCGGACAGCTCGGGGGTGACGATGCGGTTGCCGTACACGAAGTACAGGTTCATGCCGCCCATCTCCTCGATCCAGCGGCGCTCGATCGCGTCGAGCCAGACCACCTGGTCGCAGCCGTGCTCGATGGCCTGGGCCTGGGCGACGAGGGAGGCGGCGTAGTTGCCGCCCGCCTTCGCGGCGCCGGTGCCGCCGGGCGCGGCGCGCACGTACTCCTCGGACAGCCACACCGAGACCGGCTTGACGCCGCCGGAGAAGTAGGAACCGGCCGGGGAGGCGATCACCAGGAAGAGGTACTCGTTGGCCGGGCGCACCCCGAGGCCGACCTCGGTGGCGATCATGAAGGGCCGCAGGTAGAGGGACGCCTCGCCCGCGTCCGGCACCCACGCCTTCTCCTGCCTGACCAGCACGTCGCACGCCTCGATGAAGGTCTCGACCGGCAGCTCGGGCATCGACAGGCGGCGCGCGGAGGACTGGAAGCGCCGCGCGTTGGCCTCGGGCCTGAAGGTGGCCACGGTGCCGTCGGGCTGGCGGTACGCTTTCAGGCCCTCGAAGATCGTCTGCGCGTAGTGCAGCGTCATGTTCGCCGGGTCGATCGAGAGCGGGGCGTACGGCACGAGCTGGGCGTCGTGCCAGCCGCGGCCCTCGGTCCACTTGATGGTGACCATGTGGTCGGTGAAGTACCGCCCGAAGCCGGGGTCGGCCAGGATCGCCTCGCGCTCGGCGGCGGCCAGCGGGTGGGCGGAGGGCTTCAGCTCGATCGTGGGTGTCGTCATGTCCGTGTCCTTCGCCGTGTTCGCTGTCGTTCGCCGTCGTTCGCCGTCGTGCGCTGGCAGGTGCTGTCAGCGCAGGTCAGCCGTTGTCGTTCGCCGTCGTGGCGGCGGGGACACCGGGACAGGTCCTAGGACGTCCGAGCATCCGGTCGCACCGCGGCCCCACCGCCGATTATCGCAGCGGTGGGGCCGGGTACCTACAGGTGGGGCCGGGGCAGCCCCTGGCCTCGAGGTCGGACCGCCGCGTCAGGCGGATACCCGGGCGGCCAGCGCGTCGCCGATCGCGACCGTGCTGCGGGCGGGCTGTCCGGTGCGCTCGGACAGGTCGGCCTGGACGGCGGCGTCGATCCGCTCGGCCTCGGCCTCGTAACCGAGGTGCCGCAGGAGCAGGGCGACCGAGAGCACGGTGGCGGTCGGGTCGGCCTTGGACTGGCCCGCGATGTCGGGCGCGGAGCCGTGCACCGGCTCGAACATCGAGGGGAAGTCGCGGCTGGGGTTGATGTTGCCGCTGGCGGCCACGCCGATGCCGCCGGAGACGGCCGCGGCCAGGTCGGTGATGATGTCGCCGAAGAGGTTGTCGGTGACGATCACGTCGAACCGCTCGGGCTGCGTGACGAGGAAGATCGTCGCCGCGTCCACGTGCAGGTAGTCGGTGCTGACCTCGGGGAACTCGGCGCCGACCTGCTCGAAGATCCGGGTCCACAGGTGGCCCGCGTACACGAGCACGTTGTTCTTGTGCACGAGCGTGAGCTTCTTGCGGGGGCGGCCCTGGGCGCGGGCGTACGCGTCGCGCACCACGCGCTCGATGCCGAAGGCGGTGTTCAGGCTGACCTCGGTGGCCACCTCGTGCTCGGTGCCGGTCCTGATCGAGCCGCCGTTGCCGGTGTACGGGCCCTCGGTGCCCTCGCGGACCACGACGAAGTCGATCTCCGGGGTGCCCGCGAGCGGCGAGGCGACACCGGGGAACAGCTTGCTCGGCCGCAGGTTCACATGGTGGTCGAAGGCGAAGCGGAGCTTGAGCAGGAAGCCGCGCTCCAGCACGCCCGACGGCACCGACGGGTCGCCGATCGCGCCCAGCAGGATCGCGTCGTGCGCCTTGAGCCGGCCGAGGTCGTCGTCGGTCAGCGTCTGACCGGTGGCGTGGTAGCGCTTCGCGCCGAAGTCGAACTCCTCCGTCTCCAGCTTGACGTCCTGCGGAAGCACGGCGGCAAGGACCTTGAGGCCCTCCGTCACGACTTCCTGGCCGATTCCGTCACCGGGGATCACTGCGAGGCTGATGCTGCGAGACATGCCGTGCACCCTACTCCGCGTCCCAGCCCCTGACACGGCGTGTCCGCATGCCGGACGACCGGAGGTATCCGGCATCCTGGGCGTCAGCCGGTCGCCACGCCGCGTTCACCGCGCGGACGGACGCCAGTCGGGCCACGGTAGGACGGCGCTGGGAGATTGCGCGTCATGGACACACCACAGATGGGTATCGACGCCAGGCTCGCCGGCCGGATGAGCATGGCGGAGCAGCACGAATACCTGCGCGCCAAGCTGACCCGCCGCCGGGTCATCGGCGGCAGTGTCGCGGCCGCGGGCACGATCGCCGCCTCCGGCCTCCTCAGCGGCGTCGCCGCCGCGAGCACCCCGAGCCCCGGCGCGGGCCCGACGCTGCTCGGCCGGCCCGCCACCGGGCACCACGTCGACGGCGCGCTGGTCGCCCCGTTCGGCCGCCACCTCGCCTTCGGCCCCGACCCGAAGACCCAGTTCCGGGTCTCCTGGCAGGTGCCGCTCGCGGTCCGCAGGCCGTTCCTGCGGGTCGGTCTCCAGCCCTGGTCGCTCAGCCACAAGATCGAGGCGGAGGTGCGGGCGCTGCACACCCCGCAGCTCCTCAACAGCAAGCTGCCGCCGGTCGACCAGTTCTACCTGCACGTGGCGCTGGACAAGCTGCGTCCCGACACCACCTACTACTACGGCGTCGGCCACGAGGGCTTCGACCCGGCGGACGCCGCCGCCTTCGCGACCGTGGGTTCCTTCACCACCGCTCCCTCGCAGAGCAAGCGGGAGCGCTTCACCTTCACCGGCTTCGGCGACCAGGGCGTCAGCTACCACGCGCTGGCCAACGACTCGCTGATCCTGGCCCGCAACCCGGCCTTCCACCTGCACGCGGGTGACATCTGCTACGCCGACCCGGACGGCGCGGGCCTGCCCGCGGACGGCGCCGACTACGACGCGCGCACCTGGGACTCCTTCCTCGCGCAGACCGAGTCGGTGGCCGCGCGGGTGCCGTGGATGGTGACCACCGGCAACCACGACATGGAGGCCTGGTACTCGCCCAACGGCTACGGCGGCCAGGAGGCCCGCTGGGCGCTGCCCGGCAACGGCCACGACCCGAAGAACCAGCCGGGCTCGTACTCCTTCGTCTACGGCAACACCGCGGTGATCGCGCTGGACGCCAACGACGTCTCGTACGAGATCCCGGCCAACTACGGGATCACCGGCGGCAAGCAGACCGCGTGGCTGGACCGGACGCTCGGCCAGTACCGCAAGCAGCACGGCATCGACTTCCTGGTGGTCTTCTTCCACCACTGCGCGTACTCGACCACCAACGCGCACGCCTCGGACGGCGGTGTGCAGGCGCAGTGGGTGCCGCTGTTCGAGAAGCACCGGGTGGACCTGGTGATCAACGGCCACAACCACGTGTACGAGCGGACCGACGCGATCCGCGGCGGGCAGGTGTCCCGGCAGGTGGCGATCGGTGCGACGACCCGGCCGGAGACGGACGGCGTCGTCTACGTGACCGCGGGCGGCGCGGGCCGCAGCCTGTACGACTTCCCGGCGCCGGACTCGGTGGAGGGCGCGGAGCACCACGTGGACTCGGTCACGACGTGGCACTCCGCGAAGGGCGGCGGCAAGGTCGCCGACACCGTCGAGTGGTCGCGGGTCCGCTACACCGGCTACTCGTTCATCTCCGTGGACGTCGAGCCCGCGCGGCCGGGGCGGGAGTCGACCCTGACCGTGTCCGCGCTGGCGGAGACGGGTGCGCGGATCGACCACTTCACGGTGGCGCGGCGCGCGCGGTAGGGCCGGAACCGTGAGACCGGTGGTGTGGAGCCGGTCTCATGAGGCCGGGCCACGGGGCCGGCCGCGGGCCGCGCGCCGCTCGTGCGGGGTGCGGTCAGCGGGCCTCGTGGCCCGTGCTGCCGCCGTTGTCGCGGCGGTCCATGCTGCGCTGGAGGGCGCGGAGGGCGTTCTGGCGGGCGGTCTCGTCCATGGTGATCAACTCCAGGGAAAACTTGAGGAGATGGATGGCGGTCGCCACGGAACGGGGCGGGGAGCGGGCGCCGCGGGGGTGACCCGCGCGAAGGGCGCTGCTCGCATCCGCCGCTCGCTCGATGGAGCGAGACGTTCGGCTTCTTACAAAGTTAGGTCAGCGTGGCCGTCCTGTCGCCACAATTACTCGGACTTCCTACTATCTGAGACGACCGTCACCCATGAGGAGGCCCCCGCCACCGGATGGGGACCGGTGACGGGGGCCGCTGAGGGCAGGGCGTGGTCAGCCCTGGTGCGGGTAGCGGTAGTCCGTCGGCGGGACCAGCGTCTCCTTGATGGAGCGCGTGGACGTCCAGCGCAGCAGATTCTGCGCGGCGCCCGCCTTGTCGTTGGTGCCCGACGCCCGGCCGCCGCCGAACGGCTGCTGGCCGACGACGGCGCCGGTCGACTTGTCGTTGATGTAGAAGTTGCCCGCGGCGAACCGCAGCTTCTCCATCACGTCGGCCACCGCGGCCCGGTCCTGCGCGATGACCGAGCCGGTCAGGCCGTACGCCGAGACCGACTCCATCTGCGCGAGCATCGTCTCGAAGTCGGCGTCCTCGTAGACGTACACACCGAGCACCGGGCCGAAGTACTCCTCGCGGAAGATCTCGTTGTCCGGGTCGGTGGAGACCAGGACGGTCGGGCGGATGAAGTACCCGACCGAGTCGTCGTACGTGCCGCCCGCGACGACCTCGATCGTCGGGTCGGCCTTGGCGCGGTCGATGGCGGCCTTGTTCTTGGCGAAGGACCGCTCGTCGATGACGGCGCCGAGGAAGTTGGACAGATCGGTGACGTCGCCCATGGTGATGCCGTCGACCTCGGCCGCGAACTCCTCCTTGAAGCCGCCGTCCCAGATCGAGCGCGGGATGTAGGCGCGGGAGGAGGCCGAGCACTTCTGGCCCTGGTACTCGAAGGAGCCGCGGGTCAGCGCGGTCTTCAGGATCGCGGGGTCGGCGGACGGGTGCGCGACCACGAAGTCCTTGCCGCCGGTCTCGCCGACGATCCGGGGGTAGGACTTGTAGCCCTCGATGTGCTCGCCGACCGTGCGCCACAGGTGCTGGAAGGTCTTGGTGGAGCCGGTGAAGTGGATACCGGCGAGGTCCGGGTGGGTCAGGGCGACCTCGGAGACGGCGATGCCGTTGCCGGTCACCAGGTTGATGACGCCGTCGGGCAGCCCGGCCTCGCGCAGCACCTTCATCAGCAGGACGGCCGAGTGGGTCTGCGTCGGCGACGGCTTCCACACCACGACGTTGCCCATCAGGGCGGGCGCGGTGGGCAGATTGCCCGCGATGGCCGTGAAGTTGAACGGCGTGATCGCGTAGACGAAGCCTTCGAGCGGGCGGTGGTCGAGGCGGTTCCAGACGCCGGGGGCGTTGGCGACCGGCTGCTCGGCGAGGATCTGCCGCGCGAAGTGGACGTTGAACCGCCAGAAGTCGACCAGTTCGCAGGGGCTGTCGATCTCGGCCTGCTGGGCGGTCTTGCCCTGGCCGAGCATCGTGGAGGCCACGATCGTCTCGCGCCAGGGTCCGGCGAGCAGTTCCGCGGCGCGCAGGATGATCGCGGCGCGGTCGTCGAAGGCCATCGCGCGCCAGGCGGGGGCGGCGGCCAGCGCGGCGTCGACCGCGTCCTGCGCGTCCTGCGCGGTGGCCTCGGCGTAGCTGCCGAGCACGGCGCCGTGGTTGTGCGGCTGCACGACGTCGGAGCGCTCGCCGCCGCCCATGCGCTGCTCGCCGCCGATGAACATCGGCAGGTCGACGGGGTTGCCCGCCAGTTCCTTGAGCTTCGCCTCCAGACGGGCGCGCTCCGGGCTGCCCGGCGCGTACGAGTGCACCGGCTCGTTGACCGGCGCGGGAACCTGGGTCACGGCGTCCATGAAGCGTTTCTCCTTCGGTGAAGAAAGGGGGATCAGCGGGCGGGAGTCGACGGGCGGATCAGGGGCCCGGGACCGGCGGGCCGGATCAGCGGGCGGGGAGGAAGGAGCGGAGGAAGAAGGCGAGGTTCGCCGGGCGCTCCGCGAGGCGGCGCATGAAGTATCCGTACCAGTCTGCGCCGTACGGCACATAGATGCGCATACGTTCGCCTTCGTCCGCGAGCCGCCGCTGCTCCGCGGCCCGGATGCCGTACAGCATCTGGAACTCGTACGACCCGGCCGGCCGGTGGTTGCGCGCCGCCAGGTCCTGAGCGATGGCGATCATGCGCGGGTCGTGCGAGCCGACCATCGGGTAGCCGTCGCCCGCGAAGAGGATGCGCAGCGCCCTGACGTACGCCTTGTCCACGTCGGCCTTGGCCTGGAAGGCGACCTCGGCGGGCTCCTTGTACGCGCCCTTGACCAGCCGTACGCGCGAGCCCGCGACCGCCAGCGCGCGGGCGTCGTCCTCGGTGCGGAAGAGATACGACTGGAGGACGGCGCCGGTGCCGGGGTGCTCGCGGCGCAGCTCGTGGAGTATCGCCAGCGTCGAGTCGACGGTGGTGTGGTCCTCCATGTCGAGGGTGACGGTGGTGCCGACCTCGGCGGCCAGTTCGGCGACCCGCCGTACGTTGGCCAGCGCGATGTCGTGGCCGCCGTCGGGCAGCGTCTGGCCGAAGGCGGACAGCTTCACCGACACCTCGGCGCGGCTGCCGAGGCCGTCGTTCCGCAGCGCTTCCAGCAGCCGCAGATACGCGTCCCTGGTGGCCTGCGCGGTGGCCCGGTCGGTGACGTCCTCACCGAGGTGGTCGAGGGTGACGTCGAGGCCGGAGGCGGTCAGCGACCGCACGGTGTCCATCGCGGGGCGCAGTTCGTCGCCCGCGATGAAGCGGTTCACCACGGGACGGGTGACGGGTGCGGCGGCGACGACGCGGCGCATACGGTCGCTGCGCGAGGCGGCGAGCAACACGGGACCGAGCACGGTGGCTCCTCCGGGACGAGGGCGGTACGGGGGAACGGCCGTCCCCGGCCGTCGCCCCGAATCTAGGATTCGCCTACCCGTTGGACCAGCGACACCTGTCACGCATCAGGGTGTGGTCCCTCATACAGATGTATGAGGGAGAATGGACGAGTGCGTAGTGACTACGGCGGCAGCGGCGGTTTCAGTGGCTTCGGCGGCGATCTCCAGGAGCTGGTCGACGAGGTGTCGGCGCTGCTGGGGGCGCCCGCGACCTTGGAGGACCGGGACTTCCGGCTGATCGCCTTCGGCGTGCACGACGGTGACGACGGCGCGACGGACCCGGTGCGTACCCGGTCGATCCTCACGCGCGGCTCCACCACCGAGGTCCGCGCCTGGTTCGAGCAGTTCGGCATCACCCGCGCCACCGGGCCGGTACGGATTCCGGCCGCGCCCTCGGCGGGCGTCTTCCGCGGCAGACTCTGCCTGCCCGTGCGGCACGGCGGCGTGGTGCACGGCTACGTCTGGCTGCTGGACGAGGCCGAGCACACCGCCACCCAGCTCGACGCGGCGATGGCGGTGGCCGCCAGGATCGGCGACCGGCTCGCGGTGACGGCCCGCGAGGGCGCGGGCACCGGCCGGGCGCTGCGCGACCTGCTGACCGCCCGCACCCGCGCCGCCCGCGACAACGCGGAGGACGCGCTGCGGACGGCGCTCGGCCCGGACGCCGACGAGCCGCACGCGCTGGTCTGCATCCGGCCGCCGTCCGGCGGCGAGGACGACCTGCCGGGGCCGCGGACGATCCCGTCGGCCGCGGCGCTCTGTTTCGTGCCGGGCCCGCGCGGCGACTGCGTCGCGCTGCTGGTGCGGCTGCGCACCGTACAACTGCTGGCCACGGCCAGGTCGGCGGCGGCGCGGGTGCTCGGGGAGGTGGCCTCGGAGGGCGCGGTGGCCGGGGTCAGCGACGGGCGCAAGTCGCTCGCGGAGCTGCCGGAGGCGTGGCGGGAGGCGGGGGACGCGGCGCGCGCCGCGCTCGCGCAGCCGCTGCACGGGCCGATCGCGAAGTGGTCGGGCATCGGCCCCTACCGTTTACTGACCGCGCTCCCGGCGGACGTCCCGCCGGACCCGGTGATCGCCCCCTTGCTCTCCCCCGCGCACCGCGAACTGGCCCACACCGCCGAGGCGTTCCTCGACAACGCCGGGCAGGCCGGCCGCACCGCCACCGCGCTGGCCATCCACCGCCAGACCCTCTACTACCGGCTCTCGCGCATCGAGCAGTTGACCGGCCTCGACCTGGCCGACGGCGAGTCGCGGCTGCTACTCCATATGGCCCTGAAGGCGGCGCGGCTGTAGGGCGGCCGGGACATACGACGGCGCCGCCCCCCACACCCGGTGGGAGGCGGCGCCGTCGTACGCGTGCGGACCGTCAGTCCGTCAGGTTCACCGCGCGGGCGGACGTCGCGCCGATCTCCGCCGCGATGTCGCTGAGGACACCGGCCGGGATCGTGGAGTCGACGGTGAGGGCGACCAGCGCGTCGCCGCCGGCTGCGGCGCGGGCGACCTGCATACCGGCGATGTTGACGCCGACCTCGCCGAGGATGCGGCCGAGGGTGCCGACCACGCCGGGGCGGTCGGTGTAGCGCAGGAAGGCCATGTGGTCGGCGAGCACCAGGTCGGTGTCGACGTCGCCGACCGCGACGATCTTCTGGATGTTCTTCGGCCCGGCCAGCGTGCCGGAGACCGAGACCTCGGTGCCGTCGGCGAGCGTGCCGCGCACCGTCACCAGATTGCGGTGGTTGGGCGACTCGGAGCTGGTGGTGAGGCGGACCTCGACCCCGCGCTCCTGCGCGAACAGCGGCGCGTTGACGTAGGAGACCGTCTCGGCGACGACGTCCTCGAACACGCCCTTGAGCGCGCTGAGTTCCAGCACCTTCACGTCGTGCTGGGTGATCTCGCCGGAGACCTCGACGTCGAGGCGGGCCGCGACCTCCCCGGCCAGCGCGGTGAAGATCCGGCCGAGCTTCTCGGCGAGCGGCAGAGCGGGCTTGACGTCCTCGGCGATGACGCCGCCCTGGACGTTGACCGCGTCCGGGACCAGCTCACCGGCGAGCGCGAGGCGCACCGAGCGGGCGACGGCGATGCCCGCCTTCTCCTGCGCCTCGTCGGTGGAGGCGCCCAGGTGCGGAGTGGCCACCACGTTGTCGAACTGGAACAGCGGGGAGTCGGTGCACGGCTCCTTGCTGTATACGTCCAGACCCGCGCCCGCGACCCGGCCCTCCTTGAGCGCCGAGGCCAGCGCCTCCTCGTCCACGATCCCGCCGCGCGCGGCGTTCACGATCCGGACCGACGGCTTGACCTTGTGCAGCGCCTCGTCACCGATCAGGCCGAGCGTCTCGGGCGTCTTGGGCAGGTGCACGGTGATGAAGTCCGCGGCTTCGAGCAGCTCGTCCAGCGTGAGCAGCTTGACGCCCATCTGCGCGGCGCGCGCGGGCTGCACATAGGGGTCGTACGCGACGATGTTCATCCCGAAGGCGGACATCCGCTGGGCGACCAGCACGCCGATCCGGCCGAGGCCGACGACGCCGAGGGTCTTCTCGCTCAGCTCGACGCCCGTGTACTTGTTCCGCTTCCACTCGCCGTTCTTGAGCGCGGCGTTGGCCGGGGCGATGTTGCGCGCGGTGGCGATGATCAGACCGCAGGCCAGCTCGGCGGCGGTCACGATGTTGGAGGTCGGCGCGTTGACGACCATGACGCCGGCCTTGGTGGCGGCGGAGACGTCGACGTTGTCGAGGCCGACGCCCGCGCGGGCGACGACCCGGAGTTTGCTCGCGGCGGCTACGGCTTCCGCGTCGACCTTGGTGGCGCTGCGGATCAAGATGGCGTCGACATCGGTGATCGCGGACAGCAGGTCGGCTCGGTCCGCCCCGTTGCAGTGCCGGATCTCGAAGTCCGGGCCGAGCGCGTCCACCGTGGCGGGCGACAGCTCTTCTGCGATGAGTACGACAGGCTTCTGGCTCACGTGGTCCTCACTTGTCCTTCGTGGGCGGCCGGTCCCGCGGTCGCTCCAGGGAGGGAGGGGATGGCATGCCGCGTGGAAGACGCACGACGCTGTGAGCCTGACGCGCTTGTTAAGGCAGTGTATCGGCGCGTTGACGGGCACCCTACGCCTTGGTGTAAGGATCACCCGAAGGTGGTTGTACGCCACGGCCAAGGGGCTTCTCACCCGCCGGACAGACCCCTTGGCCCGCCCGGCGGCCGAGAGCCCCCGAGACCGCGTGAGGGGTGTTACGCCTCTTCGTCGACCCAGCTCATCAGCTTGCGCAGCTTGCGGCCGGTCGTCTCCAGCAGGTGGTCCTCGTCGGCCTTCTTGTACTCGTTGTACTTCGGCAGACCGGCGTTGTACTCGGCGATCCAGTTGTTGGCGAAGGTGCCGTCCTGGATCTCGCCGAGGATCTTCTTCATCTCGGCCTTGGTGTTCTCGTTGATGATCCGCGGGCCGGAGACGTAGTCGCCCCACTCGGCGGTCTCGGAGACCGACCAGCGCATCTTCTCCAGGCCGCCCTCGTACATGAGGTCCACGATCAGCTTCAGCTCGTGGAGGCACTCGAAGTACGCGATCTCCGGCTGGTAGCCCGCCTCGACCAGGGTCTCGAAGCCGGCCTTGACCAGCGCGGAGGTGCCGCCGCACAGGACCGCCTGCTCACCGAAGAGGTCGGTCTCGGTCTCCTCGGTGAAGGTGGTCTTGATGACGCCGGCGCGGGTGCCGCCGATGCCCTTGGCGTACGACAGGGCCAGCGGGAAGCCCTTGCCGGTGGCGTCCTGCTCGACGGCGGCGATGCAGGGCACGCCGCGGCCTTCCTCGTACTGACGGCGGACCAGGTGGCCGGGGCCCTTGGGGGCGACCATGCACACGTCGACACCGGCCGGCGGCTTGATGAAGCCGAACCGGATGTTGAGGCCGTGGCCGAAGAAGAGGGCGTCGCCGTCCTTCAGGTTGTCCTTGATGGACTCCTCGTAGACCTTGGCCTGGATCGGGTCCGGGACCAGGATCATGATCACGTCGGCCTCGGCGGCGGCCTCGGCCACCGACACCACGCGCAGTCCCTGCTCCTCGGCCACGGTCTTGGACTTGGAGCCCTCGTGCAGACCGACGCGCACGTCGACGCCCGAGTCACGCAGCGACAGCGCGTGGGCGTGGCCCTGGCTGCCGTATCCGATGACCGCGACCTTGCGGCCCTGGATGATGGACAGGTCGGCGTCGTCGTCGTAGAACAGCTCGGCCACTTCGGGTCTCTCCTTGGATCGGGTTGTACGGCCCACCGTACGACGGGTGGGGACACGGGGGTTGCGGGGTCTCGCCATACGGATTCGGGCGAGGAGGCGTTACGTGACGCCGCGGTGCTACGCGGAGCGGTCCAGCGCGCGCAGGCTGCGGTCGGTGATGGAACGGGCGCCCCGGCCGACGGCGATGGTGCCGGACTGGACGAGTTCCTTGATGCCGAAGGGCTCCAGCATCTTGAGCATGGCCTCCAGCTTGTCGGCGCCGCCGGTGGCCTCGATGGTGACGGCCTCCGGGGAGACGTCCACGGTCTTGGCGCGGAAGAGCTGGACGATCTCCACGATCTGGGAGCGCGAGTCGTTGTCGGCCCGCACCTTCACCAGAACGAGTTCGCGCTGAACCGCCGACGCGGGGTCGAGTTCGACGATCTTCAGCACGTTGACGAGCTTGTTGAGCTGCTTGGTGACCTGCTCCAACGGCAGTTCGTCCAGCACGTTGACCACGATGGTGATGCGGGAGATCTCGGGGTGCTCGGTGGTGCCGACCGCGAGGGAGTCGATGTTGAAGCCGCGCCGGGAGAACAGCGCCGTGATCCGGGCGAGGACACCGGGCTTGTTCTCCACCAGGACGGAGAGGGTGTGCTTGGACATGGTCGGGATTCCTTCTCTCACGTGTCCGCGGTCGCTTCAGTCGTCCAGCTCGTCGCTGAAGTCCGGGCGGACGTCGCGGGCGGCCATGATCTCGTCGTTGGAGGTGCCTGCGGCGACCATCGGCCACACCATCGCGTCCTCGTGGACGATGAAGTCCACGACGACGGGGCGGTCGTTGATGGAGTTGGCCTTGGCGATGACCGCGTCCAGTTCCTCGGGGGTCTCGCAGCGCAAGCCCACGCAGCCCATCGCCTCGGACAGCTTCACGAAGTCCGGGACGCGAGTGCCGCGGTTCTGGATGGAGCCGACGCCCTGCGTGGAGCCGGGGACGTTCTCGGCGCCGGAGTGCAGCACGGTGTTGGAGAACCGCTCGCCGTAGAAGAGGTTCTGCCACTGGCGGACCATGCCCAGCGCGCCGTTGTTGATGATCGCGATCTTGATCGGGATGTTGTTGAGCGCGCAGGTGACCAGTTCCTGGTTGGTCATCTGGAAGCAGCCGTCGCCGTCGATCGCCCAGACCGTGGCGTCGGGGCGGCCGGCCTTGGCGCCCATGGCGGCCGGGACCGCGTAGCCCATGGTGCCCGCGCCGCCGGAGTTGAACCAGGTGGAGGGCTTCTCGTACTTGATGAACTGGGCGGCCCACATCTGGTGCTGGCCGACGCCCGCGGCGAACAGCGTGCCCTCCGGGGCGAGTTGGCCGATCCGCTCGATGACCTGCTGCGGGGACAGGCTGCCGTCGGAGGGCAGGTCGTAGCCGAGCGGGTAGGTGTTGCGCCAGAAGTTCAGGTGCTCCCACCAGCCGGTGTAGTCGCCCTTGTGACCGGCCTCGTGGTCGGCCTGGACGGCGACGATCAGATCGGCGAGCACCTCGCGGGCGTCACCGACGATCGGGACGTCCGCGACGCGGTTCTTGGAGATCTCGGCCGGGTCGATGTCGGCGTGCACGACCTTGGCGTACGGCGCGAAGGTGTCGAGGCGGCCGGTGACGCGGTCGTCGAAGCGGGCGCCGAGGGCGACGATCAGGTCGGCCTTCTGGAGCGCGGTGACCGCGGCGACGTCGCCGTGCATGCCGGGCATGCCGACGTGCTGCGGGTGGCTGTCGGGGAAGGAGCCGAGCGCCATCAAGGTGGTGGTGACGGGCGCGCCGGTCAGTTCCGCGAGGATGCGCAGCTCGCCGGTGGCGCGGGCCTTCATGACGCCGCCGCCGACGTAGAGCACGGGGCGCTTGGCCTCGTTGATCAGCCGGGCGGCCTCGCGGATCTGCTTGGCGTGCGGCTTGGTCACCGGGCGGTAGCCGGGCAGGTCCTGCTGCGGCGGCCAGGAGAACGTCGTCTCGTTCTGCATCGCGTCCTTGGCGATGTCGACCAGGACCGGGCCGGGGCGGCCGGTGGAGGCGATGTGGAACGCCTCGGCGATGGTGCGCGGGATGTCGGCCGCGTCGGTGACCAGGAAGTTGTGCTTGGTGATCGGCATGGTGATGCCGCAGATGTCCGCCTCCTGGAAGGCGTCGGTCCCGATGGCCTTGGCGGCGACCTGCCCGGTGATGGCGACGATCGGCACCGAGTCCATGTGGGCGTCGGCGATCGGCGTCACGAGGTTGGTCGCGCCGGGGCCCGAGGTGGCCATGCACACGCCGACCTTGCCGGTGGCCTGCGCGTAGCCGGTGGCGGCGTGACCGGCGCCCTGCTCGTGCCTGACCAGGATGTGCCGGACCTTCGCGGAGTCCATGAGCGGGTCGTACGCGGGCAGGATCGCGCCCCCGGGAATGCCGAATACCGTGTCGGCGCCAACGGCCTCGAGGGAGCGGATGAGCGACTGCGCGCCCGTCATGCGCTCGGGGGTGGCTGCTGCGGCGGGAGCCGCGCTGCGGGTCCGCGGCTGCGGATGGTGGGACCCGTTGGCCTGCTCGGTCATCTGCGTTCTCTTCTCTCGAAGATGGGGGTGATGAGGGTTTTGTGGGGGTGTCCGACGGGGGCCGGACAACAAAAAACCCCTCGTGCCGTGAGGCAAGCGAGGGGAGCGCGTCGGTGCGTGTGCGAGGCTGTACGGCCTCGGTCAGCCGACGCGCTTTCCAAGTACGAGAATTCGGGTGCGCATGGCCTTGACCTTCCTCCCGGACCCCGGCGGGTGTCAAGCCGGTGGGACACGCGTCTCAGTATTTGAGCGACGCGAGGGCAGCGGAAGTCCGTTCGATGTGACCTGTTCACGGGGTGTTTCCCGCGGTACGGGATAGCCGCCGCGGGTCAGCGAGCCGCGCAGCCGGTGCTCGTCCAGCGGCCCCGAGAAGGCCATGCCCTGGCCGTGCGTACAGCCCATGTCGCGCAGGACGTGCAGCTGCTCGGGGCGGTCCACGCCGTCGGCGACGCTGCCCACGCCCAGGTCGTGGGCGATCCGCAGCAGACCGCGGGTGATCTTGTGCAGCCGGGCCGACTCCACGACGCCCTCCACGAAGCAGCGGTCGAGCTTGACGAGGTCGACGGGGAGTCTGCGCAGCGCGATGAGCGAGGCGTAGCCGCCGCCGAAGCCGCCGAGCGCGATCCGTACGCCCATCCTGCGCAGCGCCGACAGCCGCCGCTCCAGGTCGTCCAGGGCGATCCGGGGGTCGCCGCCCGCCAGCTCCAGGACGAGGCCGCCGGGGGGCAGTCCGTGCCGGGTGAGCATGGTCTCGATGCCGGACACGGGGAGGTCGCGGTGGAGCAGGCGGTGGGCGGGGAGCCGGACGGCGACGGGGACGGTGTGACCGGCCCCGTACCGCAGCGCCGCCTGCTCCACCGCCTGTTCCAGCAGCCACCGCCCCAGCTCTAAGGAACGGTCGGTGTCCTCGGTGGCGCGCAGGAATTCGGCGGGGGTGAAGAGGATGCCCTGCGCGGACCGCCAGCGGGCCTGCGCCTCGACGGAGGTGACCCGGCCGCTGTCCAGTTCCACCACGGGCTGGTGGAGCAGGGTGAACTCGCCGTCGTGCAGCGCCTTGCGGAGCCGGCCGGCCAGTTCGGTGCGGCGGACGACGTCGGCCTGCATCTGCGGTGCGTAGACCTCGACGCGGCCCTTGCCCGCCTGCTTGGCGCGGTACATCGCCAGATCCGCGTTGCGCATCAGCTCGCCGGGGGTGGCGCCGGGTTCGGCGAAGGCGATGCCGATGCTGGCGGCGACCCGTACCTCGCCGCCCTCCACGCGGTACGGCTCGCAGAGCACCGACCGCAGGCGCTCCGCGATGTCGAGGATCTGGAACTCGCGCTCACGCGGGTCGGCGCTGGCGCCGCAGACCAGGGCGGCGAACTCGTCGCCGCCGAGCCGGGCCGCGGTGTCGCCGGAGCGCAGCGCGTCCCGTATCCGCCGGGCGGCCTGGACCAGCAGTTCGTCGCCCGCCTGGTGGCCGACCGTGTCGTTGACGGCCTTGAAGCCGTCGAGGTCGACGTAGAGCAGGGCGGCGTGGGCGTCACCGGCCCTCCGGCCGCTCAGGGCGCGGGTGACGCGCTCGGTGAACAGCGCGCGGTTGGGCAGGTCGGTGAGCGGGTCGTGCGAGGCGTTGTGCTGCAACTGGGCCTGGAGCCTGACGCGTTCGGTGACGTCCCGGCTGTTGAAGATCAGGCCGCCCTGGTAGCGGTTGACGCTGGACTCGACGCTGAGCCAGCAGTCGTCGGCCATCGAGCCGTCCTGGTTGCGGGTGTGGCCGGAGCGGATGCGGCACTCGATCCTGGTGGCGGGTTCGTCGCCGGGCGGCGCGGCGAGGAATCTGCGGACCTCGTGGACGACGCGTCCCAGGTCGTCGGGGTGGATGTGCGCGGCCAGTTCGGTGCCGACCAGTTCCTCCGGGTCGCGGCCGTAGACGCCCTGCGCGGCGGGGCTGACGTAGCGCAGCACTCCGGTGGGCGCGGCGATCATGATGACGTCGCTCGACCCCTGGACCAGGGAGCGGAAGTGATTCTCCTTCTGGGCCAGTTCCTGGGTGAGCGAGATGTTGTCGAGCAGCATGATGCCCTGGCGTACGACGAGGGCGAGGACGACGGTGCAGCCGGTGAAGAGGACGACGCGGTCGCACTTCTGGCCGGTGATCACGTTGTAGAGGATGCCGAGGGTGCAGACGGCGGCGGCCAGATACGGCGTGAGGGCGGCGAGCGAGCCGGTGACCTTGCGGGTCGCGGTGGCGGTGCGCCGCACCGGGTCGGTGCGGGTGCCGGTCCACGGCGCGTACGCCAGCAGCATGCTGCCCGCGAACCAGCCCGCGTCGAGGATCTGGCCCGAGCGGTAGTGCTCGCGCAGGATCGGCGAGGTGAACAGGGCGTCGCACAGCACGGTCATGGCGAGCGCGGCGATGGCGGTGTTGACCGCGGCGCGGTTGGCGGCCGAGCGCCGGAAGTGCAGGGCGAGCACCATGCTGACCAGCACGATGTCCAGCAGCGGGTAGGCCAGCGAGAGCGCCATGCGGGCGGTGCTCGGGCCGTCCCAGGCCGCGGTGTGGGCGAGCGCCAGGCTCCACGACAAGGTGAGCAGCGAGCCGCCGATCAGCGACGCGTCCAGCGCCAGGCAGACCCAACCGGCTCTGGTGACCGGGCGTTTGGCCAGGACGAGCAGGCCGATGATGGCGGGCGGCGCGAACATCAGGAAGCAGAAGTCGGCGGCGGAGGTCTGCGGCACCGGGCGGCGCAGCACCACCTCGTACCAGCCCCAGATGCCGTTGCCGAGCGCGACCATCGCGGAGGAGACCGCGAACAGCAGCCAGGCGGGGCGATGTTGGCCGCAGACCTTGCGCGCGTAGACCAGCGAGGAGACGGTGGCGGTGGCCGCGGCGGCGGAGAGTCCGAAGTCGCCCATGACCAGGGCGACTTCGCTGGAGCCCCAGCCGAGCACGGCGCCGGTGGTGTAGCCGCCGCACAGGACCGCGACCAGGAGTTGGGGCAGCAGGCCCGCCCGGCCGCCGCGCGCCGAAGGGCGGGCGAGCACCGCCCCGGTGGAGCTCACCGTGCGGTCCGGTGTCGTCGGCGCGGGCCGAACGGCCGCGGTGTGCTGCTCAGTACGGCGCTCTGGGCCCGCGCGCTGGAGTGACCGGAGTGAATCCATCGGCCGTGCATCGCCCGTCGCCCCCCTTCACTTGCTCGTCGTTCACATCACCGTGGCCGTCCCTCCCGGCCCCGGTGAGTCCCCCGATCGGGACGATACACCAGATCCGTCACTCAGGGACATAGTTCCTCTACTCAGCGTAACCACAGGGAAGATGGCGGACGCGCGTGCGGTCGCCGCGTGCCGAAGGGCCGTCCTCCCCCGTGCTGTAGGCGTGCCCGTCCCGCATCACGCATACGCGTCGGCCGCGCCCCGACGGCCGTGCGCGGGACGTCTCGGTCCGCCCATCTGCCGGTCGGCCGGTCGCTCGGCCAGCCGGGTCAGCTCGTCGCGACGACGTTCTCCAGCGGTTCACCGGCCGCGAAGCGTACGAGCTGCTCGCGGATCAGCCGCTGGGCGCGCGGCATGAAGGCCGAGGTGCTGCCGCCCACGTGCGGGCTGATCAGCACGCCCGGCGCGTGCCACAACGGGTGCCCCGCGGGCAGCGGTTCGGGGTCGGTGACGTCGAGCGCCGCGGTCAGCCGCCCCGCCCCGGTCTCGGCGAGCAGCGCCTCGGTGTCGACGACCGGGCCGCGCGCCATGTTCACCAGCAGCGCGCCGTCCTTCATCCGGGCCAGGAACTGCGCGCCGGCCAGGCCGCGGGTCTGCTCGGTCAGCGGAGTGGTGAGCACCACCACGTCGGCGGACGGAAGGAGGCGCGGCAGCTCGGAGAGGGCGTGCACCGGTCCGCGCGGCGCGTTCCTGGCGCCGCGCGCCACCCGCACCACCTCGCACTCGAACGGGATCAGCCGCTCCTCGACGGCCGCGCCGATCGAGCCGTACCCGACGATCAGCACCTCGCGGTCGGCGAGCGCCGGGTAGAAACCGCCGTGCCACTCCTCGGCGTCCTGGCCGCGCACGAAGCGCGGGATGCCGCGCAGCGAGGCGAGGACGAGCGCGAGGGCGAGTTCCGCGGTGCTCGCCTCGTGCACCCCGCGCGCGTTGCACAGGCTCACGCCGGGCGGCAGTCGCTCCAGGTGCGGCAGGATGTGGTCCACTCCGGCGCTGAGCGTCTGCACGGCGCGCACCCCGGTCATCCGCGGCAGCGGCAGCGCTCCCGCGGTCGCGCCCTTCATGTAGGGGACGACGTAGAAGGCGGCGCCCGCCGGGTCGGCGGGGAAGTCGCCGTCACCGTCCCAGAAGACGTACTCGAAGGCGTCCGGCAGTCCGTCCACGCCCTCGGGCGGCACGGAGAGCCACACCTGGGGACGGCGGTCTCGGGTCATGTCGTTCATGGTCAGGAGGCTATGACACAGTGGGGCGGCGGCTGGGATCGGTCCGGCGGATCACGAACGGCCCTTTGAGGGAGGACGGTCGGGTGGAGCGCAGGACAATCGGTGCAGCAGCTCTCGAAGTGGGCGCCGTGGGCCTGGGATGCATGCCGATGAGCTGGGCGTACAGCACCTCGCGCCAGGACGGCGAGACGTCGCTGCGGGCCGTGCACACCGCGCTCGACACGGGTTCGACGCTGCTGGACACCGCCGACATGTACGGCCCGTTCACCAACGAGCTGCTGCTGGGGCGGGTGTTGAGGGAGCGGCGGCGCGACGCCTTCGTCTCCACCAAGTGCGGGCTGCTCGTCGGCGAGCAGCACATCGTCGCCAACGGCCGCCCCGGGTACGTCAAACGCGCCTGCGACGCGTCGCTGCGCCGCCTCCAGACCGACGTCATCGACCTCTACCAGCTCCACCGGGTGGACGCCGAGGTGCCCATCGAGGAGACCTGGGGCGCGATGGCGGAACTGGTCGCGGCGGGCAAGGTGCGGGCGCTCGGCCTGTGCGCGGTCGGCGCGCGCGGCAACCGCCGCACCGGCGCGCACCTGCACGACGAGACGATCCGGCACCTCGTACGCGCCCAGCAGGTCTTCCCGGTCAGCTGTGTGCAGGCCGAGCTGTCGGTGTGGGCGGCCGAGGCCCTGGAGTCGCTGCTGCCGTGGTGCGCGGCGCGCGGGATCGGCTTCATGGCCGCGATGCCGCTGGGCAACGGCTTCCTCACCGGCACGCTGACGCCCGGCGGCGGTTTCGAGCCGGACGACCTGCGCGCCCGGCATCCGCGCTTCACCGCCGAGATGATGGCCGCCAACCAGCCCGTGGTGGCCGGACTGCGCCGGGTGGCCCAGCGGCACGACGCGACCGCCGCCCAGGTCGCCCTGGCCTGGGTCCTCGCCCAGGGGCCGCACGTCGTGCCGGTCCCCGGCGCCAAGTCGGCCCGCTGGACGGCCGAGAACGCCGGGGCCGCGCGGCTGCGGCTGACCTCGGAGGACCTGTCGGAGATCGCGGAGCTGCCCGCCGCGCGCGGCTCGTGGGACTGACGCGGGTCTGCCGTGCGGCCCCGGCGGGTACGGGTGATCGGCGGGCGGGACGCCGCTCGCGTGTGATGTGCTGGGGCGAAACGAGGGAGTGAGCGCCGTGAGGTCTTGGAGCGCAGTGCGCCGCGGGCCGGTCCGCCGGACGGCGGCCGGGACTGTGGCCGCCGTGGCCGTACTCGTCCTCGGCGGCTGCTCGTCGGACGGCCCGAATCTCGTCACTCCCCGGCCGTCGGGCAGTGGCGCCTCGCCGTCCGCGCCCTCCCCGAGCGGCGGCACGGCCGGGACCACCGCGCCGCCCGCCAGCCCGTCGGAGTCCGCCGCGCCCGCCAAGGGCACCGCGAAGGTGACCGGCACCGTCGCCTCCGGGCTCGACACCCCGTGGGGCGTCGCGACGCTGCCGGACGGCACCATGCTGGTCGGCTCCCGCGACACCGGCCGGATCGTCCGCGTGGACCCGGTCAAGAAGACCACCAGCGCGGTCGGCACCGTGCCCGGCGTCCAGGCGGGCGGCGAGGGCGGTCTGCT
The DNA here is from genome assembly GCF_040610915.1 of Streptomyces sp. NPDC003300. Lineage (NCBI taxonomy): Bacteria > Bacillati > Actinomycetota > Actinomycetes > Kitasatosporales > Streptomycetaceae > Streptomyces > Streptomyces sp. NPDC003300. The sequence continues at coordinate 47,914 of NZ_JBEXNE010000033.1, read as the reverse complement.
CGGCCTCGCGGTCTCCCCCGACTTCGGCTCCGACCGGCTGGTCTACGCGTACTTCACGACCGCGTCGGACAACCGCATCGTCCGGATGCTGTACGACACCTCGCACGCCGAGGGCCAGCAGCTCGGCGCCCCCGACACGATCCTGCGGGGCATCCCCAGCGGCACCATCCACAACGGCGGGCGGATCGCCTTCGGCCCCGACAAGATGCTGTACGCCGGGACCGGCGAGACCAACCAGCGCGGGCTCGCGCAGGACAAGTCCTCGCTCGCCGGGAAGATCCTGCGGATGACGCCCGACGGGCAGCCGCCGAAGGACAACCCCACGCCCGGCTCCCTCGACTACTCCGACGGCCACCGCAATGTGCAGGGCCTGGCCTGGGACGACAAGGGCCGCCTGTGGGCCTCGGAGTTCGGCCAGGACACCTGGGACGAGCTGAATCTCATCGAGCCCGGCAAGAACTACGGCTGGCCGGTCGTCGAGGGCATCGCGCACCGCGCGGGGTACGTCGACCCCGTCGTCCAGTGGCACACCGACCAGGCGTCGCCCAGCGGGATCGCCTACGCCGCCGGGTCCATCTGGATGGCCGCCCTCCACGGCGCCCGCCTGTGGCGCATCCCCCTCGACGGCGCCCACGCCGCCGCCGCCCCGCAGTCCTTCTTCACCGGCGTCTACGGCCGCCTGCGCACCGTCGTCGCCGCCGACGACGGCACCCTGTACCTGACGACCAGCAACACCGACGGCCGCGGCACCCCCGCCAAGGGCGACGACCGCATCCTGCACCTCACGGTGAGCTGACCCGCGCGGGCGGCGTCAGGACGCCGCCGGGGCGAAGAGGTTCAGCCGGTGGGCCAGCGCGGCGGCCTCACCGCGGGTGGACAGCGAGAGCTTGGCGAGGATGTTGGAGACGTGGACGCTCGCCGTCTTGGGTGAGATGAACAGGACTTCGGCGACCTGACGGTTGGTGAGGCCGTCGGCGACCAGGCGGAGCACGTCGCGTTCACGGGCGGTGAGCCCGAGGGATTCGACGGGGTCCGCGGCGGGGGGCGCGGGGCTGTCCAGGGGCAGGCGACCGCGCTGGGCCAGTCGGGTGATCCGGTCGCGCAGGGGGCGCGCGGCGAAGGCGTCCGCCGTCGCGTACGCCTGCGCGAGCAGGCACCCGGCCTCCTCACGGCCCTCGGGTCCCGCGGCAAGCAGCGCCTCGGCGTGCCGGTGGCGTACGGCGGCCAGTTCGTACGGCCGTTCCTGGCGGGCGAAGGCGAGCGCGGCGGCGGCCCACAGGTCGGGCTCCGTACGGCCTTCGGCGCGGGCCAGTTCGGCGTCGACCACCAGGGCGTACGCCTCGGCGAGCGGCGTCGGCCGGGACAGTTCGCGGGCGGCGGCGCGGATACGTTCCAGGACGCGCGGTTCGGCGGCGCCGTCGGCCTCGGCGGCGGCTCCCGCGGCGAGCAGGGGCCAGGCGAAGCGGGTGGTCCCGGTGGCGAAGCCGCTGTCGATCGCGCCGAGGAGTTCGCGGCGCGCGTCGTCGAACCGGCCCTGGGCCGAGGCCAGTTGGAGCGCGAGGGTGCGGCTCGGGATGAGGTGCTGCGGCTGCGTGTCGTGGAGGAGACCGGCCCGGGCGGCGGCCTGGTAGCGGACGGCGGCCTCGGTGTCGCCGAGCAGCAGGGCGAGGAATCCGTGGTGCATCTCGATGCCCGCGCGCGGATACGAGCCGTCGGCGTACCGCAGCGCCTCGGCGAGGGCGACGGCGGCCTCCGCGTACCGGCCGAGCGAGATCAGCGACTCCCCCTCGTTGGTGAGCAGCCACGAGCGGATGCCGAGCGAGACGCGCGCGCCGATCAGCCGCTGGCCCTCGCGGGCGACGGCGACGGCCTCGCGGGAGCGGCCCGCGCCCTCCAGGACGGAGGACAGATTGCCGTAGGTGCGGGCGATGGCGCCGGGCACCGCGTGGTCGCCGCTGAGCAGCCGCCGTACCTCCTCGACCTCCGCGATGCCGCCGTCGATGTCACCGCCGTCGGCCTGGAGCAGGCCGAGGGTGACGCGGGCGTGCAGTTCGGTGTCGCGGGCGCCGGCCTGCCGGGCGTACTCGACGGCGCGGCGCCCGATGTCGATGCCCTCGGTGCCGGATTTGTGCACCATGATCCAGCTCGCGATCATCGTGAGGACCTCGGCGTGCGCGGCGGACGGCGGCTGGCCGCGGACCAGTTCGCGGGCGCGCGACAGCTCGTCCCAGCCGTCGCCGCGGCCCAGCGCCTCGGTGACGCGGGAGCGCTGCGCCCAGAACCAGGCGGCGCGCAGCGGGTCGTCGCCGCTGTCGTCGCGGTCCATCAGCCGCAGTGCCCGCTTGGCCATCGCGTGCGCGCATTCCCGCTCGCCGCCGAGCCGGGCGGCGACGGTGACCTCGGCGAGCAGGTCGAGCAGGCTCAGCGGGGTGTCGGGGTGGCAGCCGCACGCCGGGTACGCCTCCGCGTAGTCGGCGGGCCGCAGCTCGGCGCGGGTCTCCTCGGGGGCGTCGTCCCACAGTTCGAGCGCGCGTTCCAGCAGCCGGTACTGCTCGGCGTACGCGTGCCGCCGCCTGGCCTCGACGGAGGCGCGCAGGACGGCGGGCAGCGCCTTGGCCGGGTCGTGGGCGGCGTACCAGTAACTGGCGAGCCGCGCGGCCCGCTCGTCGGCGCGGACGAGCGTCGGGTCGGCCTCGACGGCCCGCGCGTACCGCCGGTTGATCCGGCTGCGCTCGCCGGGCAGCAGGTCGTCGCCGACGGCCTCGCGGACGAGGGAGTGCCGGAAGCGGTAGCCCTCACCGCTGTCGGAGGGCAGCAGGATGTTGGCGCCCACGGCGGTGCGCAGCGCGTCCAGCAGGGCGTCCTCGTCCAGTCCCGTGATGGCTTCGAGCAGCCGGTACTCCACCGTGCTGCCGCCTTCCGCGACGAATTTCGCCACCCGCTGGGCGTCGTCGGACAGCGCCTCGACGCGGACCAGCAGCAGGTCGCGGAGGGATTCGCTGATGCCGGTGGCGCAGCCGCGGGTGATGCTGCACGCCAGCTCCTCGACGAAGAAGGGGTTGCCGTCCGAGCGGGTGAAGACCTCGTCCACGACGGCGTCCGCGGGCTCCGCGCCGAGGATCGACGCGAGCTGACGGCGCACTTCGGCGCGGCTGAAGCGGGGCAGCTCGATGCGCTTGACGGTCCGCAGCCGGTCGGTCTCGGCGAGGAAGGGCCGCAGCGGGTGCCTGCGGTGGATGTCGTCGGCGCGGTAGGTGCCCGCGATCAGCACGCGGGCGCGCTGGAGGGAGCGGAAGAGATACGCCAGCAGCTCGCGGGTGGAGCGGTCGGCCCAGTGCAGGTCCTCCAGGACGACGACGAGCGTACGGTCGGCGCCGAGCCGTTCCAGCAGGCGGGCGGTGAGCTCGAAGAGGCGGACCCGGCCGTCCTCGTCGTGCGGGTCGCGCGGCAGGCCGCCGCCGGATTCGGCCAGCTCGGGCAGCAGCCGGGCCAGCTCGGCCTCCTGCCCGGCCGCGGCGGCCGTCAGCTCGGCGCCGAGCGCCCGGTACAGGGCGCGCAGCGCCGTCGAGATCGGGGCGAACGGCAGTCCGTCCGCGCCGATCTCCACGCAGCCGCCGACCGCGGTGACCGCGCCGGCCGCCCGCGCGGCGGCCACGAATTCCTCGGTCAGCCGGGTCTTGCCGACCCCCGCCTCCCCGCCGATCAGCACCGCCTGCGGCTCCCCCGCCGCCGCGGCGGCCAGCGCGGCGCCGAGCTTCGCCAGCTCGGCGTCACGGCCAATGAACTCGGGACTCAGCGACTGCGTCTGCACGCTGCCGAGCATCGCACGCCCACGCCTTCCCCCGACACCGATTACCCGGGCGGCGCCTTGCCCGTCCCTCCCGCCGGGCGCGGGAGAGGGGCCGCCCGCCGGGGGCGGCCCCGGCGCCCGCGCACCCGGCAGCGCGGTCGCGGTGGTCCGGGCCGGCGCCGGGTGCGGCGCAGTCATGCGGCTTGGTGGCGGGCTCGGCCGCGGGACGGGCGCGGGGAGGCGGGGGCCTCCGCGGCCGAGTCCGCCTCGGTGCCGGTGCGGGCGGCGGTCCTGGTGGTCCTGCGGTTCCTGCGGGCGGCGTCGCGGGCGGCCTTGGCGTCCCGGGCCAGCCGCCAGGCGTCGGCGCGGTGCTGGAGGTCGTCACGGCGGGCCTGCTGGAGTTCGTAAGCGAACATCGGTCTCTCCCCTTGGATGATGTGCTTGTTCCGCTGCCACAAGCTTCGTCTCCAAGGGGGTCCCGCCACATCGGGCAGTTGCCGCAACTCTCGGCCCCAGGGGGCCTTAGACGGCCGCCCCGTACGGGGTGCGGGTGCCTTAGACGCTCACCGCGCGGGGGTCAGGACGCGGGGACCGTAGGGAGGTCGGCGAACACGTCGAACCACATGGCGCCCGCGATGAGCAGGCCGATGAAGGCCAGGACGACACCGCCCCAGGCCAGCGCCTGGCTCCAGTGGCCGCGGGCGGCGCGGGCCCGGGAGGCCGGGTGCAGCAGCACTCCGCCGCAGACGATCAGCGCGACGACCGCGAAGATGCCGTTGACCAGCGCGATCGCGTGCCAGGGCGTGCCGTATCCGGCGGCGATCTGCTGCTTGGCGGTGCCGCTGGACGTCTTGATCTGGCCGATCAGGCCCTGCCGCTGGGAGACGACGTTGCTGAGCCAGGTGCCGGTGAGCGAGGACAGCGCGAGCGCGGCGCCCGCGACGGCGGCGGCGCCGGTCACGATGGCGGAGGCGGCGGACGGCGCCGCGGGCTCCGCGGCGAGGGCGTCGTCCTCCTCCTCGTCGTCGGCTCCGTCGCCGATCACCTCGTAGTCGGTCTCGTCCACGACTTCGAGGTCGGCCGCGGTCTCCGCGGCGGGGGTGCCGGGCTTCTCCCGCGCGGACGCGGTCCCGGTCCCGGTCTCGGTCCCGGTCCCGCTCTCAATCCCGCTCTCGTTCTCGGCGTCGGTCACTGTGGGGGGCTTGGTGGTCTCCATGGTCCGCACCGTAGGGATGCTTTCTGAGAGCGGACTGAGAGCCGTCTGAGAGTGCCCGCCTCAACCTGTGAGATCCACTGTCCACATCCCGGCCGGGCACGGCCGAGGCCGCCCCCGGCGACGTGAGCCGCCCACGGCGCGAAGGGACCGCCACGGCCGAGGGCGGCCCCCGCCACCGGGAACCGCCCTCGTATAACCGTCCGGCACGCGCGGGCGGCCTGGCCTCAGCCCTGCACGCCCAGCTTCTCCAGCACCAGCTCACGGACCCGCTTCGCGTCCGCCTGCCCGCGCGTGAGCTTCATGACGGCGCCGATCAGCGCGCCCGCCGCGGCCAGGTTGCCGCCACGGATCTTGTCCGCGATCGCCGCGTTGGCCGCGATGGCCTCGTCCACGGCCGCGCCCAGGGCGCCGTCGTCGGACACGACCTTCAGGCCGCGCTTGTCGACCACCTGGTCGGGGTCGCCCTCGCCCGCGAGAACGCCCTCGATGACCTGGCGGGCCAGCTTGTCGTTGAGGTCGCCCGCCGAGACCAGCGCCGCGACCCTGGCCACCTGCGCCGGGGTGATCGGCACATCGGCCAGCTCGGTGCCGGACTCGTTGGCGTGCCGGGCCAGCTCGCCCATCCACCACTTACGGGCCGCCGCCGCGTCCGCGCCCTCGTCGATGGTGGCGAGGATCAGGTCGAGCGCGCCCGCGTTGAGCACCGACTGCATCTCGTGGTCGGCGATGCCCCAGCTCTCCTGGAGCCGCTTGCGGCGCAGCCGCGGCAGCTCGGGCAGCCCGGCGCGCAGCTCCTCGACCCAGTCACGGGCCGGGGCGACCGGCACCAGGTCGGGCTCGGGGAAGTACCGGTAGTCCTCGGCCTCCTCCTTGATCCGGCCGGAGGTCGTCGACCCGTCCTCCTCGTGGAAGTGCCGGGTCTCCTGGAGGATCGTGCCGCCGGAGGACAGCACCGCCGCGTGCCGCTGGATCTCGAAGCGGGCCGCCCGCTCCACACTGCGCAGCGAGTTGACGTTCTTGGTCTCGCTGCGGGTGCCGAACTTCTCCCGCCCGTGCGGGCGCAGCGACAAGTTGACGTCGCAGCGCATCTGGCCCTGCTCCATCCGGGCCTCGGACACGCCCAGCGCCTTGATCAGCTCGCGCAGCTCGGCGACGTACGCCTTGGCGACCTCGGGGGCGCGCGCGCCCGCTCCCTCGATCGGCTTGGTGACGATCTCGATCAGCGGGATGCCCGCGCGGTTGTAGTCCAGCAGCGAGTGCGAGGCGCCGTGGATCCGCCCGGTGGCGCCGCCGACGTGCAGCGACTTGCCGGTGTCCTCCTCCATGTGGGCGCGTTCGATCTGCACCCGGAAGACCTCGCCGTCCTCCAACTGGACGTCCAGATAGCCGTTGTACGCGATCGGCTCGTCGTACTGCGAGGTCTGGAAGTTCTTCGGCATGTCCGGGTAGAAGTAGTTCTTCCGGGCGAAGCGGCACCACTGCGCGATGTCGCAGTTGAGCGCGAGGCCGATCTTGATCGCGGACTCCACGCCGACCGCGTTGACCACCGGCAGCGCGCCGGGCAGGCCAAGACAGGTCGGGCAGGTCTGCGAGTTGGGGTCGGCGCCCAGTTCGGTCGAGCAGCCGCAGAACATCTTGGTCCTGGTGCCCAGCTCGACATGGACCTCGAGGCCCATCACCGGGTCGTACGACGCCAGCGCGTCCTCGTAGGACAGCAGCTCCGTGACGGTCACAGTTCCCTCTACCTTCTCAGTCCGTCCGGTCAGCCGGTCAGGATGTCGTCGTCGTTCGCCTGGCGCAGCTCGCGGATGAGCAGGGCGACGCCGGTGGCCACCGCGGCCACCCGGATCAGGCCGTCGACCAACTGGAGGGTGTCCTGCTCGCCGCGGGCGGTGCGGACCTTCTTGATGTTGCTGAAGGCCGCGAAGAGCGTGCTGCCGATGGCCAGGTACGTGCCCGGCTTGCCCTTCTTCTTCACGGTGCTCATAGCTGGGGTGCCTCCTCTAGCAAGGGGTGGCCCCACTTCTTCACGAAGGCGGCCTCGACGGCGGCGCCGACCCGGTAGAGCCGGTCGTCCTTGAGTGCGGGTGCGATGATCTGGAGTCCCACCGGCAGCCCGTCCTCGGGGGCCAGTCCGCAGGGCAGCGACATCGCCGCGTTGCCCGCGAGGTTCGCGGGGATGGTGCACAGGTCCGCGAGGTACATCGCCATCGGGTCGTCGGCGCGCTCGCCGATCGGGAAGGCGGTGGTCGGCGTCGTCGGCGAGACGATCACGTCGACGCTCTCGAATGCCTTCTCGAAGTCCCGGGTGATCAGCGTGCGGACCTTCTGCGCCGAGCCGTAGTACGCGTCGTAGTAGCCGGAGCTGAGCGCGTACGTGCCGAGCATGATGCGGCGCTTGACCTCGGGGCCGAAGCCCGCGTCACGGGTCAGCGCGGTGACCTCCTCGGCCGACTTCGTGCCGTCGTCGCCGACCCGCAGGCCGTAGCGCATGGCGTCGAAGCGGGCCAGGTTGCTGGAGCACTCCGACGGCGCGATCAGGTAGTACGCGGCGAGCGCGTACGTGAACGACGGGCAGGAGATCTCCACGATCTCGGCGCCCAGGTCGCGCAGCAGCTCCACCGACTCGTTGAACCGCTGGACGACACCGGCCTGGTAGCCCTCGCCGCCGAACTCCTTGACGACGCCGACCCGCAGGCCCGCCACGCCGCCGTTGCGCGCGGCCTCGACGACCGGCGGCACCGGCGCGTCGACGGAGGTGGAGTCGAGCGGGTCGTGCCCGGCCATCACCTCGTGCAGCAGCGCGGCGTCCAGCACCGTACGGGCGCAGGGGCCGCCCTGGTCGAGCGAGGACGAGAAGGCGACCATGCCGTACCGCGAGACGCCGCCGTAGGTGGGCTTCACGCCGACCGTCGCGGTCACCGCGGCGGGCTGCCTGATGGAGCCGCCGGTGTCGGTGCCGATGGCCAGCGGGGCCTGGTACGAGGCGAGCGCCGCGGCCGAACCGCCGCCGGAGCCGCCGGGGATACGGGTCAGGTCCCACGGGTTGCCGGTCGGGCCGTACGCGCTGTTCTCCGTCGAGGAGCCCATCGCGAACTCGTCCATGTTGGTCTTGCCGAGGATCACCACGTCGGCGGCCTTCAGCCGCTTCGTGACGGTCGCGTCGTACGGCGGGATCCACCCTTCGAGGATCTTCGAGCCCACGGTGGTGGGCACGCCCTCGGTGGTGAAGATGTCCTTCATCGCCAGCGGCACACCCGCCAGCGGGCCGAGCGGCTCGCCCGCCGCGCGCTTGGCGTCCACGGCGCGGGCCTGCTTGAGGGCGCCCTCGCGGTCGACGTGCAGGAAGGCGTGCACCTTCTCGTCGACGGCCTCGATCCTGGCCAGGTGCGCCTCGGTGACCTCGACCGCGGTCAGTTCGCCGGACGCGATCTTCTCCGCCGTCTGAGCGGCGGTCAGCCTGATGATGTCCGTCATGGTCTTAGTCCTCCCCCAGGATCTGCGGCACCTTGAAGCGCTGCTGCTCCTGCGCCGGGGCGCCCGACAGGGCCTGCTCCGGGGTCAGCGACGGCCGGACGTCGTCCGGGCGCATGACGTTGGTCAGGGGCAGCGGGTGCGAGGTCGGCGGTACGTCCTCGCCGGCCACCTCGGACACGCGGGCTACCGCGCCGATGATGTCGTCGAGCTGTCCGGCGAAGTGGTCCAGCTCGTCGGCGGACAGTTCCAGCCGTGCCAGCTTGCCGAGGTGGGCGACCTCCTCGCGCGTGATGCCAGGCATGCGATTGCGATCCTCTGCGGGGTGAGATGTCGGTGGACCCCTCATCCTACGGGCCCGGGGGCACGCCCCCAGACCCCATTTCCCTCCCGCGCGCGGCAACCCGATCTTTTCAGGGGCGCGGCCCCGGTACGGTGCGCTGACGCGGGGCCCTGCTTTTCAGGGGCGTACCCACCTGCGCAAGCGGACGTACAAGGGCCGTGCCCATGGGCGCGTCAGGGTCGGCGGATCTCCGGCAGAGCCGAATGCTCGGGCTCGGGCTCGGGCGTCGCCGCCAGCGCGGCGACAGGCCGCTGCCACCCTCGTTCACCGCGGGCGCGCAGCCACGCCGTGGCTTCGTCGGGAGGCATGGCGGCGGCGACGAGCCACCCCTGGACGGCGTCGCACCGCAGGTCACGAAGGCGTTCCCAGGTCTCGTCGTCCTCGACGCCCTCGGCGACGACGAGGAGGCCGAGGGAGTGGGCGAGGTCGATGGTGCAGCGCACGATCTCGGCGTCCTCGTTGTCGATGACGAGGCGGGCGACGAAGGAGCGGTCGATCTTGAGTTCGCTGACGGGGAGCCGTCGCAGGTGGACCAGGGAGGAGTAGCCGGTGCCGAAGTCGTCGAGGGACATCTTGACGCCGTGTCCGGTGAGCCCGTTGAGGGTGTCGGCGGCGCGCTGCGGGTCTTCGAGCAGGACGTGCTCGGTGATCTCCAACTGGAGCGAGCCCGGCGGGACCTGGTGCCGGGCGAGGCGGGCGGCGACGGCGCCCGCGAAGCCGGGGCTGTGGACGTCGCGGGGCGAGACGTTGACGGCGACGGGGACTTCGAGGCCCATCCGGCGCCAGCGGGCGACCTGCGCGAGGGCGGTGTCGAGGACGTACTCGGTGAGCTGCGGCATGAGCCCGGACGTCTCGGCCATCGTGATGAACTCTTCGGGGTTCACCCGGCCGCGCTCCGGGTGCTCCCACCGCACCAGCGCTTCGAGTCCGGCGACCTGGCCGTCGAAGCGGACCTTGGGCTGGTAGTGGAGCTGGACGTCCCCGGCGTCCAGGGCGCGGCGCAGGTCGCCGAGCAGGCCGAGCCGGTCGGGGGTGTTGCCGTCGCGCTTGGCCTCGTAGACCTCGACGCCGCTGCGGTCCAGCTTGGCCTGGTACATCGCGACGTCGGCGCGGCGCAGCAGCCCTTCGGCGTCCACCGCGTGGTCGGGGAAGACGGCGACCCCGGCGCTGGCCTCCAGCACCAGGGTCAGGCCGTCCAGGCTGATCGGGGAGCCGAGCGCCAGGGCCAGCGCGCGGGCGACGCGCTGGGCGCGGGTCGGCGAGTCGCAGATGGGCAGCAGGACGGCGAATTCGTCGCCGCCGAGCCGGGCGGCCTCGGCGCCGCGCGGCAGCGCGAGCCGCAGCCGGTCGGCGACCTGGAGGAGCAGCCGGTCGCCCGCGAGGTGCCCGAGCGTGTCGTTGACCGAGCGGAATTTATCGAGGTCGATGAGGATCAGGGCGCTGCGCTCGCCGCGTCCCTGGGCGATGTCGAGCGCCGACCGGACGCGTTCCAGGAGCCATTGACGGTTCGGCAGGCCGGTGAGCGGGTCGCGGAGCTGTTCCTCGGCGCGGGCGTGCGCGATCCACAAGGTGGAGTCCAGCGCGATCAGCGGGACGGAGAACAGCGGCAGCAGGACGGGCATGTCGCAGGCGACGACCAGGATCAGCGGGGAGATGCCGAGCAGGGCGACGCCGACCATGCCCTGCCGGATGAGCGCGGTGCGCGCGACCGTGGGCAGGCCGCCGCCGCGCGGGGCGAACGCGAGCCACAGCAGCAGCCGGGTCGCGGTCAGATAGGCCAACGCGGTGACGAGGATGGCCGGGGCGGCGGACAGCGTCCAGGCGGCGGGCCGCCAGGGGCCCTCGACGGAGGGGTGGTCGCCGAAGCAGTAGAGGGCGAGCGCGCCCGCGCCGATGCCGAGGATGTCGATGGCGCCGTGCAGGGCGGCCTCCCGCCAGCGGTGCCTGCGGGCGGCCCCGACCAGGACGACCACGGCGAGGCTGACGAGGACGGCGGGCACCCAGCCGTAGAGCAGGAGCATGGCGAGGGTGAGGGCGGCGCCGGATCCGGTGCCGCCCCACCAGCGGTCGCGGCCCATCGCGACCAGGTGGCCGACAACGATGCCGGTGAGTACGGCCAGGGCCCAGCCGATGGTGCCGCCGGGGAAGAGCGCGTGGCCGCTGACGACCATGCGGACGACGCCCGCGACGAGCGCGGCACCGGCCACCGCCGGCACCCCTATCCGGATCGACGGCCGGGTCGCGCACGGGAGCGGTGTCGCGGCCTGGCTGCTGGGCAGCGGCGCCGCTACGACGCCCTCCGTCGTTTCCATGCCCGTCCCTCTCGCAGCCTGGTGTGGCAAGCAGGTCCACCGCGCCGGTGCCCGCGGTGGGACCCGCTGAGGCCGCTGGAAGGTTCATGCCCGGCGGGCGCGCTTCTCAACAGTAGGCCGCGACACGCCACCTCGGGCACCGATCGGCAGGGGTTCCCGGAATGCGACCTGGGCGATCGCCGTATTCTGATATAGGCCGAACGGGTGACATCCCAGGGCCATTCAGCCGGATTCGGCGGCCGTTTCTGTGCCGTCGGCGTCCGCCGCTTCCGCGTCTTCGGCCACCGGCTTGTCCGCGGCACCTTCCTCCGTTTCCGCCGCCTCCGGCGGATTCACCGCCACGGCTCTGGCGGCTTCGGCCCCCTGTTCGAGCAGGACGGCGAAGCCCGGCTCGTCCAGCACCGGCACCTTCACCTGGAGCGCCTTGTCGTACTTGGAACCGGGGTTGTCGCCGACGACGACGAAACTCGTCTTCTTGGAGACCGAGCCGGTGACCTTCGCACCGCGGCTGACCAGGGCCTCCTTGGCGCCGTCCCGGGTGTGTCCGGCCAGTGTTCCGGTCACGACGACGGTGAGTCCTTCGAGGGGACGCGGTCCCTCGTCCGAGCCCTCCTCGGTGAACTTGACGCCCGCGGCCCGCCACTTCTCGATGATCTCCAGGTGCCAGTCCTCGGCGAACCACTGCTTCACCGACGCGGCGATGGTCGGGCCGACGCCGTCGACCGCGGCCAGTTCCTCCTCTGCGGCGTCCTTGATCCGGTCCAGGTCGCGGAATTCGCGGGCCAGCGCCTCGGCGGCCACCGGGCCGACATGACGGATCGACAGACCGGTGAGGATGCGGGCCAGCGGACGCTCCTTGGCCGCGGCGATGTGCTCCAGCATCGCCAGCGCGTTCTTCTTCGGCTCGCCCTTCTGGTTGGCGAAGAAGGTGACGATCTTCTCGTCGCCGCTGTCCGCGTCCCGCTTGGGCAGGCCGGTGTCCTGGTCGAGTACGTAGGAGCGGATCGGCAGCAGCTCCTCGATCTCCAGGCCGAACAGGTCGCCCTCGTCCTTCAGCGGCGGCTCGGAAGGCTCCAGCGGCTGCGTCAGGGCGGTCGCGGCGACGTATCCGAAGTTCTCGATGTCGAGGCACTTGCGGCCCGCGAGGTAGTAGATCCGCTCGCGCAACTGGGCAGGGCAGTAGCGGGCGTTGGGGCACCGCAGGTCGATGTCCCCTTCCTTCATGGGCTGGAGGGCGGTGCCGCAGTCCGGGCACTCGGCGGGCATCACGAACTCCCGCTCGCTGCCGTCCCGCAGGTCCGCGACCGGCCCGAGGATCTCCGGGATGACGTCGCCCGCCTTGCGCAGCACGACGGTGTCGCCGATCAGGACGCCCTTCTTCTTCACCACGTCCTGGTTGTGCAGCGTCGCGAACTCGACCTCGGAGCCCGCCACCGTCACCGGCTCGACGACCGCGTACGGCGTCACGCGCCCGGTGCGGCCGACGCCGACGCGGATGTCCACCAGCTTGGTGTTGACCTCCTCGGGCGGGTACTTCCAGGCGATCGCCCAGCGCGGCGCCCGCGAGGTGGAGCCGAGCCGTCCCTGGAGCGGGATCTCGTCCACCTTGACCACGACGCCGTCGATCTCGTGCTCGACGTCGTGCCGGTGCTCGCCGTAGTAGGCGATGACGTCGGAGACCTCGGCGAGCGAGTCGACCACCTTGTTGTAGCGGGCGGTCGGCAGGCCCCACTCGCGCAGCAGCTCGTACGCGTGCGACTGGCAGTCGATGTCGAAGCCCTGGCGGGCGCCGATGCCGTGCACCACCATGCGCAGCGGGCGGCTCGCGGTGATCCGCGGGTCCTTCTGCCGCAGTGAACCGGCCGCCGCGTTGCGCGGGTTGGCGAAGGGCTTGTCGCCCGCCTCGACCAGCCGCTCGTTCAGCTCCTCGAACTTCTCGCCGGGGAAGTACACCTCGCCGCGGATCTCCACCAGTTCGGGCACGCGGTCGCCCGCGAGCCGGTCGGGGATGTCGGCGATCGTCCGCACGTTGGGCGTGATGTCCTCGCCGGTCCTGCCGTCGCCGCGCGTGGCGGCGCGGGTGAGGCGGCCCTGTTCGTACGTCAGATTGACCGCGAGGCCGTCGACCTTCAGCTCGCACAGGAAGTGGTACGGGCTGTGCGTGTTGTCCGGCGGGCCCAGCTCCGCGGCGACGCGCTCGGCCCAGGTGGCCAGCTCCTCCGGCGCGAAGGCGTTGTCGAGCGACAGCATCCGCTCGCGGTGCTGGACGGAGGTGAACTCCGTCTCGTACGCGCCCGCGACCTTCTGGGTCGGCGAGTCGGGGGTGCGCAGGCCCGGGTGCTCCTCCTCGACCGCTTCGAGTCGGCGCAGCAGCGTGTCGAATTCGGCGTCGCTGACGACGGGCGCGTCGTTGACGTAGTAGCGGAAGCGGTGCTCCTCGATCTGCTCGGCGAGGCGTGCGTGCTCCTCGCGTGCCTCGGCGGGGATCTCCGCCGCGCTCGCCTCGCCCCGGCTTGCGTCGTCGTCCACGGCTGCCACGAAACTGTCCCTTCCCTCACTCAGGGTTGTCGACGAGCGATCGTGCCGCCTTCGCGCAGTGCACCAGGGCGGCACGGGCATAGGCCGGAGAGGCCCCCGCCAGACCGCAGGAAGGGGTGACCGCGACCGAGGAGCCCAATGCCCCCGGCGCCAGCCCCAGCCTGCGCCACAGCGCCCGAACACCACTGACGCTACCGCCAGGGTCCGACAATGGGGCATCCTTGCCGGCGACGACACCGGCGAAGAGCGCGGTGCCGCCTTCCGCGGCCTCCCCGAAGTCGTCCCAGTCACGCTCGGTGAGCAAGTCGAAGTCGAAGGAGATGCCGACGACCCCGGCGCGCCGCAGCAGACCGAAGGGCACCTCGGGGGCGCAGGAGTGGACGACGGCCGGTGCGCCGACCGCCGCGATCAGGTCGCGCAGCGTCGACTCGATGACGGCGCGGTCCACCGCGCGGTAGGTCTGGTAGCCGCTGGCCGTCCTGATCCTGCCGTGCAGCACGGAGGTGAGCGACGGCTCGTCGAGCTGGAGCACGATCTGGGCGCCGGGGACCCGGCGCCGCGCCTCCTCGACGTGCAGCCGCAGGCCCTCGGCGAGCGATCCCGCCAGGTCGCGTACGGCCCCGTGGTCGCGCAGCGCGGCCTCGCCGTTGCGGGTCTCGACCCCGGCGGCCAGCGTCCACGGGCCGACCGCCTGGATCTTGAGCGGCCCTTCGTAGCCCTGGGTGAACTCCTCCAGCGCGTCCAGGTCCTCGCCGAGCCAGGACGTGGCCCGCTTCGAGTCCCGTCCCGGCCGGTCGCCGAAGCGCCAGCCGCTGGGCTCCACGCGGGCGTAGAGGTCCACGAGCATGCCGAGGGTCCGGCCGATCATGTCGGCGCCGGGGCCCCGGCCGGGCAGCTCGGGCAGGAAGGCCATGCCCGCCGTGGCCTCCACGGCCACCCGCGCCGCCTCCCGGGCGTCGCCGCCCGGCATGGACCCGACACCGGTCGCGGTGCCCGCGGGCAGGGAGAAGTCAGTCTGGGTACTCACGTCCGAAAGCGTATGCGCTCCGCGGCCGGTCGCTTTCCCTCGCGGCGGTCGCCCTCTCCTCCGGCGGTCGTCCTCTCCTGGCGGTCGCCCTCCCTACGGCGGGCCGTTCCACACCAGCGACAGGTGGACTCCGTAGATCGCGGAGGCGACGGCGGCGAAGGAGAGGGTGCAGGCGATGGTGCGCGGGTGGGTGCGGGCGAGGACGCGGGCCAGCGGGATCAGCAGGGGGAAGCCGGGGAGCAGGAAGCGGGCGCGGGCGATGTAGACGCCCGCGCCGAGGGTGAGGACGGCGAGGAGCGCGCCGCTGAAGAGCAGCAGCGGCAGCGGCTGGCGCTGGACGAGGCTGAAGGCGAAGAGCGCGAAGCAGGCCACGACGACGAGGGTGACGACGACGAAGGCGACGGGTACGTCGCTGCCGCGCGGGCCGAGGAAGACCCAGCGGAAGCGCCGCAGCAGGTAGCCGCCCTTGCTGAAGCGGTTGCCCCAGGCTTCCTGGACGGCGAAGTAGCCGTCGGCGCGGTGCACGCGCACGCCCACCCACACGACGAAGGCCAGCCATCCGGCGGGCGCGAGCAGCATGCCGAGCGCGGGCCGCCAGACCGGCCCCCACCAGGGTCCCTCGCGCGGCTGCCGCAGTGCCCGGACCGCGGCGAGCCCGGCGGTGAGGCCGACGGCCGCGGCGATGGCGACGCCGGTGGGCCGGGTGAGTCCGGCCAGCGCGGCGAACGTCCCGGCCCACACCCAGCGTTTGGCCAGCGTGGCGTAGAGGGCGGCGGCGCAGAGCGCGGTGAACAGCGACTCGGTGTACGCCATGCTCTCGACCAGCGCGTGCGGCAGGCAGCCCCACAGCACCGCGAGGATGACACCGGTACGCCGCCGGTGGAGGCGGTTGCCGACCAGGAAGATCAGCCAGGCCGCGGCCATCGAGGCGGTCAGCGAGACCAGCCAGGACGCCTTGGCGTCGCCGACCGGCAGGACCGCGTCCGCGACGCGGCAGAGCGCCGGGTACAGCGGGAAGAACGCGAGGTTGCTCCAGCCGTGCCAGGCGTTGGGCACTCCGGTGACCGTACGGTCGTAGCCGTGCTCGACCACGTCCTGGTACCAGCGCGAGTCCCAGGACCCGTACAGCACCGTGCCGGGTGAACGGCCGCGCCGCTCGGCGAAGTAGCAGAGCAGGACGATGCCGAGGGCGCGGGCGGCGCCGTAGCCGAGCAGCGCGGGGGCGGCGAGCCGCAGGGCGGCCTCGGCGCGGGCCCGTACGTCCCGCCCGGCGCTGCTCGGCCGGGGTACTGCGGTGGCAGAGGCCATGGTCGGTCCGCTCCCTCGGATCGGGGTGGGGCGCGGATGACCTTAAGGTGCGGAAGTGACGAAAGCGGTCGGATATCGGCTGCGCCGGAGCAATACACCGGCATAAGTACACGGTTGGGCGACCGCCCCCTGCGGGAAGCCCACCGAAACCGGCGGGGCGGGGGGCCGCCCGCCCGAAACGTGACGCGCCCCCGGCCGCCGAGACGCGACGCGCCGGTCCGGGGCCGACGCATGACCGGGCACCGGGCGGCCTCACGCGCGGCGCGCGCCACCCGCCACAGCCCGCACCCCGCCGTCGCCGTCGCCGTCAGCCGTCGCCGTCAGCCGTGCCGGAGGCGGCACCCCGCCGCCAGGCGCGCCCGAGTCGTCACCGGCCCGGTCGGACCGTCAGGTCGGTGATCTCCGCGTCCCGGGGCAGATCGATCGCGGTGAGGACCGTGGTGGCGACCGACTCGGGCGCGATCCAGCGCTCGGCGTCGTACTGCTTGCCCTCCTGCTGGTGCACCTTGGCCTGCATGGGCGTGGCGGTGCGGCCGGGGAAGACGGAGGTGACGCGCAGGCCGTTGGCGTGCTCCTCGCGGCGCAGGGCGTCCGCGAGGGCCTTGAGGCCGTGCTTGCTGGCCGCGTACGGGCCCCACTGCGCGTGCGCGTCGAGTCCGGCGCCGGAGTTGACGAAGACCACATGGCCGCGGGAGAGCCGCAGTTGGGGCAGGAACAGCCGGGTCAGCTCGGCGGGGCCGACGAGGTTGACCGCGAGCGTCTCGTTCCACACCTTCGGGGTGAGGTCGCCGATGTCGCCCAGTTCGACCACGCCCGCGATGTGCAGCAGCGAGTCCAGCCGGTCGGGCGGCGACTGGTGGCCGAGCGCCCAGGACAGCCGGGACGGCTCGGCGAGGTCGCCGACCAGGGTCCGCGCGCCGGGGAAGGCGGCGGCCAGCGCCTTGGCCCGGCCCGCGTCCCTGGCCAGCAGCCACAGTTCGTCGCCGCGCTCCAGCAGCCCGCGCGCGACCGCGGCGCCGATGCCGGAGCCGGCTCCGGTGACCAGGTGGATGCTCACACGTTCTCCGTCAGGTAGGTCATGGCCTCTTCGCCGGTGTCGGCGAAGGCCACCAGATCGGCCAGCGGGAGCGGCAGGAAGCCCTCCGCGTCCATCCGGTGCAGTTGTTCCCTGAGCCCGTCGTAGAAACCGGCGCTGTTGAGCAGCACGACGGGCTTGGCATGCAGCCCGTGCTTCTTCAGCTCCAGGATCTCGGTGGCCTCGTCCAGTGTGCCGGTGCCGCCGACCATGATGACGATCGCGTCCGCGCGCCGCAGCAGTTCCGCCTTGCGCTCGGCGAGGTCGACCGCGGTCACCATCTCGTCCGCGTTCTCCCGCGCCTTGGACCGGAGGAATTCCACCGACACCCCGACCAGCCGGCCGCCGCTCTCCTGGACGCCGTCCGCGACGACCTTCATCAGGCCGACGTCCGAGCCGCCCCAGACCAGGGTGTGGCCGCCGCGCCCGATCAGCTCGGCGAATTCACGGGCAGGGGCCGTATACCGCTCGTCGAGATCGGCGGCGGAGAGGAAGACACAGATGTTCATACGGTCACGGTATCGGCGCCCGCGCGCGCTCCTGCGGCCTGATCGGCGTTCACGGCGGCGGTCCGTTCCGGCCGCGGGTCCGTCCGGTCGGCGGTGGCCCGGTCCGCGGCCGAACCCGCCCGGTCCGTCGTGGCGATCGTCGCCGAGCCGACGACGCGCGTGCCGTCGTACAGCACGACGGCCTGGCCCGGCGCGATGCCGCGCACCGGCGCGCCGAAGCCGACCCGCAGCTCGGCGTCCACCAGCTCCGCCGTCACCGGTACGTCCTCGCCGTGCGCCCGCAGTTGCGCGGTGTACGCGGCGGGGCCGGCCGGCGGGGTGCCGCACCAGCGCGGCTTGATCGCGGTGAGCGATGTCACGTCGAGAGCGTCGAGGGGGCCGACCGTCACGGTGTTGTCGACCGGCGAGATGTCCAGGACGTAGCGCGGCTTGCCGTCGTCCGCGGGGACGCCGATCCGCAGGCCCTTGCGCTGGCCGATGGTGAAGCCGTAGGCGCCCGTGTGCGTGCCGACCCGCGCGCCGTCCTCGTCCACGATCGCGCCCTCCGCGGTGCCGAGGCGCTTGGCCAGGAAGCCCTGGGTGTCGCCGTCCGCGATGAAGCAGATGTCGTGGCTGTCGGGCTTGCGCGCCACCGCGAGCCCGCGCCGCTCGGCCTCCGCGCGGATCTCGTCCTTGGTGGTCAGGGTGTCCCCCAGCGGGAACATCGCGTGCGCGAGCTGCCGCTCGTCCAGGACGCCGAGCACGTACGACTGGTCCTTGGCCGCGTCGCTCGCCCGGTGCAGCTCGCGCGTGCCGTCGTCCTTGACCAGCACGGTCGCGTAGTGCCCGGTGCAGACCGCGTCGAAGCCCAGCGCCAGCGCCTTGTCCAGCAGCGCGGCGAATTTGATCTTCTCGTTGCAGCGCAGGCAGGGATTCGGCGTCCGGCCCGCCGCGTACTCCGCGACGAAGTCCTCGACCACGTCCTCCCGGAAGCGCTCCGCGAGGTCCCACACGTAGAACGGGATGCCGATCACGTCGGCCGCCCGCCGCGCGTCCCGCGAGTCCTCCACCGTGCAGCAGCCCCGCGCGCCCGTCCTGAAGCTCTGCGGATTCGCCGACAGCGCCAGGTGCACGCCGGTCACGTCGTGCCCCGCCTCGGCGGCGCGCGCCGCCGCCACGGCGGAGTCCACACCGCCGCTCATCGCGGCCAGTACGCGCAGCTTCTTGCGATCGGCGTCAGGGAAGTCATTCACTCCCCCAGAGTAACGGCCTCCCGGCCCGGCCCTCAGGTCTGGCCCGCGGCCCTGGCGCGTTCGACGGCGGGGCCGATGGCGGCGGTGAGGGTGGCGATCTCGGCGGGGGTGGTGGTGTGGCCCAGGGAGAAGCGCAGGGTGGCGCGGGCGTGGGTGGGGGGCTGGTGCATGGCGAGCAGGACGTGGCTGGGCTGGGCGACGCCCGCGGTGCAGGCGGAGCCGGTGGAGCAGGCGATGCCCTGGGCGTCGAGGAGCAGGAGCAGGGCGTCGCCCTCGCAGCCGGGGAAGGTGAAGTGGGCGTTGCCGGGGAGGCGGCCCGCGGGGTCGGGGTCGCCGTTGAGGATGGCGTCGGGCACGGTGGCGAGCACGTCGCGGACGAGGGTGTCGCGCAGGGCGCCGATGTCGCGGGTGAAGGCGGTGCGGCGCTCGGCGGCGAGGGTGCCTGCGGTCGCGAAGGCGGCGATGGCCGGTACGTCGAGGGTCCCGGAGCGGCTGCGCTCCTGGCCGCCGCCGTGCAGCAGCGGTACGGGGGTGTCCTCGCGCCGCAGCACGAGCGCGCCGACGCCGTACGGGCCGCCGATCTTGTGGCCGGTCACCGTCATCGCGTCGAGGCCGCTCGCGGTGAAGTCCACCTCGGCCTGGCCGAACGCCTGCACGGCGTCGGAGTGCATCGGAATGCCGAACTCCCGTGCCACCTCGGCCAGTTCGGCGACCGGCAGCACCGTACCGACCTCGTTGTTCGCCCACATCACGGTGATCAGGGCCACGTCGTCGGGGTCACGCTCGATCGCGGCGCGCAGGGTCTCGGGGTGGACCCGGCCGTAGCCGTCGACGTCCAGCCACTCGACGACGGCGCCCTCGTGCTCCGCGAGCCAGTGGACGGCGTCCAGCACCGCGTGGTGCTCGACCGGGCTGGCCAGTACGCGGACCCTGCGCGGGTCGGCGTCCCTGCGCGCCCAGAACAGGCCCTTCACCGCCAGGTTGTCCGACTCGGTGCCGCCGCCGGTGAAGACGATCTCGCTGGGGCGCGCGCCAAGTGCCGCGGCGAGCGCTTCCCGTGACTCCTCGACGGTCCGCCGGGCCTGCCGCCCGGCGGCATGCAGTGCGGACGCGTTCCCGGTCACCGTGAGGTGGGCGGTCATCGCCTGGACCGCCTCCGGGAGCATGGGCGTGGTGGCGGCGTGGTCGAAGTAGGCCATGGTGCCCCGATTCTACGTTCGCCGGAGCAACCTTCCGACCCCCACCCGCGTCCGCCCCCTCCCCGAGGCGCCTCACCCCGGCGACAACGCCCCCGGCGCGAGGCAACCGATTGGCCGGAGCGATGGATGGCGGATGCTCATGGCTACCGTCTTTCGCGGTGCGGGCGTCCACCGGCCGCCTTGTCGCGCCGATGGCGGAATACCTCGGAAACCACTCCGCACATGAGGAATCCGTACCAGATGGCACCCGCCAATGTGGCGTCGGCCACCCCCGAACGCCGCACCGCGAAAGCCGTCAATCCTCCAGCCGCGCAGAACGCGAAGACCCTCGCGAACGCGGGAAACAGGTGTGTCCTCACCGCTCCATGCCCCCTCTCCGGGTGGGACCCGGCGCCTCACCGTATGGCCAACGGCACCGGCGTGGTGGCCGACCGTGGCGGGAGGGGGGTCAGGGGCGGGGGGCGCGGGCGAGTTGGCGGGACTGGGCCACGAGGCGGTTGGCGGTGTCCCAGACTTCGGCGTCCTCTTCGAGGAGGCCGCCGGCGAGATTGCGGGTGGTGAGGGCGATGCGGAGGGGGCCGGGGGCCGGGCGGGCGCGGAGGTGGACGGTGAGTTCGAGGGTGGGGACCCAGCCCTTGAGGCCGAGGTCGAAGGCGGTGGGGGGCAGGGCGTCCACGGCCAGGAGGAGCGAGAGGACGTCGTGGTCGCGGCCGTCGGCCAGGCCGAACCAGCCGCGCATGTCACCGCGCCCCGAGGGCGCGCCGACGGCCCAGCCCGCGGTGGCCGGATCGAGCCGGAGCGCGATGCGGTCGAGGAGGGCGCTGGAACCGGGCAGCGGCGCGCCGCCCTCGGGGGCGTCCTCGGGGCCGACGCAGTCCGCGTACTCCGGCATCGACGGCTCGGGCGCGGTGGTGCGTACGTCGTCGGGCAGCGCGCCCAGGTCGCCGTACGCGGCGATGACCCGCATCCGCTCGACCTCACGGCCCTGCTCGTCGGTCTGGTAGAGCGACGCCTGCCCGCTGGAGAGGGTCCGGCCCGCCCGTACCGTCTCGGTCCTGATCACGGCGGGGCCGGGGCCTGAGGCGGTCAGGTAATGGGCGGTGATGGTGAAGGGGTCGTCGTGCGGCAGCGCGTCGCGCAGGGCGCGGGCGACGACGGCGAGCAGATACCCGCCGTTGACGGCCGCGGCGATGGTCCAGCCCGGTGACAGGTCGATGTCGTACGTGCCGGGCTCGCCCGGCCGCGCCGTCACCGTCGTGTCGCGGTCGAATTCACTGTCGCCGAGGGTCGCGCGGGCTGTCGCATGTGCCATGCCCCGATGTTACCCAGCGGTAGAGACTCCGTGTCCAGCGCTGGCGGTTTCCCGCCGCGGCGACCGGCCGCGCGACCGGGCCGTCCATACGCACGGCCCGGCACACGCGCGGTCCGCATACGCACGGCCCGGCACACGCGAGGCCCGCGTACGCACGGCCCGGCCCGGACGGAGTCCGCTACTCCCCCTCCGCCGCCGCGCTCCTGCGGTGCCACGCCCGCGGCGCCCGCCAGTGGAACCGCAGCGCCAGCAGCCGCAGGACGAAGGCGACCAGCGCCGCGAGCCCCGCGGTCACACCGCCCAGCACGTCGAAGTGGATCAGCAGCGCGACCGTACTCGCGCCGACCAGGGCAGGGACGGCGTACAGATCGCGGTCCCAGCGCAGCAGCGACGGCACCTCGTTCGCCAGCAGGTCGCGCAGGACGCCGCCGCCCGCCGCCGTGGCGAGGCCGAGCGCGACGGACGGGGTGAGCCCGAGCCCGTACGTGTGCGCCTTGATCGTGCCGCTCACGCAGAACAGCCCGAGCCCGGCCGCGTCGAAGACGTTCATCGTGGCGGTGATCCGCTCGACCTCGGGGTGCAGGAAGAAGACCAGCGCGGTGGCGACCAGCGGCGTCGAGAAGTAGCCGACGTCGGTGAAGGCGGCGGGCGGCACCGCGCCGATGACCAGATCGCGGAAGACCCCGCCGCCGAGCGCCGTGACCTCGGCGAGCACCGCCATGCCGAACACGTCGTAGTTCCTGCGGACCGCCGCCAGCGCGCCGGAGATCGCGAAGACGAAGATCCCGACGACGTCGAGCGTGTGCTGGACGGTGGGCGTGAACAGATCCGTGGCCATGCCGATGTTGTACTACGGGCCGCCGTACGAACCGCGAGGCCCACCGTACGAACCGGCGCCGGACCGGCGGCGCCGGCCGTACGGCCAGAAAGCAGCGACCGCACGGCCCGCCCCGTCACGACTGCCTACGGCGTGACAGCCGCGCTGTCACGCTGGTTGTCCGGCTGGTTCTCCGGGTGGTGGCACGCCACTTGGTGGCCGGTCGCCAGCGGCGCCAGCGGCGGCTCCTGCGTCTTGCACACCTCCGTCGCCTTCCAGCACCGGGTGTGGAAGCGGCAGCCGCTCGGCGGCGAGATCGGCGACGGCACGTCACCGGTGAGCAGGATGCGCTTGCGCTGCGTGCGCCGCCGCGGGTCGGGCACCGGCACCGCCGACATCAGGGCGGTGGTGTACGGGTGGAAGGGCGCGCTGTACAGCGCCTCCCGGTCCGCGATCTCCACCACCTTGCCGAGGTACATCACCGCGATCCGGTCCGAGACATGGCGGATCACCGACAGGTCGTGGGCGATGATCACATACGTCAGGCCCAGCTCCGACTGGAGGTCGTCCAGCAGGTTCACCACCTGGGCCTGGATGGACACGTCCAGCGCCGAGACCGGCTCGTCGGCGACGACCAGCTTCGGCTTGAGGGCGAGGGCCCGCGCGATGCCGATCCGCTGCCGCTGACCGCCGGAGAACTCGTGCGGGTAGCGGTTGTAGTGCTCGGGGCTGAGCCCGACCAGCTCCAGCAGATTCTGCACTTCGCGCTTCACACCGTGCTCGGTCGCGACCTTCTGGAGCTTGTACGGGGCGCCGACGATCGTGCCGATGGTGTGCCGCGGGTTCAGCGAGGAGAAGGGGTCCTGGAAGATCATCTGGACGTCGCGCCGCATCGGGCGCATCGCCCCGGTGCTCAGGTGCGTGATGTCCCGGCCCTGGAACTCGATCGTGCCGCCGGTCGGTTCGAGCAGCCGGGTGATCAGCCGTCCCATCGTGGACTTGCCGCAGCCCGACTCGCCGACCACGCCGAGCGTTTCGCCCGCCGCGACCTCGAAGTCAATGCCGTCCACGGCCTGTACGGCGCCGACCTGGCGGCGCAGCAGGCCCTTGGTGATCGGGAAGTGCTTGACCAGACCGGTCACCTTGAGCAGCGGCTCGCCGCCGCGCTGCCGCGGCAGCGGGACGCTCTTGTCGAGCGAGGGCCTGCCCGACGACGTGCCGCCGTCCGGCGCGGCGTTGTCCGAGGGCGCGTCGTCCGCAGCGGCGGTGTCCGACGAAGTGCCGCCGCCCGAGGCGGAGTTGTCCGGCAGGACGTCGTCCGACGCGGGCCTTTCCGGGGGCGTGCCGTCCGACTGTGTGCCGTCCGACGAGGACGCGTCCTGCGGCGGCTCGTCCGGCGAGGGGTTCTCGGCCACGGGTTCTTCCTGACCCTTCACAGCTTCGGTTCGATCTCTTCGGTCCAGATCCGGAGGCGGTCGGCCTCGCCGAGGTGGCAGGCGGCCATGTGGCCGGGGCCCACCTCGCGCAGTTCCGGCACGTCCGTCTCCGCGGCGCCGCCGGTCAGCGCCGCGTACGGGCAGCGCGGGTGGAAGGCGCAGCCGGACGGCACGTTGATCAGGCTGGGCGGGGTGCCCTTGACCGGGTTGAGCCGCTCCAGGCGCTCCCGGTCGAGACGCGGCATGGAGCCCAACAGGCCCCAGGTGTACGGGTGTCGGGGCGCGGTGAACAGCGTCTCGGCGGTGCCGCGCTCCACGGCCCGGCCCGCGTACATCACCAGCAGGTCGTCGGCGACCTCGGCGACCACTCCGAGGTCGTGGGTGATCATGATGACCGCGGAGCCGAACTCCTTTTGCAGGTCCCGGATCAGGTCCAGGATCTGCGCCTGCACGGTCACGTCGAGCGCGGTCGTCGGCTCGTCGGCGATCAGCAACTCGGGGTTGTTGACCAGCGACATGGCGATCATCGCGCGCTGCCGCATACCGCCGGAGAACTGGTGCGGGTAGTCCGAGAAGCGCTTCCTGGGCTCTGGGATGCCGACCCGGTCCAGCATCTCCACGGCCCGCTCGGCCGCGACCTTCCGCGACACCTTCTGGTGCACCCGGTACGCCTCGACGATCTGCGCGCCGACCGTGTAATAGGGGTGCATCGCGGAGAGCGGGTCCTGGAAGATCATCGCCATCTTGCGCCCGCGCAGCCGCCGTACGTGGTCCGGGTCCGCGGCGACCAACTCCTCGCCGTCCAGCCAGACCTCGCCGGATATCCGGGCCCGCGAGGTGCGGTGCAGGCCCATGATGCCCAGCGACGTCACGGACTTGCCCGAGCCGGACTCGCCGACGATGCCGAGCGTACGGCCGCGCTGGAGGTCGAAGCTGAGGCCGTCGACCGACTTCACCAGGCCGTCGTCGGTGTCGAAGTGGATCCGCAGGTCACGTACCGACAGATACGCGTCCCCCGCGGGGGCCGGGCCGGAGTCCGCCACCGGCTCCCCGACGACGGACGCCGCCTTGTCGAACCCGACGGCGCCGCCCTCGGACGCTTCGGACGTGCCGCTGTCGGGGGCACTGCCGTCCGTGGTGCTCACGAGTACCTCACGCGGGGGTCGATGGCGGCGTACAGCAGGTCCACCACAAGGTTGCAGAAGACGATGAAGGTGGCCGCGACCATCGTCACGCCGAGCACGATCGGCAGGTCGTTGTCCTTGACGCCCTGCACGGCGTAGGCGCCGACTCCCTGGAAGGAGAAGACGCGTTCGGTGATGATCGCGCCGCCGATCAGCAGGCCGAAGTCCATGCCGAAGATGGTGACGATCGGGGTCAGGGCCGCGCGCAGCGCGTGCTTGCCGACGACCGTCCGCTCCGGCAGGCCCTTGGCCCGCGCGGTACGGATGTAGTCCTCGCCCATCGTCTCCAGCATCCCGGCTCTGGTGAGGCGGGCGTACAGCGCGGAGTAGAGGAAGGCCAGCGCGATCCACGGCAGGATCAGATTCCACGCCCATTGGGCGGGATCGGTGGTGAACCCGACGTACTCGACGTTGTCCCAGATCGTCCACTTGTAGGAGAACAGGCCGAGCAGCACCATGCCGGTGAAGAAGATCGGCAGTGAGACACCGGCCAGGGCCACGCCCATGGAGATCCGGTCGAAGACCGTGCCGCGCTTGAGCGCGGAGATGACGCCGATGACGACACCGGAGACCACCCAGATCACGGCCGCGCCGATCGCCAGCGAGAAGGTCACCGGGATACGGGTCTTGATCTGCGGCCACACCTCGACGTGCGACTTGAAGGAGTAGCCGAAGCAGGGGCGGTGGCAGACCGCCGCGTCCGGGCCGAACTTGTAGTTCGCGCCCATGACGATGGCCTTGATGAAGTGCCAGTACTGCTGGTAGAGCGGCAGGTCCAGCCCGAGGTTCTTCTTGACCGCCGCGATCGACTCGGGGTTGGCGTCCTTGCCCACGTACTGGGTGGCCAGTTGGGTCGTGCTCTGGCCGCCGATCTTGGGGACCAGGAAGAAGATCGCGAAAGTGACCGCGCTGACGACAAGCACCAGGATTATCGCGGCGATCACGCGTCGAATGATGTACGCAGTCACAGCGGTTCGGCGCCGGGTCCGCCGGGCCGGGGGTCAACCCCGGTCCCGGCGGACGCCGATGCCTTCACCTGCCTTCCGGTGTTCGGTGCTCTCGCTTACTTGGAGGAGCTGAGCAGCAGGTAGTCGTACATGCCCAGGTACGCCTGAGTGATCGTCACGTTCGTGGCGCTCTCCGGGCGGTACAGCAGGTTCTTGCGGTAGATCAGCGGCACGACGGTGGCGGTGTCGAGCACCATCTTGTCGATGTCGCCCCAGGCCTTCTCACGGGCGGCCGCGTCGGTGTTGGCGATCGCGTCCGACAGCGCCTTGTTGATGGCCGGGTCGTTCAGCTCCATCAGGTTGTTGCCGCCGGAGGGCTTGATGGCGCTGCCGTCCACGATCTGGTCGAGGAAGCCGTAGCCGGTCGGCCAGTCGGCGCCCCACGCCATCATCATCAGGCCGAGCTGGTGCTCGTGCACGTAGCTCGGGACACCGGCGAAGTTGGCGAAGTACTTGCCCGCCGGGTAGCTCTTGATGTTGGCGGTGATGCCGACCTGCTTGAGCGAGTTCTGCACCGCGGTGGCCTGCGCCATCTCGGCCGGACGGTCCGAGCGGGCGGTCAGGTTGGTGGTGAAGCCGCCCGGCTTGCCGCAGGCGCTCAGGGCCTGCTTGGCCTTGGCCACATCGCCCTTGTTGCCCTCGGTCGGGTACTGGTCGAACTTCGCGTAGCCGTTGACGGTCGGCGGGAGCAGCGTGGTGGCGATGTCGCCCTTCACGCTGCCGCCGATCGCGGTCTGCACCGAGACCTTGTCGATCGCGTACTCGACGGCCTTGCGGCACTCGATGTTGTCGAACGGCGCGACCTTGGAGTTGATCGCCATGTACGCGGTGGCGCCGGCGTACGAGTCGTCGGTGCTGCCCTTGTACTTGGGGCCGAGCACCTTGCCCTGGGTCTGCGGGGTGACACCGGTACCGCCGGAGTCCACCGTGGTGTTGCCCGCCAGCAGGTTGTTGTCGATGGTGACCGCGTCGACCTTGAACTTGATCGTGTACTTGTCAGGCAGCGGGTTGCGCACCGGGTCGGTGGCCTGGCTCCACTGCGGGTTACGGACCAGCGTGGCGCCCGCGCCCTCGGTGTACGAGGAGAACTTGTACGGGCCGGACGACACGATGTGCTTCACGTAACCGGCGCCGTCGTCCTTCGCCTGCGGCACGGGGGCCGTCTGCGAGAACGTCGCCAGGTAGTCGAAGTCCGCGAAGGGCTTCGCCAGGTGGAAGACGATCGTGGTGTCGTTCGGGGTCTCGATGGACGCGAGCCCGTTGGGGTTCTTGTCCTTGTACGGACCCTGGTACTTGTCGCCGCCCGCGAGGTACGCCTTGAAGTACGTCGGGCCGTTGGACAGCGCCTCGGGCGCGAAGTTGCTGCGCTCGATCGCGTACTTGATGTCCTTGGTGGTGATCGGCGTGCCGTCTTCGTACTTCAGGCCGGACCGGATGGTGTACGTCCAGGTCTTGGCGTCCGGGCTGGCCTTGCCGAGTCCGGTGGCGAGGTCGGGGACGACGGTGAGGCCGTCCTTGCCCGCGGCGGGCTTGAAGGTGAGCAGGGTACGCGCGTAGAGGCGGGAGAAGTTCTGCACCCAGCCGTAGTACGTGTTGCCCATGTCCAGGGAGTCCGGCACGTCGGAGTTCTCCATCACGACCGTCCCCCCCTTCTTGTCGGACTTGTTGACGATGGAGGTGAGCGCGGCGTCGGAGCCGGAGGCGGACTTGCTGCTGCCGCCGCTCGGGTTCTTGCCGCCCTTGTCGTCCTTCGAGTCACTGCTGCACGCGGATGCTCCCAGGGCCAGAGCCATGGCAAGCGCCAGCGCGGCTGTCGCTTTTCTGCTGTTCATGCCGAGGAAAGCCTCCAAATCGAATGGATATACGTGGTTTCAGCGGTGGTACGGGCGGGCTGGTACCCGGTACGGGCGGTGCGGCGTGGCGTGCTGCGGCCGTTCACTTGCTGCGCGGGTCGAGGGCGTCGCGCAGTCCGTCGCCCAGCAGGTTGAAGGCCAGGACGGTGATGAAGATCGCGAGGCCGGGGACGACCATGTACTGCGGGTCGGCGTAGAAGAGGTCGACGGCGTCGTTGAGCATGCCGCCCCACGAGGCCTGGGGCGGTGCGATGCCGACGCCGAGGAAGCTCAGGGCGGCCTCGAAGAGGATGTTGGTCGGGATCAGCAGCGTCGAGTAGACGAGGATCGGCGCGACCAGGTTGGGCAGCAGTTCCTTGAAGAGGATGAAGGGGCCGCGGGCGCCCATGCTGCGGGCGGCTTCGACGAACTCGCGTTCGCGCAGGCTCAGCGTCTGGCCGCGCACGATGCGTCCCATGTAGGGCCAGTTGAAGAAGCCGATCACGAAGATCAGCACGCTGATCCGCAGCGGCAGCCCATTCATCCCGAAGGCGCCGTCCTGGAGGGAGGCGGAGATCGAGATCGCGAAGAGCAGCAGCGGGAAGGCGAGGAAGGTGTCCATCAGACGGCTGATCAGGCTGTCGACCCAGCCGCCGTAGTACCCGGCGATGACGCCGAGGACGGTGCCGATGATGTTGGACAGGATCGTCGCGCCGGTCGCCACCAGCATCGAGACCCACGAGCCCTCGATGATCCGGGCCAGCAGGTCACGGCCGAACTGCGGGTCGATGCCCAGCGGGTGGGCCCAGCTCATGCCGCCGAAGGGGCCCTTGGGGGCGACGCGGACGGGGTCCACGAGGTCCTGGTGGAAGGCGGTCGGGTCGAGGCCGAAGACGTGCTCGATCGGCTTGGCCAGGATCGCGAGCAGCACCAGCAGGATGACGACGACACCGCCGGCCACCGCCACCTTGTCGCGCTTGAAGCGCATCCAGGCGATCTGACCGAGGGACCGGCCCTCGATCTGGCTCCGCTCGACCCCGCTGAGGATGGCTTCCGGCTGTGCCTCGGCCTGCCCATGGGTGGTCTCAATCGGTGCGGTCATGGTGTGACTGACCCCTCTCGCCGGCGGGTAACCGGCGCGCGCCCGCCGCTGTAGCGGCTTTACTCATCAGTCGTGCTGCTGGTGCGAGTCTCATGAATTGCGTGATGCATGAACTGGCTCTGCAGAAAGTGCTGTTGGTACGAGGCGGTGCAGGTGGTGCAGATGACAACGGGGGCCTGAGGCCCTTGCCGCTGGATTCTTCTGCGATGTGTCGATCACCCGCCAGCCCTCACCACGAAGGGATGCGCAACTGTGATGTGGTGATTCATCGACCGTTACCGACGCGTACCTCGGGGTACGGTCGTGTGGTGAACGAGCGGCTGCGTGCGGTATGCGACCTGATGGTGCCGGTGGTACGGGAAATGGCGGGGCGTCACGAGTACGACGGCCGCGTCCAGGACCTGTCGCCGGACGGCGTCCGTCGCGGCCTCGACGCGATGGCCCGCGCCCAGCGCGCCGCGGGACCGCTGGAGTCCGCCCACGACGACCGGCACCTGACGGTCTTCGAGGAGGCGCTGCGCGTGCAGTACGGGGAGCTGGAGCTGCACAGGCGCGACCCGTACCCGCATCTGTCCAATCTCGAACTCGCCTGCTACGACCGGGAGTACGCCTCCGGGCGGGAGCGCGCCAAGGCCCGCCGCAAGCATCTGGCGCGCTGGCCGGAGGCCGTGGACGCGGCGGTGGCGTCACTCGACCGGGTGAGCGCGCCGGTCGCGGACGCGCTGCTGGGCGCCGTACGCGGGCTCGCCGCCGGGCTCGACGCCGAGGACAGCCCCGACACCGCCGCCGCGCTGGCCGCGCACGGGCGGCTGGTCGCGCACATCGAGCGGGCCGCCGAGCACGGCGACCCCGACCCCCGGCTCGGCGGCAACGCGCTGGCCGCGCTGATGGGCAGTCAGGAGGGCCTGAGCGTCGACCTGTCGGCGCTCGCCGTCGAGGCCGACCGGGAGCGGGCCCGGCTCACCGAGCTGCTGGTCGACTCCTGCCGCGCGTACGACCGGCACCGGCGGGTGGACGAGCTGCTCCCCGAGCTGATGGCCGACCACCCCGACGCCGACGGCGTCATCCCCGAGGCGGCCAGGCTCACCGACGAGGTGATCGCCTTCACCCGCGCGCACAAGCTCGCGCCGTACGTGGACGGGGACTGTCTCGTCGGGCCCGCGCCGCCCTCCCGGCGCTGGGCCATGGCCATGATGAGCTGGGCCGCGCCCGCCGAGGCCGATGCCGCGTCCTGGTACCACGTCACTCCGCCGGAGCCGGACTGGCCGGCCGAGGAGCGCGAGGAGTGGCTGACCGTCTTCAGCCGCACCAGCCTGCCGTCGATCACCGTCCACGAGGTCGCTCCCGGGCACTTCGCGCACAGCCGCTCGCTGCGGCGGGCCGCGACGCCGGTGCGGCGGGTCCTGCACAGCCTCTCCTTCGCCGAGGGGTGGGCGCACTACGTCGAGGAGGTCTGCCTCGAAGAGGGGTTCCGGGCGCGGGACCCGCGCTTCGCGATCGGGGTCGCGCTCGAAGCGCTGGTCCGCGTGACGCGGCTGACGTGTTCCATCGGGCTGCACACCGGGGCGCTGTCCCTAGAGGACGCGACCCGGCTCTTCATGCGCGACGCCCATCTCGCCCGGGCCGGGGCCTCCGCCGAGGCGCGGCGCGGCACCTTCGACGCGGCCTACGGGCGGTACACCTGGGGCAAGCTGGAGATCATGCGGCTGCGCGAGCGGGCCAAGCGGAAGGCTTCCTTCACCTTGCCCGAATTCCACGCCGCCCTGCTCGCCCTGGGCAGTCCACCGCTCGGCCTGATGTCCGCCGCCCTGGACGATTCCGGCGCCTGAGGGTCGCTCATCGCCTTTCGTGATCCGCCGGACAGGCCCTAGCGGGGGCCCCAGGCCGGGCCGCCGGCGAAGGCTTCGCGGTCGAAGAAGGGCTGCCCGTTGGCGCGCATCCACATGGCGACGGGATCGTAGGCGTCGGCCATGGCGACGGTGGAGACGGGCAGGCCGTCGGGGACACCGGCCACGGACTGCTGCATCATGAGGCGGACGGACTCGACGGACTGCGGAGAGTCGTCGTAGACCTCGACGCCGATGGCGAGATAGGGCTCGCCGAGGGTGGGCTGGACCCAGGCGCGCCGGAGGGCGCGCACGGCGGGCGTGCGGTGCGCGGCCTGCGCGAGCAGAGCGTAGAACTGCGGAATCTGTAGCGAGGGTTCGCCGATCTGGAGCGGCCCGGCGGGCAGCAGGTCCAGCCCGGCGGCGATCCGGCGCAGGTCGAGCCAGGGCACCCCGACCCCGCCGCCCGGCGCGTGCGGGTTGAGCCAGAGGCCCCAGCGGTCGGGGAAGAGGGTCAGGGCGATGTCGCGCCCGGAGACGACCTCGTACTCCCGGGTCCAGCCGCTGGCGGCCAGCTCACGCGGCGAGGTGACGCACGGCGCGTAGCCGTGGCCGCCGATCCGGAGGTTGCCGTACTGGGCATCGGCCGAACCGGGCGTGCCGTGCCAGAGCAGCATCCACACCTGGCCCTCGGCCAGCGACGCGAGCAGGTTCTCGTATGCGTCGAAGCGACCGGGCGCCACCTGGAGCAGCATCTGCTCCACATGGCCGGCCGCCGCCGCACCGCCTTGCGCGCCCGCGATCACGTGGGACCGCCCCTTCCCCTCGTTCGGTCTGCCCGGCGCACACCTGTGCGCCGCCCGCCATCAAACCAGGTCACGTCCTGGATCCCCACCCGTGCCGTACGGCCTCCCGCCGGTCGGTCCCGTTCGGTCCCGATGAGTCCGGTTCGGTCCGGTTCAGTCCCGCGTGAAGAACGGCCGTACGGTCTCCAGCATCCAGTCCGCGACCGGGTCCTGTGCGACGTCCAGCAGAATCAGGTGGACGGGCCAGGGCAGCGGCGCGGCGCCGAGGGCGCGGCCGATGGCGTCCATGGCCGCGGCACGGTCCACGTCCTGCCAGCGGTCCAGCTCGACCCCGACGAAGAGCGCGGGCGGCTCCTCCTCCACGGCGGCCAGCGCGCGGCGGGCGGACAGCACGACCGGGGTGACGGCGAACTCCCCCGCGGCGGTGGCGAGGAAGTCCACCGGCTCGTCGTCGTGGTCCGGTTCCCACAGCCGTACGCGGGCGCCGACCGTTCGGCCGGGCGTGCCGTCCTGCTCGTACCGTTCGGCGGCGCCGCCCCGGCACAGCTCGGCGACGGCGGCGGGCGGCAGCGGCACTCCGACGGCGCCGCCGGGGTTCAGGGCGATGCCGACCAGCGGCGGCAGGCCGCGGGCGAATTCGTGGACGGGCGCGACGGTGCAGGCCATGCCGTCGGCGGCCTGCCGGAACTGCTGCTCGGAGCTGAAGACCGGCACATAGGTCGCGCCCTCCAGTTCGACGGTGGGCAGGTCGAGCCCCGGCGCGTCCGGCGCCCCGCCGTTCGGCAGCGGCACCCAGACATGGGAGCGCCCCAGCACCTCCAGCAGCCGGGGGGCGGCCGAGGGGTTGCCGAGGCTCGCGGTGAGCACCTCTTCCAGCTCGTTGGCCGGCCATATGTACGGTGCCGTGTACGGTGCCGGAATCTCCATGTCCACCCTTGTCCGCCCATGTGCCACTGTCCTGCCCGGAAACCCTAGCGGCTGGCGTGCAATGATTGGCGGCACAACTTGCATACCGGCCGTTGGAGGCCGCGCGGGAGAGTTCCGTCCCCTCACCGGGCCGGGCGCCGAAGGAGCAAGCCCTCCCTTGAATCTCTCAGGCACAGATACCGCGCGGGCGAGGCAGATCTGAAAAGCGGGCGGCTCCCTTGACGGGGAGCGGCCCCACCCAAGGTGCAAACCGGGACCCGTGAGGGTCACGGTGAACCTCTCAGGTTCCGATGACAGATGGGGAGACCCGGGGCGAGCATGCCCCGGCCCGCCCTGTCCGTCCCGTGCCGTCACCCCTCTGGGAGCCCTCCGATGAGCCAGCCACCGACCTCCCCGCGCCACACCGCCCTCGACGCGTCACACCGCGCGCTCGGCGCGACCATGACCGACTTCGCGGGCTGGGACATGCCGCTGCGGTACGGCAGCGAGCGCGACGAGCACACCGCCGTCCGCACCCGCGCCGGACTCTTCGACCTCTCCCACATGGGCGAGATCACCGTCACGGGACCGCAGGCGGGCGAGGCCCTCGACCACGCGCTGGTCGGCCACCTGTCGGCGCTCGCGGTCGGCAGGGCCCGCTACACGATGATCTGCGCACCCGACGGCGGCATCCTGGACGACCTGATCGTGTACCGGCTCGCCGAGCAGGAGTTCATGATCGTCGCCAACGCCTCCAACGCCCAGGTGGTGCTGGACGCCGTCACCGAGCGCGCGGCCGGTTTCGCGGGCGCCGCCGTACGCGACGACCGGGACGCGTACGCGCTGCTCGCCGTCCAGGGTCCGGAGTCCCCCGGCATCCTGAAGTCGGTCACGGACGCGGACCTGGACGGGCTGAAGTACTACGCGGGCCTGCCCGGCACGGTCGCCGGGGTGCCCGCCCTGATCGCCCGTACCGGTTACACCGGCGAGGACGGCTTCGAGCTGTTCGTCGCGCCCGCCGACGCCGAGCGGCTGTGGCAGGCGCTCACCGAGGCCGGGGCCGCGGCCGGGCTCGTACCGTGCGGCCTGTCCTGCCGGGACACGCTGCGCCTGGAGGCGGGCATGCCGCTGTACGGGCACGAGCTGACCACCGCGCTGACGCCGTTCGACGCGGGGCTCGGCCGGGTCGTGAAGTTCGACAAGGCGGGCGACTTCGTGGGCCGGGCGGCGCTGGAGGCCGCGGCGGAGAAGGCGGCGGCCACCCCGCCGCGCAAGCTGGTCGGGCTGATCGCCGAGGGCCGCCGGGTGCCGCGCGCGGGGTACGCGGTGACCGACGCCTCGGGCGCCGTGGTCGGCGAGGTCACCTCGGGCGCGCCGTCCCCGACGCTGGGCGTGCCCATCGCGATGGCGTACGTGGACGCCGCGCATGCCGCGCCCGGTACGGAAGGGGTCGCGGTCGACATCCGCGGCACCCGTGAGCCGCACCGGGTCGTGGCGCTGCCGTTCTACAAGCGTGAGCGCTGACACGCTCGTACCGCCACCTGGTACCGGGCCTGTCCGGCCGGTACCGGACCTGTCCGTCGAGCCGACCGACCGCGCCGTCCCCGCGCGCGGGCACCCCTTCGCATCCGGGAGAATTCCGTCATGAGCATCAACCCCCAGAATCTTCGGTACACCAAGGAACACGAGTGGCTGTCGGCCCCCGAGGCCGAGGGCGTCACCGTCGGGATCACCTCGCACGCCGCCGACGCGCTCGGCGACGTCGTGTTCGTGCAGCTTCCCGCGGTGGGCGACGCCGTCACGGCGGGTGAGACCTGTGGTGAGCTGGAGTCCACCAAGTCCGTCAGCGACCTGTACTCGCCGGTCACCGGCGAGGTCACGGAGATCAACCAGGACGTCGTGGACGACCCGGCCCTGATCAACTCCTCGCCCTTCGCGGACGGCTGGCTGTTCAAGGTGCGCGAGCCGCAGGCGACCGACGAGCTGCTGTCCGCCGCCGAGTACGACGCCTTCATCGCGGGCTGACCTTCCGGCCTCCGTCACGGGCCGGTCCCCCGGCCGTCACGGCGGGCCGGCCCCCGGCTGTCATCGCGGGCTCGCTTCCCGCCGGGCCCGCCGTCATCACGGGCTCGCTTCCCGCCGGGCCCGCCGTCACCGGCCGTTCGCCGGCCCCCGGTATTCATCGACCTTCTGACCAGGAAGATCTCATGTCGCTGCAGAACCAGTCCCTGCACGAGTTCGACCCGGACGTCGCCGCCGCGGTCGACGCCGAACTCCACCGCCAGCAGTCCACCCTCGAAATGATCGCGTCGGAGAACTTCGCGCCGGTCGCGGTCCTCGAGGCTCAGGGCTCCGTGCTGACCAACAAGTACGCCGAGGGCTACCCGGGCCGCCGCTACTACGGCGGCTGCGAGCACGTCGACGTGATCGAGCAGCTCGCGATCGACCGCGTCAAGGCGCTGTTCGGCGCCGAGGCCGCGAACGTGCAGCCGCACTCCGGCGCGTCCGCGAACGCCGCCGCGATGACCGCCCTGATCAAGCCGGGCGACACCATCCTGGGCCTCGACCTGGCGCACGGCGGCCACCTGACCCACGGTATGAAGATCAACTTCTCCGGCAAGCTGTACAAGGTCGCGGCCTACCACGTCGACGAGCACACCGGTCTGGTCGACATGGCCGAGGTCGAGAAGCTGGCCAGGGAGCACCGGCCGCAGCTCGTCATCGCGGGCTGGTCGGCGTATCCGCGCCAGCTCGACTTCGCCGAGTTCCGCCGGATCGCGGACGAGGTCGGCGCGTACCTGATGGTCGACATGGCGCACTTCGCGGGCCTGGTCGCGGCCGGTCTGCACCCCTCCCCCGTGCCGTACGCGGACGTGGTCACCACCACGACCCACAAGACGCTCGGCGGCCCGCGCGGCGGTGTGATCCTCTCCAAGGCCGAGCTGGCCAAGAAGATCAACTCCGCGGTCTTCCCCGGTCAGCAGGGCGGCCCGCTGGAGCACGTGATCGCCGGAAAGGCGGTCGCCTTCAAGGCCGCCGCCACCGACGAGTTCAAGGACCGGCAGGCGCGTACGCTCCAGGGCGCCAAGATCCTCGCCGAGCGGCTGGTACGGGACGACCTCACCGAGGTCGGCGTCTCCGTCCTGTCCGGCGGCACCGACGTCCACCTGGTGCTGGTCGACCTCCGCGACTCCGCGCTCGACGGCCAGCAGGCCGAGGACCGCCTCCACTCGGTCGGCATCACCGTCAACCGCAACGCGATCCCCAACGACCCCCGGCCGCCCATGGTCACCTCGGGGCTGCGCATCGGCACGCCCGCGCTGGCCACGCGGGGCTTCGACGCGGAGGACTTCCGGGAGGTGGCGGAGATCATCGCGGCGGCCCTCAAGCCGAGTTACGATGCCGCGGCTCTCCGGGACAGGGTCGCCGCCCTGACCCGCAAGCACCCGCTCTACGCGTAGCCCCGTAGGGGCGAGGGGGGCACCTCCCGGCCGGAGGCCGGCGGAGGAACCGCGTGCTCAGCCGGAGCGCTCCCGCAGGTCACCACCCGCCCCGGCGGGGCGGTCCGGTTGTCGCCGGACCACCCGCCGGTGGGGGCTGGTCGCGCAGTTCCCCGCGCCCCTGGGGAACCCTCCTCCGCGGAGGAACCGTGAAGGGGCCGTGCCCCTTCGAGATCTGGAGTCCTCATGGCAATATCCGTATTCGACCTCTTCTCCGTGGGCATCGGCCCCAGCAGCTCGCACACTGTGGGCCCGATGCGTGCCGCGGGCATCTTCGTGCACCGGCTGAAGAACGAGGGACTGCTGGCGCACACCGTGTCGGTCCGGGCGGAGCTCTTCGGGTCGCTGGGGGCGACGGGCCACGGGCACGGGACGCCGAAGGCGGTGCTGCTGGGGCTCGCGGGCCACTCGCCGCGGACGGTGGACGTGGAGACGGCGGACGACGAGGTCGCGGCGGTGCGCGCGGCGGGCAGGCTGAGCCTGCTCGGGGCGCACGAGATCGCCTTCGACCCGCAGACGCAGATCGTGCTGCACCGGCGCAGGTCGCTGCCGTACCACGCCAACGGGATGACGCTGTTCGCGTACGACGCGGACGGCGCCCCGCTGCTGGAGAAGACGTACTACTCGGTGGGCGGCGGCTTCGTCGTGGACGAGGACGCGGTCGGCGAGGACCGGATCAAGCTGGACGACACGGTGCTGCGGCACCCCTTCCGCACCGGGGACGAGCTGCTGCGGCTCTCGCGCGAGACGGGGCTGTCGATCTCGGCGCTGATGATGGAGAACGAGAAGGCGTGGCGTACGGAGGAGGAGATCCGCGCCGGGCTGCTCGACATCTGGCGGGTGATGGAGTCCTGCGTGCGGCGCGGGATGTCCCGTGAGGGCATCCTCCCGGGCGGCCTGAAGGTCCGCCGCCGCGCGGCGCAGTCGGCGCGCCAGCTGCGCGCCGAGGGCGATCCGGCCGCGCACGCGATGGAGTGGGTCACCCTCTACGCGATGGCCGTCAACGAGGAGAACGCGGCGGGCGGCCGGGTCGTGACCGCCCCCACCAACGGCGCCGCGGGCATCATCCCGGCCGTCCTGCACTACTACCTGAACTTCGTCGCGGCGCCGACCGCCGGCGCCGTCGACCAAGAGGACGCCGTCGTGCGCTACCTGCTGGCGGCGGGCGCGATCGGCATGCTCTTCAAGGAGAACGCCTCCATCTCCGGCGCCGAGGTCGGCTGCCAGGGCGAGGTCGGCTCGGCCTGCTCGATGGCGGCCGGCGGCCTCGCCGAGATCCTCGGCGGCTCCACGGAACAGGTCGAGAACGCCGCCGAGATCGGCATGGAACACAACCTCGGCCTCACCTGCGACCCGGTCGGCGGCCTCGTCCAGATCCCCTGCATCGAGCGCAACGGCATGGCCGCCGTCAAGGCCGTCACCGCCGCCCGCATGGCCATGCGCGGCGACGGCCGCCACCACGTCTCCCTCGACAAGGTCATCAAGACCATGAAGGAGACCGGCGCCGACATGAAGGTCAAATACAAGGAAACCGCCCGGGGCGGCCTCGCGGTGAACGTCATCGAGTGCTGAGCTTTTAGCGCCTGAGCTGGGGTTTCCCGTCTTTCGGCGCTGTCGGAGCCTTCCCGGTTTGCACAGCGAAAAGTCCCCGGGAAGTCCCTCCGACCGAGTGGAGAGTCCCTGACTCCGAGTAGGCACGCACGGGCTCGGCCGTTGAGGCAGTGCATCACGGTGCGAAACCCGAGCACCAAAGAACAGGGCAGTAGACGAGCGACCCAGGAGGTCGCCACTAGCCAAGCGCATCACGACAAGGAATGTCACCCACCCTGCGGAAATCCGCACGCCCAAGGGTGCCGCACGGAAGATCTTTCGCAGGCGTTGGCACTGCCCTCGGGAATGGGGTTTGCTAGGCCCTCCCTGAAGGGGGGACCTAGCGGGCTGTGTTCCCCAAGGGGGGACGAGTTGTGCGGCTGCTTGACGCGACAGCGCTCGTCGCGAGTTCCTACCCGTGACGGTTGTCCCGCAGCGCTCGTACGATATCGATGGCCATAAAGCCTATACCGACGCCCATGAGGGCCACAATGGGCCACGAAGAGTGGCTTATCGCTTCGATCATTACGGCCGCGAGCAGTAGGGCGATAAGCGCCGGGATAGTGATCCGGACAGGTCTAGGCATCGATCAGCACTTCCGTTCGTTGATTCGCCAGAATCCGGTGGGGAGATCTGTGACGAAGCCGACACAGCGTGCTCGCACTGCTGCGTGGGACGCCTTGGCCGTGACTGCCCACAGTCCCCAACGGAGCGCGTAGGCAACAGCCTTGACAGCGGGCCACGGAATCGTGGATTCGATCATGCCGAAGCCCCCCCGCCACACCGGTCCCCCAGGCAACGTGCCTGGTCAGTTGCAGGATCGTACTGTTCGGGTCGCTGGCCGCTGTGGCGACGGCGAGGCCGCCGCCGATGCTCTGGACGTCGCGGGTGGGTATGCCGGTGGCGTCCTGGGTGGTCCACGCCGGTGCCGGTGGCGGAACAGTAGGTCGTGACGGTGGCCCCGCGTCGGTGCCCGTGGACTTGGGCAGGGTGGCCTTGATGACGCGGCCCTGAGCGTCGTACGCGGTGGTCGTGACCAGGTTCAGTCCGGCCGGGTCGGTGTCCTTGTTCGTACCGGCGTCGGCCGCCACGCTTGTGGTGTTGAACACCGATACGGTCGACAGCAGTTGAGCACGTAGCCCGAGAGATCCTCGACACGGCCGAACCGTCAGTAGAATGCGGGGACTTACCGTAGTGAGTACGGCACGCAGCCCGGGGGCGAACGACCGAGTGCACGAACTCGCCGTGACGGAACAGGAAGTCGTGGCCCACGTCTTCGTGCCGCTCGACGCGCCGCGTGCCGACGTCTGGCCGACCGCAGTCCGCGTGATGTGGCAGCGCTTCCGTGCCCTCCAGGGCGCGAACCAGCCGGTGTGGGCGACGGCACCCACCGAGATCCCGGAGGTGCTGCCGGACGCGGCGCTGCACGGTTCGGTGACGGTGGCTGCCGTCCAGTCGCCCGGGGGCCTCGACCAGGCGATCGTGCGACGTCACGGTGCCGTACTGAATCTGTCGCTGCTGCTCGGGGCGCGCGAGGACCGTGCCTGGCCGGAGTTGGAGCAGCGGGCCGCCGACGTGCTCGGCCCGCTCGACGCCAGCTGCCTGGGCGCCGTGGTGCTGCTGGTCGGCAAGCAGCCGGGCGGGGCGGTCGGCGGGCTGGACCTGCTGGAACCGGAGCGCGAGGACGACGACCGGTACCTGCGCCGGCTCCTCCTGCTCGGGCATCCGGAGCAGGACGCCTTCCTCGGTGCCTGGGCGTGGTCGGCCGACAGCAGTGCCGAGATGCCGCCGTTCGTCAGCTACCTGATGCATATGGCCGCTGTCCGGCATCAACTGCGGGTCCACAAAAGGCTCTCCTCCATCGACGGCGGCGACACGGGTCTGCGGGCCTTGGTACGGCTCCCCTACGGCGGCGGGATCGGCGAACTGCCGCTCGGCGATCCGGCGCGGGCACTGCGCGCCCTCCGGCACACCGTGGACGTCACGTGGACCAACGCGCGACTGGCCCTGCGTCGGAGCCGCGAGGCACACGGCGGCGATGTGACCGACACCGACGTGCTGGACGACGACCGCGAGGTCGTCGACTGGTTCGTCCAACTTCTTGAGGACGGCATCACGCGCGTGGAGACGACCGACAGCCTGCCCGTAACGGAAACCGCCGAGCGTCAGGGCGCACGGCAACCGCCGCCGGACAACGACGAATCGGAACCGTCGGCGGAGTTGGCGCCGGTCGCGGCGACGGCGCCGACGCGGCCGGACGGCTGCCCCGTGCGGGTGCTCGCGGTG
Organism: Streptomyces sp. NPDC003300; assembly: GCF_040610915.1. Lineage (NCBI taxonomy): Bacteria > Bacillati > Actinomycetota > Actinomycetes > Kitasatosporales > Streptomycetaceae > Streptomyces > Streptomyces sp. NPDC003300. Next base: position 8,287 of record NZ_JBEXNE010000033.1, on the reverse strand, counting down.
ACCGACGAGTGGTTTCCCGCACATGGCGGCCTGACGGCGTTCAACCGAGGGCTGTGCCTGGCGCTGACGGCGGCGGGCGCCGAAGTCCACGTGCTGGTGGAGAATTTCACCGCCAAGGAACAGGCCGACGCGGAGGAGCACGGGGTGCGTCTGCTCGCCGCGGCCCGGCCGGGCCGTACCGGGCGGCAGTCGCTGATGCGTCGCGCCGAATTGCCGGAGGGAGTCGTGCCGGACCTCGTCATCGGGCACGGCAGGGTCAGCGGACCTGCGGCGCAGGCACAGGCGGAGGACCATTTCAGGGGGGCGCGGCGGCTGCACTTCCTCCATGTCGAGCCGGACCAGGCGGAATGGTCCAAGGAAGACGAGGGTGACGACGTGGGTGCCCGCGCCGAGGCCCTCACGGAGTTGGAGTTCGACCTGTGCCGAGGTGCCGCCCGCATCATGCCGGTGGGACCGCGCCTCGAGGAACTGCTGGAACGGGAGCGGGGTCTGCCGGGATACCGGGACCTGCCCCCGATACAGCGCATCGACCCCGGATTCGACGGCGAGGCCGACCCGGTGGACGGACCGCGCTCCGGTCGGACGCAGATCCTGTTCATGGGGCGCCTGAAGGATGCGCAGTTGAAGGGGCTGGACATCGCCTGCCGGGCACTGGAGAAAGCGGTACCGCCGAGGTCCGGGCCCGGACACTGGGAACTGCTGGTCCGCGGCGCGCCCGAGGACACCTCCCGCAGCCTGAGCGAGTACGCGAAGGACTTGATCGGCCATCCGGCCATCGACGTCAAGGTGCGGACCTACACAGAAGACCAGGAGAAGATCCGCAGGGATGTGCGGCGGGCCAGTCTGGTGCTGATGCCGTCCCGAGCCGAGGCGTTCGGTCTGGTGGCGCTCGAGGCGATCGTGGCCGGGGTGCCGGTTCTTGTGAGCGGCCGCAGCGGGCTGGGCATGCTGCTTCGCGAGATCCTGCCCGCGGAGGCGGAGCAGGTCGTCGTTGACGTGGACGGTTATGAGAAGCGGCTGGCGGCGGACGCCGCCGCGTGGGAACGGGCCATCAACTCGGTGATGTTCGACCGGCCGAGCGCCTTCGCCCGGGCCGCCCGCCTGCGCGAGGCGATGGCTGAAAGAGTGACGTGGGGCACGGCCGCCGCCCACGTGCTGCGGTGCGCGGAGGTGGACGGCCGGCCCCAGGAGTCCTGAACCGACGGTCGTGCCGGGGTCTTCCGGTGTGTGTCCTCAGTGAGTCTGCATGGCTGTCGTCCTCCCGGGCCGGCCCGGCGAACAGCGCGCCGCCGGTGTCGGACCCCACCGGAACACGCGGATCATCAGCACTCCCGGCCGCTCTGGAAGACACTGGACAAGTCTGGAGGCGCGGTACGAATCCGCACGGGTCGTATGCGTCACGATCCGGGTACGAGACACGCGGCGGGCATGCCGTACGGGTGTGCACGTCAGCCACGTCCGCCAAGGCGTAGGGCCGGTACGGAGGGAAAGCGGTGGCAGGGGATCGGACCCCGGCGACGGATGAGGACCCGTCGGCGCTCAGGCAGCGGCTGGCCGTCGAGTTGGCCCATGCCGTGGTCCGCGCCGAGAAGCGGCTCGGCCGCGCGTTGGACCGGGCCGAACTGGCCAGACGGCTGAACGTCTCGCCGAGCAGTCTGTACGCCTACCTCAACGGGACGACGCTCGCGGGGGTGGGCGTCTTCGATGAACTGCTGGTCGCACTCGGTGTCGGCGGCCCGGAAGCCGGTCGGCTGAGCACGCTCCGGGACCGCGCCGAAGCGGCCCGGAGGCTCCGCCCCGCCGCGGCCAGAGCGACCGTCGGCACGAGCGGTCCGCCACCGTCCTCCCGCGTGCCCCACCAACTTCCCTCGTCTCTGCGGAATTTCGTCGGCCGGGAGCCCGAACTGCGGCGACTTGACGGGCTACTGGAGCTGGATCCGGTCGCGGCGGTCCGGCCGGTGGTGATCACCAGCATCGAGGGCACTGCGGGAGTCGGCAAGACATCCCTGGCGCTGCACTGGGCACGCCGGGTGGAGGAGCACTTTCCCGACGGTCAACTCCACCTGAATCTGCGGGGCTTCGACTCGGGAGCGCCCATGTCCCCCGCGGAAGCGCTGCACGACCTGTTGCAGTCGCTGGGCGTGACGCCCGACGCGATCCCGGCCAGGGTGACCGCCGCCGCCGGCCTGTTGCGTACCGTGCTGGCGGGCCGTCGGGTGGTGGTGGTGCTCGACAACGCGCGCTCGGCCGATCAGGTTCGCCCGCTGCTGCCGGGCGGGCCGGGATCGCTGGTGATCGTCACCAGCCGCAACCGCCTCGACGGACTGGTGGTACGGGACGGGGCGTTCCGGGTCACCCTGGACGTGCTGCCGCGGTATGCCGCCCGGGCCCTGGTGGAAGGGCAGATCGGAGCCGACCGGCTGGCGGACGAACCACGGGCCGCTGACGAACTCGTGGACCTGTGCGCCCGGTTGCCCTTGGCCCTGAGCGTTGCCGGCGCGAGGGCGGCGCTGGAGCCCAAGGGCTCGATCGGTCTTTTCGTCGCACGGCTCCGGCAGGCCAACGCGCGGCTGGGCATCCTGGAGCTCAAGGACGCGGACGTCAACCTGCGGTCGGTCTTCCAGGGTTCGTACGCCCTGCTGCCACCGCCCGTGGCGCGGCTGTTCCGGCTGCTCGGCTGCCACCCCGGCCCTGACCTCGACGCGACCGCGTGCGCGGCGCTGCTCGGCGAACAGGCGCCGCCGGACGAACTGCTCGACGCGCTCACCGCCGCCCATCTGGTGCGGCAGCACGCGCCGGGCCGGTATGTACTGCACGACCTGTTGCGGCTGTACGCGAAGGAGTTGGCGGACGACGGCCCGGCCGCCGAGCGCGCCACCGCCGTCGAGCGCCTGCTGCGGCACTATCTGAGTGCCGCGCGACGGGCGGACCGCCGCCTCGAACCGTGGCGGCGCGCTCCGGTCGAGCCGACTGGCACCGAACCGCCCGTTGAGAATCACGCGGCGGCCATGGCGTGGTTCGAGGCCGAGTTGGGCACGCTACAGGCGGTGATCGCGCTGGCCGCGCGGAGCGAGGGGCTGGAGTCGTACACCTGGCGCCTCGCCCAGGCGTGCGCGGTCTATCTGCGTCGCTCGGGGCGGCGGTTCCAGCGCGGTCTGGTGCACGAAATCGCCCGGGACGCGGCCGCGAAGGCCGGGGACCGCCGGGCCTGGGCGTCGGCCACCCGCCGGCTGGCGGACGCCCTCTCCCGCCTCGACCGGTCCGACGAAGCCCTGTCGCTGCTCTACGAGGCGCTGCGCGAATGCCGCCGGCTGGGTGATGACGACGGCGCGCGCCAGGTGCGGCTGTCCCTGGTGCGGGTGTACGCCGCGCGCGGCGACCACCGGCGGGCGCTCCCGCAGGCCCGGCTCGCGCTGGCGATGGCCGAGCGGACCGCGGATCCGCTGCCGCTGGCAGATGGCCTCAGCGCCCTGGCCCAGGAGCAGGAACGCTCGGGGGACCACGCGGCGGCGCTGGTACACGGCCGCCGGGCGTTCGACCTGTACGCGGAACTCGGCCATCTGGACGGCCAGGCGGCGATCCTGCTCACCACCGGGCGGGCCGAGCAGAGTTCGGGCCGGCACGCGGCGGCGATCGGCACCTACGAGCGGTCCCTGGCTCTCGACCGGGCGGTGGGCGACCGCTACCGCGAGGCGCACGCCCTCGACCATTTGGCGGACGCGCACGCCGCGCTCGGCCACGACCGCGACGCGTACGCGCTGCGACGCGAAGCGCTCGATGTGCTGCGGACCCTGCACCACCCGGACGCCGCCCGGATCAGCGCCAAACTGCCGGACGCGCCGATCTCTCAGTAGCCGGGCGGCACTTCGGGGTCGGGCTCGGGTGCGGCAGGGGCGGGTCCGTCCTGCCAGCACAGTCCGTAGCCGTATCCCACCCGCATCGCGTCGAACTCCACTGCCACCGTGCCCTGCCGGTCGGGGCGCAGGAGGGATGTCCCCGGCGCTCGCTGGTAGATGACGGCGGTCGGGACTCGGCTCAACTGCCAGACGGACAGCGGCGGACGTCCGGGGGCGAAGCGCACCCGCAGGCTGAAGCGTTCGCTGCGGGTCAGCGGGACATGGACGAAGTGCGGTGCCATCGGCTGGTCCTGGGGGATGCGCAGCCGGAGCGTGTACGTGTGGCGGGCACCTGTGCGCAGCGGGGTCGGGAGGATCAGCCGCTGTTGGAAGAAGCTCTCGTAGGGGTGTTCGGGCAGATCGAGGCGGCCGCCGTCGAGGACAGAGACCTCCAGACCGTGGCCGTCGGCCTCGTCGTCGGTGCGGCGCGGCACGCTGAACGCGACCGGGATCTCGGCGAGGCCGTCGCAGGTGGCGACGATGACCCGCCGCTCCACCGCCTCGGGTGTCACGGTGTCCAGGCGCAGCCGGGTCTCGACCGACTCGGTGTACCAGCCGTGCGGATCGGTACGGGCGCAGCCGCTCGGACAGAGTTCGCCGTGCGCCCCGCCCGCGATCGACGGGGTCCAGGGGGGCGGCGAGACGATGACAGTCCCGGGCACGGCGTCCTTGTCCAGGGCGCGGTGCACCTCGGCCCAGAACGCGCCCCACTTGTCGATGTCGCCGCCGCAGGCGCCGACGATCGCCATCGTCACCGGGAGCGTCGGGTGCGAGTCCCCGCGGAGCGCGTCGGTCATGGTGGTGCGACCGTACCCGGTGTGACGGGACAGTTGGTCGAAGGTCAGTCCCGCGGTCCGACGCAGATCTCGCAGCCAGAACGCGAACAGCGTGACGGGCGAACCGTCGGGAGGCAGTTCCTTTTGCGGACGGCCCATGCCCCGAACTCCCTTTCGCCGCCTGCTGCCACCGCCGAGTCTGGCACAACGCCCGGTGGCCTGGGAGCGCCCGGCGGCCGGTGCCGGTGCCGTGCGGAGTTCTCCGGAGATCGTCCGGGTACGCCGGAGAACCATTGTGCCCATTCTCCGTCCGTTGCTAGACACGTACTGCCGCCGGACACGTATCGACCGGACACGCGGACCGGTTCGCGGCCCACGTCGCCGTGGACGGCACGGTCGAAGCAGGGAGGGATCATGAAAGTCGCTTCGGACGCCACAGGCTCCTCACGGCTCCCGGCCGATGTCGTTCTGCGGATGGAGCGGTTCGGCCGTTTCGAATTCGATGCCACGGGGATCGAATTCGGCGCTGATCTGGTGTGGAGCGAACTACAGGCGCCGTTTCTGGAATTCGCCCAGTCCGACAGTGACCGGTTCACCACTCAACTGGCCGCGGCCGTCATACCGGCAGGCGGCTTCGCGCTCTTCGGAGCGGCCAGGACGGTCTGGAACCTGCTCGGCCCGGACTTCGCGCATCCCTGCTACGACGCCTTGCGGATGGACGCGCTGGAGTTCTTCCGAGCTCGCGGGGTACCCGGCAACCGCCTGTCCGCAGGGGATCGCGAGTTCTGGCGACTGCACCGGGGACCCGACGAGCCTTGGCTCGTCGGCCGACCGCCCCCGGCGCCCGGGGCGGCTCTCCCACCGCTGGCAACAGGGGAACTGCGCCCGGTCGCCCGGATGTCGGCCGGACCTCACGCCGAGACCGTGTACGCCAGGGCCGATGTCCAGGACGGCTGCGTGGCGGTGGTCGAGGCATGCGGTCGGGGCCGCGATCCGGCCGGTTGCCGGTTCGACTGGTTCGGCGCCGCGACGCAGTACGAACTCTATCTGCGGATCGGCGAGGCATTACAAGTCCCGGCCCATTGGGTCGCCGACGAGCTCATGCCGTTCATTCCCTTCTCCGCGCCGAGCCTCTGACCGGCCGACCGAAAACGCCGCACGTCACGGTAACCGCTGCCGTACTTCCGGAAACCGTGCAACAAAACCCACCGCGGTTCCGTTTCAGTGAGAAGGTCGTGGCGGAACGCAGTTCCCGCACAAGAGCACCGCCCCCACGGCACCACGGGGTTCACATCGGGGAGTTGAGCAGATGACCAAGCAGCCGGTGGATATATCCACCACGGCCTCCGTGGAGGACGCAGCGGCCTTGTTCCGCACGGATATGCGAGCGAACTGGTTCGGGGAGAACAACACCGGAATCGCCACGACGTTCACGGAGAGCGGTGGTTCACCGCTCGGCATCCACCACACCGATATGCCGGACCTCGCGCTGACGGCCGAACTCGTGAGCCGGGGAGAGAGCACCGAGCGGTTGTCGGTCCACCTCCTCATCTGGGACCGGGGGGAATGCCGGAAGATCCGGCTCGAAGCCGAAGGCAACGTGCGCGCCCTGCGCATCCTTGCGAACCGCAAGATGCGCCGATTCGTCGTCTCGCTCCAGGAGGAAGATCCCTCCCTCACCTACACGGGCATCTGAGCGGACAAGGGGAGGGGCCGCAAGGCCGGTCCGCCCGCCCGACGAATGAACGTCCGGCTTCGCGCCGGGCGTTCATTCGTGTCCGAAGGCCGTGGCCGAGACGTCCCGTTCCAGCGCGGCCCGGTGGATTCCGTATGTCGTGAGGTGCGATGCCTTGATCACGATGCAGTAGCGGTCCACCGAGACGAGGGCCCTGCCGAGCCGGTCGTACTCGCGCCGCAGGAAGTTGATGGCCGCCTGGTTCGCCGCGGAGGTCTGGCCGCATATCAGCAGCACGGGGCGGCTGGACTCCGCAGGCGTGAACTTGGCGACGAGGGCGTACTCCTGATTACCGCGGTCGAAGAGGAAGCGGTCACCTCCGACCTCGATGGCCACCGAGTCGGGCCCGCCGTTGTAGGGGTGGATGGTCACGCCCGGCAGGTGGGCGGCCAGATGGCCGCCGGTGCGGATGTTCGAGTCGCCGATCGGTCCGCCGACACAGAATTCCGTGCGGTCGGCGTTGCTGCCGCGGAACTCTCCGGACTCGACGGTCACCCGGCAGCCCAGCTCACCGGCGAGCATGGCCAGTTCGATGACCGCCCGCACGTCCCGGTGCTGTGCGGTCCCGGGGGCGTTGTGCTTGTTGCCGAGCACGATGAGGCAGGTTTCGCCGGGGCGGACGCCGAAGAAGGCAGCCTTCCTATTCAGTGCGCGGGACCGCCTGCCCCGCTCCCACAGCCAGCCGAAGCCGAGGCCCAGGAGGCTCGTCACCAGCCCGATCGCTATGTTCACCAGCACTGAGATAATCGCGCCGCCCTCCCCGGACAGTCCCCCATTGTGGGCAGTTCACCGTGCGGCCGGAAGATCTCGACCGGTCACACCCATGGCCACGTCATGCCTTGCCGTTGCCCGCGGGCGGTGCCTGGCCGCCGCCGCCCGCCGGCTTCGAGGCCGGGTCCAGGGTGTGGATGAGAGCGACGACCCGTTCACGCACCCGGGGCGGCGACTGCTGCTTGCCGTCGGGTGCCGTAGTGCCATGGGGACCCATCCGTCCGACACGCCGACCGTTCGTCTCCAGCTCCGCCGTCACCTCACCGACCAGGACCGTGTCGCCCTCGCCGACCGCTTTCGTCAGCACGGCGATCCGCTCGTCGACCTCCTCCCACGAATCCGGCGGCAGCCGCCAGGCCAGCACCGCGTCAAGGACCGCCAATGCCTCGAACCTGGCCGTCCTTCCGATCCGTCGTGCTCCGTCCGACGTACCCATCACTGCCTCCTGTTGATCTTGCTGATCCTGGAAGTGCTGCTGATCCTGGAAGTGCTGTCGGTCCTGGTGGCGCTGCCGGTCGTGGTGGCGCTGCCGGTCCTGTCGACCGTCGTCATCGGCGGCCGGAAAGGCGTGCTGCCTCACCGGCCGGTGTGGATGTAGGGCGCCCACGCCGCCGGTGAGGCGGCGTGGCGAGCGCGAAGTTCGCGTACCACCCCGTGCAGGGCGACGGCGCAGTCGCCCACGTCGATACCGCCGCCGTAGCGCCGCAGCGAGCGGTACAGCCGACGGGCGAGGCCGGCCGAGACCAGGTCCGCCGCCTCCCACAGTGAGCCGATCACCTGGGGGTATCCCGCGGTCAGGAACGCCGACGTCAGGTGAATCGCCTCGTCCGGGAGCCGGTCGGTCCGCGAGGTGTTGCAGGCGAGCAGCACGGCGAGCTGGGCGTACGGCAGTTCGTGGCGGTTGACGGCCCGCACCTCAAGGGGTCCGTCGGCCAGCAGCAGGTGGCTCTTCGACGGGTTGTCGGGGTCGCTCACACCGTGACAGGCGAAGTGCACCGTGGACGCCGACGGCAGTGCGGCCAGCACCCCGTCGACCGTGGCGTCGGCGTCCGCGATCACCCGCAGTCCGGCTAGCGCGACGGCCGCGGCGGAGATCTCCGCCGCGGCCG
>NZ_JBEXNE010000032.1:0-78289 GCF_040610915.1 Streptomyces sp. NPDC003300 | reverse complement strand
GGGGGCGGTGGGCCTCCCCGCGGGGGGGGGGGGCCCCCCTCCCCCTTTTGGTCTTTCGGCGCCCCGGCGCGCGGCCCCCCCCCGCCCCCCCCCCCCACCGCGAGGATGACCACGCCGACCACGCCGACGGCGGCGAGCAGCGGCTTGCGGGACGGGCCGGAGGGCGGTCCCTCGGCCGGGAGCGCGGCTCCGGGGCCGGTCTCGCGGGTGAGTTCGCGGGTGGCCTTCGCGTCGGGGGTCTCGGCGGGTGTTTCGCCCGCTTCGGTGGTGGGGGCCGATGCGGTGGTCGGCGCCGTGGTCGGGGCGGAGGCCGAGGCGGTGGTCAGTGCCGTGGTCGGGGCGGAGGCCGAGGCAGGAGTCGGGGCCGGGGCAGGGGTTGGGGCCGGGGCCGGGGCCTCCTCGGCCGATCCCTTTCCGGGCAACGTCGGCTCCTCGGACGTACCGCCCGCCTCCGCCGTACCGCCCGCCGCGGGCTCAGGCCGCGCGGCGGCGGCCGTCACCGGAGCGGACGACGTACCCGGGCGCGAGGAGGTGTCGGGGGCCGGGGGCGCCGCCGCACCGGTGGTCCGCGGCACCGCGGGCGTCAGCGCCTCGCCCGGATCGGCCGCCACGGGACCCAGCGTGACCGCCCGGCGCACGGACGAACCGCCCCTGGAGGAAGCCGAGTTCGCGCCGCCTTCGGTGGCGCGGGGCGTTCCGTCGGGGTCGGGTCGGGTCTGACGGCTGCTCATGGTTCTCCTTCGGCCTGGTGGTCAGTCGGTCGTGCGGCGCGGTGTCCTGCCCTGCGTGCCGGGCGTGCGGCCCGGATGTGCGATGCGGGCGGCTACCCGCTGCCGCCCACGGGCCCGACACAGCGCTCGGGCCAGCTCCGGCCCTCCTCGGCGGGCGGACCACCGGCGAGCGCGTCCTTCAGTTCGGCGAGCGCGGTGAGGTCCCGCGGGCTCAACTCCCGTGCTCCGTCCATGTACGTGGTCGCGTGCGCGGGCAGTTCCCGCAGCAGTACGACCGAGGTCCCGGCGGGTGCGGTCCACGTCCCCAGCACGCGGAATCCGGTGCCCGGCGCGAAGACGATCTCACCGTCCGCCGCCGCCAGATCGCCCACCTCGCGGCCGGTCGTCGACCAGATCGCGTAGCGCACGGCGGTCCCGCCCGCCGCCGGAATCCGGGCCAACGCCCCTATCGGCACCGGGTCCTGGAGCAGCGCGCCCAACCTCGGCTCGGCACCGCCCGCCGCGCCGCCGCGCAGGGCCACGCCCCGGTACGACGGCAGCCGCCGCAGCCCGGACGCCACGCACCCGGCGTACGCCTGCGACCGCGCCTCGCCCGCCCGCAGGCCGCGCGCCAACTCCCTTTGGCTCAGCGGCCCTTCGTCAGCCGACAGATACGCGCGCACCGCGACCAGATCGAGCCGCGCCGCCTCCCGCTCGTCCCCGCGCAGCGCGAGCTTCCGCTTCAACAGCCCGTCCACGGCTGCCGCGTGCCCCTCCCAGCCGTCCCCCACCAGCTCGCGGAACACCGCCCGTTGCGCGGCTGTGCTGATATGTCCGGGCAGCACGAGGCGGGGCTCCTCCCGCCTGACGGCCAACGGGGCCGGTGGCTCGGGCTGTTCGGGCCGTTCGGGCGGAGCGACCTGAGCGACGGGTGCGGGGTCGGGCTCGGAGTCGGGGGCGGAGGCGGGGTCGGGGGCGGAGGCGGAGGCGGGGCCAGGTGAGACGACGAGTGCGCGGACGAGTGCGGAGCCCCGCAGGGGCGCGGTGATCGCGGGTGCCGACCGCGTCGGACCGGGCCCCCGGCTGTTCGTGCGGGGGCCGGGGGCGACCGTACGGCCCGCCTCGGCCGTACCGTCGGGCCGTTCACCGCCCCGCTCCCCCGGAGCGCCCGGCGCGGAACGGTCGCGCGCGGCGACATCCGTCTCCGTCGTCGGCGTGCGGACGAGCGTTCCGTCGCCGCCGCTGTCCCCGGCCGGGGACGCGCTGTCGGTGGGCACGCTCGCGGCGGCCGGACGGCGTACGGGCTCCGCACCCGGCACCGGAGCCGGTGCCGTACCGGTCAACTCCCTGACAGCGGGCGGTCGTTCACGGGGAGCATCGGGCGGTACGGCCACGGGCGCGGGTGGGCCCGGGGACGCTGCCGGTCCTGGGCGGTCCTGATTCGGGCGGTCAGGTCCCGGACGGTCCTGGTTCGGGCGGGGCGGGGTCTGCCAGGGGGGCGGGGCCGGGCGGGCGGCGGTGACGTAGCGGATGCCGCGTACGCCGTGTTCGGCCGCGAGGCGGCGCAGTTCGGCTTCGCCGCTGGTGAGCCGTCCTCGCACGAGGAAGGTGGTCCTGGCGCGGGCCGTGGCGCCGAGGCCGGTGAGCAGGCGGGCCAGCGCGGTGAGCAGGGAGGCGTCCAACCGCTGTCCGGGCGCGCCGAGTTCGATGGCGCAGGTCTCGGGGTCGACGGCGGTTCCCACGAGCGGGGGGCGGGGCGTGCCCTGGGCCCACAGGGCGAGGCCGGAGCGCGTCACCGTCGCCTGCCAGCCGTCCGTGAGCCGTACGGTGCCCGGTTCTGTGCCGCCGGGGAGCCAGTCGGGCGGGAGGCTGCCGAGCAGCCGGGGCAGGGGCGTTCTGCCCCGGGCGTCGGTCGGGAGGCACGCGACGGCGGTGACGTACGGCTGCCAACTCGGTTCGCCGTCACGGCCGATCAGGGTCGGGCGGGGTACGGCGCCGGGCGGCGCGTGGTCGGCGAGCAGCGGCAGGCCCGTCAGGACGTCGACCCGGCTGTCCAGCGTGTCGGCGACCGTGTGGGCCAGACGCAGCAGGTCTGCCTGTCCGCCGGGTGCGAGGCACACGCGGGCGCGGTGTTCCGCCGGGAGCGCGGACAGGACGGCGGCGACCTCGTCGGCGGCGACGTCCTCCGCGTGCGGGGCGCCGACCAGCACGACGGCGTGCGCGGAGTCGAGCGGCACCGCGAAGCACAGGTCGTCGGGGCGCGGCCCGGGCGCGTCGGCGGGGCGGATCACCAGGCCCGCCGGAATCTGCTCGACCACGCAGCCGCCCGATGTCCGCGTGGGCACGCGGCCGACGGCCTCCTGCCAGGCCGGTGCGGGCGCGCGGGGGCCCAGCTTCCGGGGCGCCTCGCCGGGCGCGAAACGCCACCAGCCGCCCTCGGGACGGTCGTCGCCCCGGACGAAGAGGCTGCCGCCGGGCGTGATGAGGACGACGCCGTCCGGCGCGAACACCTCGAAGCCCCAACCGTCGGCGATCCTGCGGGCGGTGCCGGGGCGGCCCGGCCGGTCGTCGCCCGCGCCGGACAGGACGAGGCGGACGCGGCGGGTGCCCTGCGCGCGCAGCGAGTCCAGGAGGGTGACCAGGCGCGGCCAGTGGCCGCCGCCGTTGCCCTGCCCCGCGCCCTCCGAGCCGACCATGACGGTGACGATGTCCGCCTCGGCGCCGAAGGTGTGGGCCACTTCGGCCAGGACGGCCATCGGGAAGGAGTCGTCGTCCACCGAGCGGACCAGGAGGACGCCGTCGATGTCCTCGACGAGGGGGGCGGGGACGGACTCCGCCGCACCGGCGCCGCGGCTCGTACCGGCCGTAGCGCTCGTACGGGTCGCGCCGCCCGTACCGCTCGCGCCGCCGCCCTTGCGGGACAGGCGCGAGGCCCAACGGCTCATGCCTGGCCCTCCCCGTGGTCCCCGTACCGTGCCGTCGTGCGCGACGGCGACCCCGGCCGTCCCGCGCCCTGCTGGCTCATCACTGTCCTCGTTCGGTGAGTCGTTCCCGGCCGGTCACGCGAGCCTGCGTGCGCCGACGGGTCTCCGCGGACCGGGCGGATGCGTCCTCATCTCGCGCCACGAGAGACCGGCCCGCGCGGTGTCAGCGCGGGAGCGACGGGACAACGATGTCCGTCACCTCGCGCCGTACCGGACGCGTACCGCTCGCGGACGTGTGGGAGACACCCCACCACCTGCCCTCCCCTGCCCAATCCCGGCCGACCGGAACGACGTTGCTCGGCGGCCGGTGTACTGCCTATCCCTGTGGAGCGATAATCGGCCCTATTGGTTGGGTCATTCAGGCATCCAGATATATCAGACCCCAATGGCACCACGGTGTCGGACCGGCCAACGCCGCGTGGCCGCCCACCGTATGACCCGGGCGGGAGCACGGCGGCCGACCGCGACCGACGGCCCGGCCGGCCTTCCGGCCCTTCTCCCGCCTGCCCCTCCGGACGCTCAGCACGGGGCCCGATCGTGCTCAGACGGTGACCAACCCATGCTCAGCCACGGGGAATCGGGGATCGCCGTCAGTAACATCGCGTCCCGTCCCCCGCCTCCCGCACCCGAGTGCCGTCCCCGGCTCCCGTGACCGTCCACAGGAGAGGTCCGTGTCAGCGGCATTGCCATGCCTATTGACCTGTTTGGCGAGAAGTTAATTCGCTCCGTCCCGGCCGAGGAGCAGTTCACGTATCCCGTGAGCGTCGTTCTCTCGCTGCACCGCGAGCGGACCCCGGCCCTGCTGCGCGCCCTGCGCACCCACCACGTACTGCCCGCGCTGTGCCACCCCTGGGGCTCGGAATCCGCCTACCGCACGCTGCTGCGCAAGGCCGGGCCCCCCCTCGCCGTGCTGGACGTCCCGAGCCCGCGCGGGACCGGCGATCTGGGCCAGCGCGTCCACGCCCTCAGCCACCTGTCGTCCGTGGTGGTGCTGGTGCCCGACCGTACGGACTCCGCTGACCTGCTGCTGGCCGGCGCCGCCAACGTCATCCCGCGCGACACGGACCCCCGTGAACTGGCCGGCCGCATCCTCGCCGAACGGCGGTGGCTCGACACCAGGTCCTCGCCCCGCCGGCCGCCGGACGCACCGCGCCACGGATCGCCGCGCCCCCAACGCGGCACCCAGCAGGTCCTGTTCGACATCCTCCGCACGACCGCGCGCCCCTGGTGCTGCCACGACCTGTGCCTCCTGCTCGGCGCGGCCGACGAGCCGATGACCCGCCGCGCCTTGCAGGCCCGGATCGTACGGCTCAACGAGCGCTTGGCGCCTGACGGCATATCAGTCGACTGCGCCTCCCAGTGGGGCCGCACCACCTTCAGGGGCCTCACCGCCGAACCGCCGCGAGACGAAGCCCCATTGAGGCCCGCGTGAGGCCCTGACGTCGTGGCCCAGGCGGGCAAGGACGATCCCTCCCTGCGTAATCTCGCGGGTTACGCCTTCCTCGGCGGGGTCTTCTTCCTCGTCTCCGCACTGCGCCTCAAGCGCGCGGGCTCTGCCGCCTGAACGCCCCTGGCCGGGCTGCGCGTTGGCGCTCCCGCCCGCTTTCCTGACGACGCGTCGTCGTGGCTACGCGTCGTCGTGCCGTGCGGCCAGGATTCCGATCAGCCGCGCCCGTTCGGCCTCGGTCGCCCCCGGCAGCGTGATGCGGTCCTCGCCGACCTCCCACAGACCGTCGCGTCCGGTCGTTGCCGTGCCAGCCTGCCGCTGACCGCCGGGATCAACGTCGTCAGCACTCCCCCGATCACCAGCGCCGCCCACGAATGCGCGTCCCCCTTCGCCCCCTCCGGCGCCGCCTCGCCCCGCGGGCGCACCTCCCGTACCCCGTCCTCGTCCCCCGCCAGGAGCTCCGCCCTCAACCCCCGCGCGGCCCACTCCACTTCCCCGCCGTCCGCACCACCACTTCGACGCCCAACCCGCCCAATCCCCCAGAGGCGCTGTTAACTTGCGCTCATGTCCCCCTCAGACGACCTGCTCCGCCGGATCGCCCAGGACCCGGCACTGGCCGCGACGTTGGCGTGGCCCGGCGACTTCGACATCGAGCGCCGGGATCCCGTCGAGGATCTCGTCCTGCCCACCGGCATACCGCTGCACCCGATAGCCGGTTGCGGCGCCGGGGGCACGTACTTCCTGTGCGGGGACGCCGATACCGAGACGCGGCCGGTGCTGTACGCCGACTCCGAGGGCGGCGCCACGCTGATCGGTGACGACCTCGCCGAGGCCGTCACGCTCATCGCCGTGCTGCCCTTCTGGCGCGACCTGGCCGGCGGCTTCCCGATCGGCGAGCTGGCAGCCGAACTCCGCTCGGACCAGCCCGACTTCGACGCCCGCCGCGACCACCTCCTGGCCGCCCTCGCACTCCCCCCTCTCACCGAGGAACAGGCCGCCATCCGCCTGCGCACCACCGCCGCCCGCACCACCCCGCATTACCTCCCCTACGTCCCCGCCCCCGATCACCAGCCCTACGCCCCCCTCTTCCCGCCGCCTTGAGCACCGTCGTGACCACGGCCTTCCGCCGCTGATCAGAAGAGACGGGCCCGCACCGGCCGGGTGAGGTGGTCGAGGATCCGGCGCAGCCACGGCCTGCGGACGGCCGGCAGCCGGACGAGGGCGTACTCGAAGGCGTTCTGGTCGATCCGGAAGGGCGTGCCGGGGTGGGGCGCGAGCGGTTCGTCGCGCAGGACACCGTCGGGCATGACGCCGGACGCGATGAGGGGCAGGGGGGCCGGTTCGGGAAGGGCCAGGGAGAGCCAGACGCCGAACGGCAGGGGCACGCACTGAGCGGAGGCGTCCGGGCTCCAGATCTCCCCCGTCTGCGGGTGGGTGGGGACGAAGAGGATGTCGGCGTCCGCGCCGGACAGTCCCGGTCCCGCGAAGTCGGCGCGCAGGGCAGCCGGGCCTGCGGGAAGCAGTGTGTCGAGGGCACGTTGGAACACGTCCCTGGCCAGGCCGTTCGGGAGTGCCACGGTGCGACCGCCCGAGGCCACCAGCAGGTGGGCGAGCGCACGGCCGGCCGCCGCCTCCCACTGGGGGTTCCACGACCACCGGTGATACAGCCCACTCGATGATCCCCACGCGGTGATCGGTACGACCGGCGGCGTACTCCGCCCGTGCGCCGCCAGTTCCCCCCAGGACAGCGGTACGGCGTCGTCACCGTCGACGCGCACCCGCCGCACAGCGTCCGGAGCGAGCCACACCGCCTGCCAGAGCGAGCAGTCGTCGATCCGGGTCGCCACGGGCAGGCCGCACACCTCGCACACCATGTTGGGCCCGTCGCCCCCGGCGAGGCCGCAGCAGGCGCTCCCGTTCTCCTCCGGGACCAGCAGGGTGCCGCGGACGTCTCCGGGTGCGATGACGACCGCGCCGGGCACCCCGTAGGACAGCCCGGTGACCGGCGCGTAGACGCCCCGGGCCGCCGCCTCGTCCGGATCGATCTCCTCCCACCCCCGCCACGGCTGCCCGCTGGGCTCCGGGTCCACCGCGAACGTGCCCTGCGCCATGAGCACCGGGAGCTGCACCGCGTTCCCGGACTTCTGATACGCGTGGACCGGCAGCTCGACCTGCGACACCGGCGCGGTCACCTCACCGCCACATCCCGCACACGCGAAAACGAACAACCGTCCTCCCCCCTGCAAAACAGCCGCATCGTCGCATGACAGCGGCGACCGCCCCACCGGTTTTCCGCGCCGCTACGGCCGCCATGCGGTGATGCTCAGCCGGCCCGACAGCACAAGCGGCCTACGGGAGGCGGGAGGGGATAACCTTTTCGGCCTCAGCCGAGCCGTTGCAGGCGAAGGGCACGCGGTGCGCGAGGACGTCCCGGATGCCGCGCTGCAACGCGCCGTCCTGGGCCGCTGGAGCCCTCTGCACCGCGACTGGGGAACCAAGGTGGCCAAAAGACTTTTGCCAGGCGCGCCGCTGGTTGGGGTGGAGGGTGAATGAACCTCTGAATTTCATCGGGTTCACCTGCTGCATGGTGTCCATGGCGGTCATACGGGCGGCGTGGCCGCGTTCTCCCGAGTGGGTACCTCCGCTTGCCTCAGTGGCGATTGGCTACGCCTGCTGGTTGGCGTATCGCCTACTGAGAAGGAGGACGAGATGTCGGTACGCCTGCGGATTCGGTGCGGGCCCTGAGGCCGCGCACCTCCTCCGCCGCAGGTCAGACGGCCCTCCGCGCAAGCGGCTACACGTTAAAGCGGAATTCGACCACGTCGCCGTCCTGCATCACGTATTCCTTGCCCTCCATGCGGGCTTTGCCCTTGGCGCGGGCTTCGGCCACGGAGCCGGTGGAGACGAGGTCGGCGAAGGAGATGACCTCGGCTTTGATGAAGCCCTTTTGGAAGTCGGTGTGGATGACGCCGGCGGCCTCGGGAGCGGTGGCGCCGCGCTTGATGGTCCAGGCGCGGGATTCCTTGGGGCCGGCTGTGAGGTAGGTCTGGAGGCCGAGGGTCTCGAAGCCGACGCGGGCGAGGGTGGCGAGGCCGGGCTCCTCCTGGCCGACGGACTGGAGGAGTTCGAGGGCTTCGGCGTCGTCGAGCTCGACGAGGTCGGACTCGAGCTTGGCGTCGAGGAAGATCGCCTCGGCGGGGGCCACGAGGGCGCGCTGCTCGTTCTTGAAGTCCTCGTCGGCCAGCTCGTCCTCGTCGACGTTGAAGACGTAGAGGAACGGCTTGGTGGTGAGCAGGTGCAGCTCGTGGAGGAGGGTGCCCTGCTCGGTGCCCTTGGTGATGCCGCGCGAGAAGAGGGTGTCACCCGCGGCCAGGATCTCCTGGGCGGCCTCGGCGGCGGCGAGGACCGCGGCCTTCTCCTTCTGGAGGCGGGCCTCCTTGGTGAGGCGCGGGATCGCCTTCTCGACGGACTGGAGGTCGGCGAGGATCAGCTCGGTGTTGATCGTCTCGATGTCGTCCTTGGGCGAGACGCGGCCGTCGACGTGCACCACGTTGTCGTCCTTGAAGGCCCGGATGACCTGGCAGATCGCGTCGGACTCGCGGATGTTCGCGAGGAATTTGTTGCCCAGGCCCTCGCCCTCGGAGGCGCCGCGGACGATGCCCGCGATGTCCACGAAGTCAACGGTGGCGGGCAGCACCCGCGCCGACCCGAAGATCTCCGCGAGCGTGCCGAGGCGGGCGTCGGGGACGCCCACGACTCCGACGTTCGGCTCGATCGTGGCGAACGGGTAGTTGGCCGCCAGCACGTCGTTCTTGGTCAGGGCGTTGAAGAGCGTCGACTTGCCGACATTCGGCAGACCGACGATTCCGATGGAGAGCGACACGTGGAGACTTCCCGGAGCGGTGGGCTGGTGGGTGTTCGGACGGCCACCAGTCTACGGGCCGCCGCCGTACCGCCCGGCCGCCCGTCGAACACCGGCCCGAGGACGTCACCGCACCCGGTACGGGGACCGCTCCGAGGACGCGCGCGCCAAAAAGCCCCGCCCCGCCCCGGAGGGGCAAAGCGCGTGTCCCGCCGTGCGATCACCCGACTGCCGTGCCTACTGTAAGTAGGTGGACCAACACAGTGCGCGTTCAGGTGCCGCTCCGGGACCCGGCGGAGAGGCCGCAGTCGGGGTGTACCGCGCCCCGCGCCCCCGGCAGGCCGTCATGGCCACCGCGGTACGGCAGACCGTCCACCGGCTGCGTACCGCCCAGCGGCCCAGGCCACGGCTGACCGGCCTCGGCACCGGGCTGCTGACCACCGCCGTGACGGTCGCGGGCGGCGGGATCGACGTCCTGCTCTTCGACGGCCCCGGCGTCTTCTTCGGCCTGGTCTTCGTCGCGGTGTGCGTGGCGGCGGCGGTGTACGTACGCCCGTACGACCTGGTGGCGGCCCCGGTGGCGGCGCCGATCGCCTTCGCCGTGGGCATCGCGCTGACCGCCGACAGCGGGGGCGGCGGCCTGGCCGGTCATCTGCTCGGCGTCTTCACCGGGCTGGCGCTGATGACCGGCTGGCTCTACGCCGGGACGGTGCTGGCCGCCGCGATCGTCGGGATCAGAGCTTTGCGGCTGCCATCGCGGCGCCGACGATCCCCGCGTTGTTCTGCAGTTCAGCGGGAACGATCTCGGCGCTGATCCCCTTCACGAGGGGCAGGAACTTCTCCGACTTGCGGCTGACGCCGCCGCCGATCACGAACAGGTCGGGCGAGAAGAGCATCTCCACGTGCGCCAGGTACTTCTGGAGCCGGTGCGCCCAGTGCTCCCAGCTCAGGTCCTCGTCCTCGCGGGCCTTGACCGACGCCTTCTTCTCCGCGTCGTGCCCGTGCAGCTCCAGGTGGCCCAGTTCCGTGTTGGGCACCAGATTGCCGTCCACGAACAGGGCGCTGCCGATGCCGGTGCCCAGCGTCAGCATGATGACCGTGCCGCCCCGGCCGCGGCCCGCGCCGAACGTCATCTCCGCGACACCCGCCGCGTCCGCGTCGTTGAGCACCACCACGGGCAGGCCGAGGCGGTCGCCGAGCATGCCGCGCGCGTCCAGGCCGACCCAGCCGCCGTCCACGTTGGCCGCCGTACGGGTGGTGCCGTCCACCACCACCCCGGGGAAGGTCACGCCGACCGGGCCCGACCAGCCGAAGTGCTCGATGACCTGGTGCACCCCGTCGATCACCGACTCCGGAGTCGCGGGCTGAGGGGTGTCGATCTTGTAGCGATCGTCCGACAGGGCGCCCTGGTCCAGATCGACCGGAGCGCCCTTGATTCCCGTACCACCGATGTCCACACCGAACATATTCATGGCCCCCAGGTTAGAGGTGACGGGAAAAAGTCACCTCTTGGCGGATTCCCCGGCGGCGGCCTCGGCACGCAGATCGCGGCGCAGTTCCTTGGGCAGCGAGAACTGGATGGACTCCTCGGCGGAGGTCACCACCTGCACATCGGCGTAGCCGCGCTCGGCCAGCCAGTCCAGGACGCCGTCGACCAGGATCTCCGGGACGGACGCGCCGGAGGTGACGCCGACGGTGGTGACGCCGTCCAGCCACGCCTCGTCGCACTCCTCGGCGAAGTCGACCAGGTACGAGGCGCCGGCGCCGGACTGGAGGGCGACCTCGACCAGCCGGATGGAGTTGGAGGAGTTGCGCGAGCCGACCACGATCAGCAGGTCGGCGTCGGCGGCGATCTGCTTGACCGCGACCTGGCGGTTCTGCGTGGCGTAGCAGATGTCGTCGCTGGGCGGCGAGAGCAGGTTGGGGAAGCGCTCCTTGAGCGCGTCCACGGTTTCCATCGTCTCGTCCACCGACAGGGTGGTCTGGGAGAGCCAGACGACCTTGGACTCGTCGCGGACCGTGACCTTGGCGGCGTCGGCGGGGCCGTCGACCAGGTGCATGTGGTCGGGCGCCTCGCCCATCGTGCCGACGACCTCTTCGTGGCCGTCGTGGCCGATCAGCAGGATGTCGTAGTCGTCCTTGGAGTAGCGGACGGCTTCCTTGTGGACCTTGGTCACCAGCGGGCAGGTCGCGTCGATCGAGGCGAGGCTGCGCTGGGCGGCCTCCTCGTGGACGACGGGGGCCACGCCGTGCGCGGAGAAGATCACGATGGCGTTCTCGGGCACCTCGTCCGTCTCGTCGACGAAGATCGCGCCCTTCTTCTCCAGCGTCTGGACCACGTATTTGTTGTGCACGATCTGCTTGCGCACGTAGACCGGGGCGCCGTACTGCTCCAGCGCCTTCTCGACGGTGATCACGGCCCGGTCCACGCCCGCGCAGTACCCGCGGGGGGCGGCGAGGAGGACGCGGCGGGGGCTCGTAGCGGCAGTCATGGGGTCCATCGTACGGGGGCGCTGATCGCACGCGCGGGGGCGTACGGGGGTGCGGCCGTTCGGCGGCGGTGTCGGTCACGCCCACTACGCTGCGGGCATGGCTCTGAACACCTCGGCGCAGACGCCGATCCCCGTCGGTGAGGTGTCGCGGCTGATCGGCGGCTGGATCGACCGGCTGGGCGCGGTGTGGGTGGAGGGGCAGATCACCCAGTTGTCGCGGCGGCCGGGCGCGGGCGTGGTGTTCATGACGCTGCGCGACCCCTCGCACGACGTGTCGATCACGGTGACGTGCTTCCGCGGTGTCTTCGAGCAGGTCGCGGACGTGGTCGGCGAGGGCGCGCGGGTGGTGATGCACGCCAAGCCCGAGTGGTACGGGCCGCGCGGCCAGCTCTCGCTGCGCGCGGTGGAGATCCGCCCGGTCGGGGTGGGCGAACTGCTGGCGCGCCTGGAGCAGTTGAAGAAGACGCTGGCGGCCGAGGGGCTCTTCGCGCTGGACCGCAAGCGGCCCATACCGTTTCTGCCGCAGCTCATCGGCCTGGTGACCGGCCGCGCCTCGGCGGCCGAGCGGGACGTGCGGGAGAACGCGCGGCTGCGCTGGCCCGCCGTCCGCTTCGAGGTGCGCAATGTGCCGGTGCAGGGCGCGAGCGCGGTGCCGCGGGTGATCGAGGCGGTACGGGAGCTGGACGCGCGGCCGGATGTCGACGTGATCGTGGTGGCGCGCGGCGGCGGCAGCGTCGAGGACCTGCTGCCGTTCTCCGACGAGGAGCTGGTCCGCGCGGTCGCGGCCTGCCGGACCCCGGTGGTCTCGGCGATCGGCCACGAGCCGGACTCGCCGCTGCTCGACCTGGTCGCCGACCTGCGGGCGTCCACCCCGACCGACGCGGCCAAGCGGATCGTGCCGGATGTGCGCGAGGAGCTGGCGCGCGTCCAGCTGGTACGGGACCGGGCGCTGCGTGTGATGCGCGGGCTGCTGGACCGGGAGGAGCGCGGCCTGGAGGCGGCGCTGAGCCGTCCGTCGATGGCGGCGCCGTACGGGATGATCGACGGCCGCGCGGCGGAGGTGGCCGACCGGGTGGACCGGGCCCGCCGTACGCTGCGCCATCTGCTGGAGCGCGCCGACGCGGATCTCTCGCACACCCTGGCGCGGGTGGTCGCGCTGTCCCCGGCCGCGACGCTGCGCCGCGGGTACGCGGTGCTCCAGCGCGAGGACGGCTCGGTGGTACGGGACCCGGCGGAGGTGGCCCCGGACGACGCGCTGCGGGCGCGGGTGGCCGAGGGCGACTTCACGGTGCGCGTCACGGAGTGATGCCGGGGTGGGCGTGGGCGGCGCGCGGTGATGTCGGCGGCGCGCGGTTCGGCAGCGCGCGGTTCGGCAGCGCGCGGTTCGGCAGCGCGCGGTTCGGTGTCGTCACGCGGTGATGTCGGTGTGCGCGTCGCCTGACCTGTCCCACCCCGCGCCTAGGCTTGCCCCCATGGCAGACACGGCAGGCACCACCGATACGGCGGACCGGGAGAGCGGCAGCGCGGCCCTCGGGTACGAGCAGGCGCGCGACGAGCTGGTGGACGTCGTACGGCGGCTGGAAGCGGGCGGCGCGACCTTGGAGGAGTCCCTGGCCCTGTGGGAGCGGGGCGAGGAGCTGGCCAAGGTCTGCCGCCGCTGGCTGGAGGGCGCGCGGGCCCGGCTGGACGCGGCGCTGGCGGCGGAGGAGGACGACGAGGAGGCGGAAGACGTCACGGGGACCGCACAGGAGTGACAGGGGTCACACTTGCCCCAGGGAATGGTTGAACGTTCACCCAGGTTGGTCGGAGTGTTCCGACGCGCCGCCCCCCCGGCGCGCGCCCCTCGCACGACCGAAAGACCTGAGGATCCCGCATGACTCTCGTGCTCGACACCGCCGCCCAGGACCTGCTCTTCCGTGAGGCCCGCACCGCCAACACGTTCACCGACGAGCCGGTGACCGACGAGCAGGTCCAGGCCATCTACGACCTGGTGAAGTACGCGCCGACCGCGTTCAACCAGCAGCCGCTGCGCGTCGTCCTGGCCCGTACCGAAGAGGGGCGCGAGCGCCTGGTGCGGCACATGAGCGAGGGCAACAAGGCGAAGACGTCGACCGCGCCGCTGGTGGCGATCCTGGCCGCGGACAACGAGTTCCACGAGGAGCTGCCCACCCTGCTCCCGGTCTTCCCGCAGGCCAAGGACCTGATCTTCGCCGAGCGCCCGGTCCGCGAGCAGTCCGCCGCGCTGAACGCCGCGCTCCAGGTCGGCTACTTCATCATCGGCGTCCGCGCCGCCGGTCTGGCCGCCGGCCCGATGACCGGCTTCGACGCCGACGGCATCAACAAGGAGTTCTTCGCGGACGGCGAGCACTCGGTGCTGGCCGTGGTCAACATAGGCAAGCCGGGCGAGGCCGCCTGGTACGACCGCAACCCGCGCCTGTCGTACGAGCAGGTCGTGACGACCGTCTGATCCGTACGACGGACCGACGTATGTCCGTATGACCGGGCACCTGGTCACACGTACGTCCGTATGACCGGCTACCGGTGGGACGTATGTCCATACGACCGGCCGCCCCCGGTGGGACGTATGTCCGTATGACCGGCTACCGATTACTGGCCGCCGCGCTCCTTCAGCGCGGCGGCCATCGTCGTCAGCTCCGCGTCCTTGCCGGTGCCCAGTACCACCGTGGTGACGCCCTGCTCCTTGCGGACCAGCGCGTTGTACTTCGGCCCCGCGTAGCGCTCCCAGACCAGGCCGCCCGCCGTGACCGTACGGCCGCCGTCGCGGTGCGCGCCGAAGGTGACGTCCTTGATGTACGGCTCGGCCGCGGCGTTGCTCTGCTCGACGGCGACGTACTGGTCCTCGGGGTCGACGAAGCCGATGTGCCAGGTCACCGCCTGCGGGTCGGCCGCGCTGTAGGTGACCGAGGTGGCCCGCCAGGTCGCGGGCAGCCCCTCGGGCCCCGCCACCTTGTACGGCGCGTCGCGCCGCGCCTGGCCGAGCTCCACCGAGAAGGTGACCGGCTTGGTCGGGTCGGCCTTCGAGTCGTGCGGGATGAACACGTAGATGAGGGCGGCGACGGCGCCGATCACCGCCATCGACAGCACCAGGTCCCGCACGGTCTTGTTGCCACGTTTGTCTGCTGCCACCCGACCATCGTCCCCCATGCCGGGAACGGCCCCGGACGCCGGGGTCCGCACCCTCCACGGGCCCCGGCCCGCACCGGGCACCAGGCGCTCATGTGACGTGCACCCTGCTCATATTCGCGCCGAACCGATAGGGTCGGAACACCCTCATATTCCGGCCGTCCTCGTACAGAAAGGTGCGCGTGATGACCGAACAGCATTTGCCGCCCCAGCTCGAAGTGAGCCCGGAGGCCCCCGACCGCAACCTGGCACTGGAACTCGTACGCGTCACCGAGGCCGCCGCGATGGCGGCCGGACGCTGGGTCGGCAGGGGCGACAAGAACGGGGCCGACGGCGCCGCGGTGAACGCGATGCGCACCCTCGTCCACACCGTCTCGATGAACGGCGTCGTCGTCATCGGCGAGGGCGAGAAGGACGAGGCGCCGATGCTCTACAACGGCGAGCGGATCGGTGACGGCACCGGGCCCGAGTGCGATGTCGCCGTCGACCCGGTGGACGGCACCACGCTGACCGCCAAGGGCATGCCGAACGCGGTGGCGGTGCTCGCCGTCGCCGACCGCGGCACCATGTTCGACCCCTCGGCCGTCTTCTACATGGACAAGCTGGTGGTCGGCCCCGAGGCCGCCGAGTACGTCGACATCACCGCGCCGCCCGCGGTCAATGTGCGCCGGGTCGCCAAGGCCAAGGGCAGCGCGCCCGAGGACGTCACCGTCGTGGTGCTCGACCGGCCGCGGCACGACGGCATCGTGAAGGAGATCCGCGAGACCGGCGCCCGGATCAAGTTCATCGCCGACGGCGACGTGGCGGGCGCGATCATGGCGGTGCGCGAGGGCACCGGCGTGGACATGCTGCTGGGCATCGGGGGCACGCCCGAGGGCATCATCGCGGCCTGCGCGATCACCTGCCTCGGCGGCACGATCCAGGGCAGGCTGTGGCCCAAGGACGACGCCGAGCGGCGCCGGGCGCTGGACGCCGGGCACGACCTGGACCGGATTCTGCACACCAAGGACCTGGTCAGCGGCGAGAACGTCTTCTTCGTCGCCACCGGGATCACCGACGGCGAACTGCTGCGCGGGGTGCGGTACCGCGCGGAGACCGCCACCACCTCGTCGCTGGTGATGCGCTCCAAGTCCGGCACGATCCGGCAGATCGACTCCACGCACCGGCTGTCCAAACTGCGGGCGTACAGCGCGATCGACTTCGACCGGGCGCGCTGAGGCTCACTCCCCGCCTTCGGTACGTCCTTCGGTATGTCGGCTGCCGCCTGCCGCGGCGCACTCGGGCCCCGTATTCCCGGATGCGGCGCGGCGGGCGGCGCCCGGCCGACGAAACTCCTGAGCCGCTGAGCCGTACGGTCAGCCCGCGGCGGCGATCTGCGGGTCGGGGCGCTGGAGTTCGACCTCGCGACGGCGGCGGCGGGCCAGCACCACGCGGCGCTCGGCGGCGGTCATGCCGCCCCACACCCCGTACGGTTCCGGCTGGAGCAGGGCGTGTTCGCGGCATTCGAGCATCACCGGGCAGCGCGCGCACACGCGTTTGGCCGCCTCCTCCCGGGACAGACGAGCGGCAGTGGGCTCCTTCGACGGGGCGAAGAACAGCCCCGCCTCGTCACTGCGGCAGGCGGCCTCCGAGTGCCAGGGCCCGCCCAGATCCCGCGGATGACCGGGCGGGTAGGCGGTGTCCGTGACGGGCTCGATCGGTTGAAGCACGGGATACTCCTGACGACGGCTCGGCGATTGCCACCCTGGCGCGTCACCGACCACTCCCCCGGCGGGCGCGGATCTCAACGGCGGCAGTGCGGCGGCGTGCTCGAACCCCTACCCGCTGTACGCGACTTCATGCGCACCGTGTTCGCCCGGCGCGAGAGCCCCGCAAGCCTGTGACCTGCGGATGGCGGAAACACGCACGATGCTTGGCGCACTTACGCACCATCAATCACAGCCGTTACGGAGTCGGGGGGCGTGAAACCGCCGCTGCCCGCTCACCCGTGCGCGAGGCCGCCTCACCCCGGCGCCGGAGGCTCCCCCGACCGGTCCCGCGCCTCAGCTCTCGAGGTTCTTCTTCGTCCAGTCCTTGACCTTCTTGCCGCGCTTGGCCTTCGCCTCGACGCCGCCCCAGAAGGCGAAGCCGTCGATGCGGACCACCGGCGCGTCGGCGTCCGGCGCCTCGAACGCCTTGACGTCGGAGCCGCCCATGATGCCGACGACCCCGCCGCCGCGCAGCGTCACGTTCTCCGGCAGCTTGACGCTGATGCCGCCCATGATCGCGGTGCAGTGGATGACCAGTTCGGGCGAGGTGAAGGTGGCCTCGGTGAGGTCGATCTCGACGCCGCCCATGATCGCGACCGCGGTGATCCGGTGGCCGACGCGCCAGCGGCCCTTGCGCTCGGCCCCGCCGAGGATGCCGACCAGGTTCGGGTTCTCGCCGCTGGGGTCGGGGGCGTAGTGGTAACCGCCGCGGGCCGCGGGGGCGGGCGCCGGGGCGCTGGTCCTGCCCACCGGCAGATCCCGTACCAGCGGCTCCAGTTCGCCCATCGTCTTGGCCGCGTAGACCTGGTCGAGCCGCTCGGAGTGCTCCGACGAGTCCAGACGGCCCTCGGCCAGGGCCTCGCGCAGGATGTCGGCGATCCGGTCCCGGTCCGCGTCCGACGCCCGCAGGTCCGCTTCCGCGGTGGGCTTGCCCGTACGCACCGGCTGGGGCTGCTCTTGCGCGCGTTTCTGGAGCTGCGATTCGTCCACGTCCCTACGGTACACAGACGCGATAGATCGCGACTACCCCGAAGTACCCCCTAGGGGTCCGGCCCGCCCGGCCGTTCGGGGGCGTTCTAGAATCGGGAGGCCGCAGCGCCGCCGCCGAGTGAGGAATGCCCCATGCCTGAGTTCGCCTACACGGATCTGCTTCCCCTCGGCGAGGACCCCACCACGTACCGCCTGCTCACCGCCGAGGGTGTCAGCACCTTCGAGGCGGACGGGCGTACGTTCCTCACGGTCGATCCGGAGGCGCTGCGGCTGCTCGCGGCCGAGGCGATGCACGACATCTCCCACTACCTGCGCCCGACCCACCTCGCGCAGCTCCGCCGCATCCTGGACGACCCGCAGGCGAGCCCCAACGACAAATTCGTCGCGCTCGACCTGCTGAAGAACGCGAACATCGCGGCGGCCGGCGTGCTCCCGATGTGCCAGGACACCGGTACGGCGATCGTCATGGGCAAGCGCGGCCAGCAGGTCCTCACCGCGGGCGGCGACGAGGAGGCGCTGTCGCGCGGGATCTACGACGCGTACACCAAGCTCAATCTGCGCTACTCGCAGATGGCCCCGCTGACGATGTGGGACGAGAAGAACACCGGCTCCAACCTGCCCGCGCAGATCGAGCTGTACGCGACGGACGGCGGCGCGTACAAGTTCCTCTTCATGGCCAAGGGCGGTGGCAGCGCCAACAAGTCCTTCCTCTACCAGGAGACGAAGGCGGTGCTGAACGAGGCGTCGATGATGAAGTTCCTTGAGGAGAAGATCCGTTCGCTGGGTACGGCGGCCTGTCCGCCGTACCACCTGGCGATCGTGGTGGGCGGGACCAGCGCCGAATTCGCCCTGAAGACGGCCAAGTACGCGTCCGCGCACTACCTGGACGAGCTGCCCGCCGAGGGCTCGGCGGCCGGACACGGCTTCCGGGACAAGGAGTTGGAGCAGAAGGTCTTCGAGCTGACGCAGAAGATCGGGATCGGGGCGCAGTTCGGCGGGAAGTACTTCTGCCACGACGTGCGGGTGGTGCGGCTGCCGCGGCACGGCGCGTCGTGCCCGGTCGCCATCGCGGTCTCCTGCTCGGCGGACCGGCAGGCGCTGGCGAAGATCACCGCAGAGGGTGTCTTCCTGGAGCAGTTGGAGACGGACCCGGCGCGTTTCCTGCCGGAGACCACCGACGAGCACCTGGACGACGACGTCGTACGCGTCGACCTCAACCGGCCGATGGACGAGATCCGCGCCGAGCTGACCAAGTACCCCGTGAAGACCCGGCTTTCGCTGTCCGGGCCGCTGGTCGTGGCCCGCGACATCGCGCACGCCAAGATCAAGGAGCGGCTGGACGCGGGCGAGGAGATGCCGCAGTACCTGCGCGACCACGCCGTCTACTACGCGGGCCCGGCCAAGACGCCCGAGGGGTACGCCTCGGGCTCCTTCGGGCCGACCACCGCGGGCCGGATGGACGCCTACGTCGAGCAGTTCCAGGCCGCGGGCGGCTCCTTCGTGATGCTCGCCAAGGGCAACCGCAGCAAGCAGGTCACCGACGCGTGCGCCGCCCACGGCGGCTTCTACCTCGGCTCCATCGGCGGCCCGGCCGCCCGCCTCGCCCAGGACTGCATCAAGCGGGTCGACGTCCTCGAATACGCCGAGCTCGGCATGGAAGCCGTCTGGAAGATCGAGGTCGAGGACTTCCCCGCCTTCGTCGTCGTCGACGACAAGGGCAACGACTTCTTCCAAGACCCTTCCCCCTCCCCCACCTTCACCACCATCCCCCGCCGCCAAGGCGCCTGACCCCTGCGGGAAGCTCACCGCCTACGGCTCTGCCGCCCCGCCGGGGGGCCGCGCCGCGGGGCGCGCACGGCACGGGGGCGGTAGCCGCGGGCGCGTGCGGCACGGGAACGGGCGGGTACCGCCCTGTGGGGCGGTGGCGGCACGGGTGCGTGCTGTCGCCGCCGCGGGGGGGGCGGGCGCGCGCCATTGGGTAGCCGCGGCGGCGGCAGGCGCGGACGCGCACGGCGCAGGCACGGGCAGGTACCGCCCTGCGGGGCGGTGGCGGCACGGGAGCCGCGACGGCGCCAGCGCGGCACGGGTGCGTGCAGACCCGCGGGGGGCGGACCTCCGCAGAGGCGGGCACGGGCACGTACCACCCTGCGGGGCGGCACCCGCACGTGCCGCACGGGCGGCCCGGCGGGGGGACCGCTGATTACGACAGCGCGTGGCGCTGGGGGTCGGTGGTGAACGCCAGCGCGTGGCGCCGGGGGTTGGTATAGGCCAAGGGCAGGGGGTGGACCTTCACGAAATCCGCAAAAAGTGGAGGGCTTGCAGGCCAGGGTGGTCGGGGGGTGGCGGAATGCCCGGCTCGCGCAGCGGGGCCGATTCATCAACCGTTGACATGTCCTTAGCGGGAGCGGAACATTCCGTACCTGGGAGAGCGCTCTCCCAACTGACGGCCCGTCATGACGCCTGCCGCCACGTCGTGCCGTCAGCCCCCCATGCGCACCATCAAGCAGGAGGTCTCCATGGCACGGAGGACCAGAAGGATCCCGGGGCTGCTCATAGCCCTGTCACTCGCCGCTACCGGCCTCGGTATCGGCGGGGTCGCGATGACGACCGGAAACGCTTCCGCCAGCACACCGGCCGCCGCGGACCACGCGGCCGACCACGCCGGGATGCCCGGCATGGCGATGCCGCTGACCGGCAACGGACTGGCGTCCGGCGACGACCCGGACGGCGACGGCTACATCATGGCGAACCCGCCGGTCACCGGCGTGACACCGTCGACGTACGAGCCGCCGCACGCGTACTTCCACGAGTTCCAGGCCCAGTGTGCCCCCACGCACACGGCGCCGGACGACCCGATCGTCTTCCCCGGCCAGCCGGGGGCGTCGCACGACCACACCTTCATGGGCAACACCAGCACGAACGGCAACTCCACGACGGCCTCGCTGGAGACCGGTAACACGGTGTGTCTGGCGCCCGGCGACAAGTCGGCGTACTGGATGCCGAGTCTGTTCAAGGGCACGCAGAAGATCCTGCCGGTCGGCACGCAGACGATCTACTACAAGTCGTCCGTGAACGACTACACCAGCGTCCGCCCCTTCCCCAAGGGCCTGCGCTTCGTGGTCGGCAGCCCGAGCCAGACGCAGGACGAGTTCCAGCACCTCAAGGGCACCGTCGAGGGCTGGGAGTGCGGGACCAGTTACCACAACTGGAACATCCCGGTGAGCTGCCCCAACACGCCTGACACGCAGCTCAACATCCGCCTCCAGGCGCCGAGTTGCTGGGACGGCATCCACCTGGACGTGCCGGACCACAAGAGCCACATGGCCTACCCGGTCGCCGGCGGCGCCAACCAGAACGTCTGCCCGGCCGACCACCCGGTCGCCCTGCCGATGATCGAGTTCAAGATGGCCTGGCCGGTGAACGGCGACATGTCGCAGGTCCACCTCTCCAGTGGCCAGGGCTTCTCCTTCCACTACGACTTCTTCAACGACTGGGACGCCCCGACCCTCAACGCGCTGGTCACCCACTGCATCAACGGTGGACTCCAGTGCGACGCCCGCGGTTACGACCAGTCGCAGCCTCAGAAGGGCGCGGCTCTGAACCAGAACTACCAACTGCCGTAAGCCCGGACACCGCGCTCTCCCGCGCGGGCCGGGCTTTACCCGACCCCGTGGGAGAGCGCTCTCCGGAAACCTGTCCCCCCAACACACAGGTGATCTATGAACAGCCCCGCACTTCCCCCCTCTCAACCCCCCACAAGCAGCACAGGCAGCACGACCGGCACACCCGGCTCACCGGTGACATCCGTCTTCTCCCGGCGCGCGGCCCTCGGCGCGCTGGCGGCCCTCGCGGCCACCCCGGTACTGGCGGGCCGTGCCTCGGCGGCCACCGCGGCCACCGCGTCCGGCGCGAACGGTAGGAAGGCCGGTACGACGGCCGGTCCGCGCGCCGCCGCCGCGGACCCCGACTTCGGCCCCAACGTCCTGGTCTTCGACCCCTCGATGCCGATCGCCGACATCCAGGCGAAGGTCTCGGACGTCTTCCGCCGCCAGGAGTCCAACCAGTTCGGCACCGACCGCTTCGCGCTGTTCTTCAAGCCGGGCACGTACGAGGGACTCGACGTCAACGTCGGCTTCTACACCCACGTCGCCGGTCTCGGCCTGTCCCCCGACGACGTCGACATCCACGGCCTGGTGCACGTCGAGGCCGACTGGATGCAGGGCAACGCCACCCAGAACTTCTGGCGCAGCGCCGAGAATCTGTCGGTCACCCCGACCGGCGGCTCCAACCGCTGGGCGGTCTCGCAGGCCGCCCCGCTGCGCCGCGTGCACATCCGCGGCGAGGTCCCGCTGTGGAACGGCTACGACGGCTGGTCCAGCGGCGGCTTCATGGCCGACTGCAAGGTGGACGGCCGGGTCGTGTCCGGCTCCCAGCAGCAGTGGCTGACCCGGAACAGCGCGCTCGGCGAATGGGCCGGTTCCGTATGGAACATGGTCTTCGTCGGCGTGGACGGCGCGCCGCCGCAGAACTTCCCCGACCCCTCCCACACGGTGGTCGACAGCGCCCCGGTGATCCGGGAGAAGCCCTTCTTGTACGTGGACGGGTCCGGCGCGTACCAGGTGTTCGTGCCCGCGCTGCACAGCAACGCCCGCGGGGTGACCTGGAACGGCGGCGCGCAGGGCGAGTCGATCCCGCTGACCGACTTTTACGTCACGAAGCCGGGCGACTCGGCGGCCACGATCAACTCCGCGCTGGCGCAGGGCAAGCACCTGCTGGTCACGCCGGGCGTGTACGCCCTCGACCAGACCGTGGAGGTGACGCGGGCGGGCACGGTCGTGCTGGGCCTGGGCATCGCCACGCTGCTGCCGGACAACGGCATCACCGCGCTGTCCGTCGCCGACGTCGACGGTGTGAAGATCTCCGGGCTGCTGATCGACGCGGGCGCCACGAATTCCGCGGTGCTGGTCCGCGTCGGACCGCAGGGCGCCGACGGCGGCCACGCGGGCGACCCGACGCTCCTCCAGGACGTGTTCGTGCGGATCGGCGGCGCGCAGGCCGGCAAGGCCACCGTCAGCGTCGAGATCAACAGCTCCGACGTGATCGGCGACAACCTGTGGCTGTGGCGGGCCGACCACGGCAGCGGTGTCGGCTGGGACGTCAACACCAGCGACACCGGCCTGGTCGTCAACGGCGCGCGCGTCACGATGTACGGCCTGTTCGTGGAGCACCACCAGAAGACCGAGGTGCTCTGGAACGGCGACGCCGGACGGACGTACTTCTTCCAGAACGAGATGCCGTACGACCCGCCCAACCAGGCGGCCTGGATGGACGGTTCGCGGCACGGCTACGCCGCCTACCAGGTGGCGGACTCGGTCGCCTCGCACGAGGCGTGGGGGCTGGGCAGCTACTGCCTGTTCCTCGCGGACCCCAGCGTCGTCGCCGACAGCGCCCTGCTGGTGCCGAACACGTCCGGGGTGCGGCTGCACGACATGGTCACCGTCTCGCTCGGCAACGACGGGACGATCAGCCATGTCGTCAACGAGACCGGTGACCCGGTGAACAACACCAACTCCGGTATCTCCTACCTGGTGAGCTACCCGTGACCCCCTCGGAGGACGAGATGCGCGCACATGTGATCAGGAGGACGGCCAGGCGCGGCCTGGCGCCCCTCGCGGTGGCGGCACTGGTCGCGGCGGGTCTCGCCGTCGTGCAGGCCCCGGCCGCGCAGGCGGCGGGCAGCGTGGTCAAGGTGACCGGCTCGCAGGGCAATTGGCAGCTCACCGTGGACGGCGCCCCGTACACCGTGAAGGGTCTGACGTGGGGTCCGCAGCCCTCGCAGGCGGCGGCGGACCTGCCGGACGTGGCGCGGATGGGCGTCAACACGATCCGTACGTGGGGTACGGACGCGAGCAGCGCGCCGCTGTTCGACGCGGCGGCGGCCAACGGCATCAAGGTGATCGCCGGTTTCTGGCTCCAGCCGGGCGGCGGTCCCGGCTCGGGCGGCTGTGTCGACTACCTGACGGACACCACGTACAAGAACAACATGCTCGCGGAGTTCCCGAAGTGGGTGAACACCTACAAGGACAACCCGGGCGTGCTGATGTGGGACGTCGGCAACGAGTCGGTGCTGGGGCTCCAGAACTGCTACAGCGGTGACCAGTTGGAGCAGGAGCGCAACGCGTACACCTCCTTCGTCAACGACCTCTCGAAAGCGGTGCACGCGGCCGACCCGAACCACCCGGTGACGTCGACCGACGCGTGGACGGGCGCGTGGCCGTACTACAAGCGCAACACCCCGGACCTGGACCTGCTGGCGGTCAACTCCTACAAGGACGTCTGCAACGTCAAGTCGGCGTGGGAGAGCGGCGGTTACGACAAGCCGTACATCATCACCGAGGGCGGCCCGGCCGGTTCGTGGGAGGTGCCGAACGACGCGAACGGTGTGGCGGACGAGCCCACCGACCAGCAGAAGGCGGACGGTTACACCAACGCGTGGAACTGCGTGGCCGGCCACCCCGGTGTGGCGCTGGGCGCCACGCTCTTCCACTACGGCAACGAGGACGACTTCGGCGGCATCTGGTTCAACCTGGTGCCCGACGGCCTGAAGCGGCCCTCGTACTACGCGGTCAAGCGCGCGTACGGCGGGAACACCTCGGGTGACAACCAGCCGCCGCTGGTGACCGACATGACCGTGGACAACGCCACTTCGGGCGTGCCCGCGGGCGGCACGGTGACGATCACCACCTCGACCTCCGACCCGGAGAACGACCCGATCACGTACCAGGTGCTGTTCAGCAGCATCTACATCGACAACAACGGCTCGCTCACCCCGGCCGCGACCACGCAGAACGGCGGCACGCTGACGGCGAAGGCGCCGGAGAAGGTCGGCGTGTACGAGGCGTACGTCCGCGCCACCGACAACCACGGCAACGTCAGCTACGGCTCCAAGTCGGTGCGGATCGTGCCGCCGAAGCCGAACGGTACGAATGTCGCGCTCAACAAGCCCGCGACGGCCTCGACGTACCAGACCGACCCGACCGGCGGCTGCCCGTGCACCCCGTCGAACGCGGTGGACGGCAACGCCGGGACCCGCTGGGCGAGCGACTGGAGCGACCCGCAGTGGATCCAGGTCGACCTGGGCGCCACCACCGCCTTCCACCACGTCCAGCTCTCCTGGGAGTCGGCGTACGCCAAGGCGTACGACATCCAGACCTCCGACGACGGGCAGAACTGGACGACGGTGAAGTCCGTGGCCGACGGCAACGGTGACATCGACGACCTCGACGTCTCCGGCACCGGCCGCTATGTGCGCCTGACGGGCACGCAGCGCGGCACGGCCTACGGGTACTCGCTCTACGAATTCGGCGTCTACAACTAAGCGGAGAGGAGGTGCGCTCATGTCGGACACCGTTACCGGTACGGGTTCGGACTCCCGCATCGACCGGGCCCAGCCGTACGCGCTCAGCCTGTTCCGTATCGTCGTCGGGCTCCTGTTCACCTGCCACGGTGTGGCGTCGCTCTTCGGCGTGCTCGGCACGGCCGAGCTCTCGGCGGGCCGGTGGCCGGGGTGGTACGCGGCGCTGATCCAGCTCGTCGGCGGTGTGCTGGTGCTGTTCGGGCTGGCGACCCGGCCGGCCGCGCTGATCGGCTCGGGGTCGATGGCGTTCGCGTACTTCGACGTCCATCAGCACCGGGGGCTGCTGCCGATCGAGAACGGCGGTGAGGCGGCGGTCTTCTTCTGCTGGACGCTGCTGCTGATCGTCTTCTCGGGGCCGGGCGCCCTGGCGCTGGACCGGCTGCTCGCGGACCGCAGGTCGGCCGCGCGGGCGGCGCTCGACGCGCAGGAGGCGCAGGACGGGGGGAACGGCCGGCTGGCCATGCCCGCCTGAGGCTCCGCGCGGATCTCACGCGGCCTCGCCCGGCTCCACGCGGGCTCGCGCGGCTGCGCGCGGATTCGGCCGATCTCACCACGGGGAGACAGTGCCCGGGAACACCCTGGTGTTCCCGGGCACTGTTATAGGCATGAGCGAATACCGGATCGAGCACGACTCGATGGGCGAGGTACGGGTGCCCGCCGAGGCGAAGTGGCGGGCGCAGACGCAGCGCGCGGTGGAGAACTTCCCGATCTCGGGGCAGCGGATCGAGCGGGCGCACATCGCGGCGCTGGCCCGGATCAAGGCCGCCGCCGCGAAGGTCAACGCGGAGCTGGGCGTCCTGGACAAGGACACCGCCGAGGCGATCCAGGAGGCCGCGGCCGAGGTCGCCGAGGGCCGCTGGGACGAGCACTTCCCGGTGGACGTCTTCCAGACCGGTTCCGGCACCTCGTCCAACATGAACGCCAACGAGGTGATCGCCACCCTGGCCACCGAGCGCCTGGGCCGCGACGTCCACCCCAACGACCACGTCAACGCCTCGCAGTCGTCCAACGACGTCTTCCCGTCCTCCATCCACATCGCGGCGACGGCGGCGGTGACCGGCGACCTGATTCCGGCGCTCACCCGTCTGGCGGAGTCCCTGGAGGCGAAGGCGGCGGAGTTCGCGACCGTCGTGAAGGCGGGCCGCACGCACCTGATGGACGCCACGCCGGTCACGCTGGGCCAGGAGTTCGGCGGCTACGCGGCGCAGGTGCGGTACGGGATCGAGCGGTTGCGGTCCTCGCTGCCGCGGCTGGCGGAGCTGCCACTGGGCGGCACGGCGGTGGGCACCGGCATCAACACCCCGGCGGGCTTCCCGGCCGCGGTGATCGCGGAGGTGGCGCGCGCGACCGGGCTGCCGCTGACCGAGGCCCGCGACCACTTCGAGGCGCAGGGCGCCAGGGACGGCATCGTGGAGACCTCGGGGCAGCTGCGGACGATCGCGGTCGGCCTCACCAAGATCGCCAACGACCTGCGCTGGATGTCCTCGGGGCCGCGTACCGGGCTGTCCGAGATCGCGCTGCCCGACCTTCAGCCCGGCTCGTCGATCATGCCGGGCAAGGTCAATCCGGTCGTCCCGGAGGCGGTGCTGATGGTGGCGGCGCAGGTGACGGGCAATGACACGGCCATCTCGGTGGCGGGCGCGGCGGGCAACTTCGAGCTGAACGTGATGCTGCCGGTGATCGCCCGCAACGTCCTGGAGTCGGTCCGGCTGCTCGCCAACGTCACGCGGCTGCTGGCGGACCGCACGGTGGACGGGATCACGGCGAATGTCGAGCGGGCCCGCGAGTACGCCGAGTCCTCGCCTTCGGTCGTCACTCCGCTGAACCGTTACATCGGGTACGAGGAGGCCGCGAAGGTCGCGAAGACGGCGCTGGCGCAGCGGAAGACGATCCGCGAGGTGGTGATCGAGTCCGGTTACGTCGAACGCGGTCTGCTGTCCGAAACGCAGCTCGACGAGGCGCTGGACGTTCTGCGTATGACGCATCCGTAACAGTGCTTCCGTAAACTCTGTTCATGACAGCCGAAGCGGATCTCTCGACCCGCGCCGGGGAGCGCCACTTCTGGACGCCCGGCGCGCAGGTGCTGTGGCGTTACCGGGGGAACGGCACGGACGCGGTGCACATCTGCCGTCCGGTGACCGTGGTGCGCGACGACGCGGAGCTGCTCGCGGTGTGGATGGCGCCCGGTACGGCGTGCGTGAAGCCGGTGCTGGCGGACGGGACGCCGGTGCACCGGGAGCCGCTGGCGAGCCGGTACGTGAAGCCGCGGGTGGCGCGGGTCGAGCCGTGGTGGGGCGCCGGGGTGCTGAAGCTGGCGCGGCCGGGCGAGCCGTGGTCGGTGTGGCTGTTCTGGGAGCCCGGGTGGCGGTTCAAATGCTGGTATGTGAACCTTGAGGAACCTCGTCGGCGCTGGTCGGGAGGGGTGGACTCGGAGGATCACTTCCTCGACATCTCGGTCCACCCGGACCGCTCCTGGCGCTGGCTGGACGAGGACGAGTTCGCGCAGGCGCAGGCGGACGGGCTGATGCCGGCGGAGCTGGCGGCGCGTGTGCGGCGGGCCGGTGAGCGCGCGGCGGGGGTGGTCAGGGCCTGGGGTCCGCCGTTCCGGGACGGCTGGGAGGACTGGCGGCCCGACCCGGCGTGGCCGGTGCCCGCGCTGCCGCCGGACTGGGACCGGCCGCCGTCGTAGAAGCGGCGGGCCGAGCCGAGGGTAGGGCCGCGGTGCGTACGGTAGGGGGCGTAAGCGGGCGTAAGCCGTGGGGGGCGGGAGTGAACCTCCGAGCCCCTTGTTGCGTCCCTGACCCCCAACCGTAGGATCGTGCTCCGGAACACTGCGCAATTGCCGATCGCGGCCTAGAGTTTGACGCTACGTCACAGCGACGCGAACACAGCCATTCGTACAGCCATTCAGCAGCAGCCATCCAGCAGCAGTCAGGGAGGCCCGGAACGGTGGGAACCGGCGGCTACGAGCACATGGGGATCCCCCCTGCCGACGATCACGAGGATCAGGGCAGGGACCGTACCGGCCAGGCCGAGGCGTTCGACGCGATCGGCGACCGGTACGACGAAGCGTTCCCGCACAAGGACGGGCAGGTCAGGGCCGGTGAATGGCTCGTCGAGACCCTGCCCGCCGGTGCCCGTGTGCTGGACCTCGGCTGCGGTACGGGACTGCCGACCGCGCGCCAGTTCACCGACGCGGGGCTGCGGGTGACGGGCGTGGACCTGTCGGCCGGAATGCTCGCGCAGGCACGGGTGAACGTGCCCGCGGCCGACTTCGTCCAGGCCGACTTCGCCGACCTCACCGAGGGCGGGCCGCTGGCGCCGGGAAGTTTCGCGGCGGTCGCCGCGTTCTTCTCGCTGCTCATGCTGCCCAAGGACGAGATCCCCGGCACCTTGCGGGCGCTCCACGGCCTGTTGGAGCCCGGCGGCCTGCTCGCCGTGTCGATGGTGGAAGCCGATCTGGACAATGTGCCGATTCCGTTCCTCGGTCACACCATCCGGGTATCCGGTTATCTAAGGGATGAACTGCGCCATGTCGTGGTGGACGCGGGCTTCGAGGTGATCAAGGAGGATTCGTACGCCTACGCACCGGCGAGCACCGACGTGCCGCCGGAGGAGCAGATCTTCCTCTCCTGCCGACGCGCCTGACCAGGCCCGACCCGCCGCGGCCAGCGCGTGGCGCACAGACGGATGGAACGACTCGCGTGACCACGGACCCGCCCCGTACGCCCAGGAACCACGCCGCGACCCCACCGGACCCGCGTGGCGGCTTCGCCGTACCCGAGACGCCTTCGGGGCCGAGTACCGCTGCGGGCCTCGGCTCGACCACGGGCCACCACGAGCTGCCCCGCGCCGCCCGCGACTTCGAGTCGGCGCGCGGCCTGGCCTCGGCGGCCTCCGCCACACCCCCGCGCCCCGGTGGGGCCCGCCCGCACGACGAGAACGAGCCGGAGGGCAGGCCGGCCGAGCGCCCCGGGGCCGACCACCCGGCGGCCGAGCGCCCCGCCACCGACCGCCCCGGCGCGGACCGGCCCTCGGCCATACCCGGCGGATCCGCCCCCGAGACCCCGCGCGGGCCCTCGCGCGCCGTGGAGCCGCACCTGCCGCCGCTGCCGCCCATCCCGACGCACGGCTCCGGCTGGACGGCGCCGCCGGAGGGCGAGTCGCTGGCGTCGTTCGTCAGCACTCCGCCGCGCGGCACACCGCTGGAAGCGGCGGGACACCCCGGCGACGAGGATTCTGTGGGGATGCGCATCCCGATGCCCGTGCAGACCGGTCCCGAGGCCGACCGGCTGCGATACGTGGGCGCCGCGACCCGGCGGATCGCCCGCGGGCTCGACCTCGACGAGATCCTGCTCGGCCTGTGCCGCTCGGCGGTGCCCGCCTTCGCCGACGCGATCCTGGTCTATCTGCGCGACCCGCTGCCGGTCGGCGACGAGCGGCCGTCCGGGCCGCTGCGGCTGCGGCTGCGGCGCGCCGACGGCGGCCTGGAGGAGCCCGCGGACCCGCTGGCGACCGCGACCGCCCCGGTCGGCGCGGCGCCGCTGCTGCCCGCCCTGGAGTCGTCGTACGGCGGCGCCGCCGAGTCCATCGCGGTGCTGCTCGACGGGCCGCTGGCGGAAGTGCTGCGCGGCGTACGGCCGGTCTTCGCCGACTCCCCGCGCGCCGCCGACGCGCTCGCCGAACTCCTCGGCCGCCCCGACCACAGCGATGGGCCGCTGCCGGGCATGCCGACCGGGCGCCGCGCCCTGCTGGCACCGCTGCGCGGCCGTCGCCGGGTGATCGGCGCCGCGGTGCTGCTGCGGCGCGCGGACCGTACGCCCTTCGAGGCGGACGACCTGCTGGTGGCCGCCCAGCTCGCCACGCACACCGCGCTCGGCGTCGACAAGGCCGTGCTCTACGGCCGCGAGGCGTACATCGCGGACGCCCTCCAGCGCGAGATGCTGCCGGACTCGCTGCCGCAGCCGACCGGCGTCCAGCTCGCCAGCAGATACCTTCCGGCGGCCGAGTCCGCGCGCGTCGGCGGCGACTGGTACGACGCGATCCCGCTGCCCGGCAGCCGGGTGGCGCTCGTCGTCGGCGACGTCATGGGCCACTCCATGACCTCCGCGGCGATCATGGGCCAGCTCCGTACCACCGTCCAGACCCTGGCCGGGCTCGACCTGGCGCCCCAGGAAGTCCTCTACCACCTGGACGAACAGGCCCAGCGGCTCGGCCAGGACCGCATGGCGACCTGCGTCTACGCCGTCTACGACCCGATCGCCCACCGGCTGGTGGTCGCCAACGCGGGCCACCCGCCGCCGGTGCTGCTGCACGCCGACGGTCTCGCCGAGGTGCTGCGCGTGCCGCCCGGCGCGCCCATCGGCGTCGGCGGGGTGCCCTTCGAGGCCGTGGAGCTGCCCGCGCCCGCCGGGGCGACCCTGCTGCTCTACACCGACGGCCTGGTCGAGTCCCGCAGCCGTGACGTGTGGGGCGGCATCGAGCTGCTGCGCGAACGGCTGCACGACGCCGCCAGCGTGGTCTCGCCGCCGCCGCTGGAGCCGCTGTGCGACGAGGTGCTGGAGATCCTCGGCCCCGGCGACCGCGACGACGACATCGCCCTGCTCGCCGCGCGCTTCGACGGCATCTCGCCCAGCGACGTCGCCTACTGGTTCCTGGAGCCGCACCCCCAGACGCCCGGCCGCGCCCGCCGCCTGATCCGCCAGGCCCTGCGCCGCTGGGACCTCGAGGACCAGTCCGACGCCGCCGAACTCCTGGTCAGCGAGATCGTCACCAACGCCGTGCGCTACGCCGAGCGCCCCATCACCCTGCGCCTCCTGCGCACCGACGTCCTGCGCTGCGAAGTCGGCGACGACGCGCCTCTTCTGCCGCGCATGCGCCACGCCGCCCCGGAGGAGGAAGGTGGCCGCGGCCTCTACCTCGTCAACCGCATGGCCCAACGCTGGGGCGCCACCCGCTTGGGCGCGGGCAAGGTGGTGTGGTTCGAGCTCCCGATCTAGGGCCGTACGGGGGTACGGGGGTGGGGGTGCCGTCTTGGGTGGGGTTGCCGTGGGGGGGTGAACGCCCGCGGCACCCTCTTGCGTCGGCTCAGCGTCACGGCGGACCGTAAGGGGGAGCCGTCTTTCCCATGCTCACCGCGATCCCCTTTTTTTGCCGCCCTCTCGCCTCCGGCGGCTTAGACCCGGTGTCGACGGTCGATCGTGCTCGCTCCCTCGTTCCTCGGTCGCTGTGCGCGTTCTCCCTTTCAACACCGGCGCCGCCTTCGGCTCGCTGGCTACCGGCGAACCCACCTGCGCAGCGGTGCCGTAGGGGCGCAGCCCCTCGCGCGAACGCACCCCGGTGACTCGGCCACCAGCGTGACCGAGGGTCACCGTCTTGTGGCTCAGCGTGCCGACAGGCATATTCGGTGGGAAGGTGGGGAGCAGCGAGGTCATACGACTCCCGAGCGTGAGGACACTCTCGATGAGCACCCCGTACACCACCAACAACGCCGGTATCCCGGTCGAGAGCGACGAGCACTCGCTGACCGTGGGGGCCGACGGGCCGATCCTGCTGCAGGATCACTACCTGATCGAGAAGATGGCCCAGTTCAACCGGGAGCGGGTCCCCGAGCGGGTGGTGCACGCCAAGGGCAGCGGGGCGTACGGCCGGTTCGAAGTGACCAACGACGTCAGCCAGTTCACCCGCGCCGACCTGTTCCAGCCGGGCAAGCGCACGCAGATGCTGGCGCGGTTCTCGACGGTCGCGGGTGAGCAGGGCAGCCCGGACACGTGGCGGGACCCGCGCGGCTTCGCGCTGAAGTTCTACACCGAGCACGGCAATTACGACCTGGTCGGCAACAACACCCCGGTGTTCTTCGTGCGCGACACGATCAAGTTCCAGGACTTCATCAGGTCGCAGAAGCGCCGCCCGGACAACGGGCTGCGCGACAACGACATGCAGTGGGACTTCTGGACGCTCTCGCCGGAGTCCGCGCACCAGGTGACGTGGCTGATGGGCGACCGCGGCATCCCCAAGTCGTACCGGCACATGAACGGCTACGGCTCGCACACGTACATGTGGGTCAACGGCGGCGGCACGAAGTTCTGGGTGAAGTACCACTTCAAGACCGACCAGGGCATCGACTTCCTCACCCAGGCGGACGCCGACACCCTCGCGGGCCAGAACGCCGACTACCACCGGCAGGACCTGTGGGAGTCCATCGACCGCGGCGACCACCCGTCGTGGACGCTGTATGTGCAGGTCATGCCGTTCGAGGACGCGGCGGACTACCGCTTCAACCCGTTCGACCTGACGAAGGTGTGGCCGCACGGCGACTACCCGCTGATCGAGGTCGGCCGGATGACGCTGGACCACAACCCCGAGGACTACTTCGTCCACATCGAGCAGGCGGCGTTCGAGCCCTCGAACATGGTGCCGGGCATCGGCCCGTCCCCGGACAAGATGC
Organism: Streptomyces sp. NPDC003300; assembly: GCF_040610915.1. Lineage (NCBI taxonomy): Bacteria > Bacillati > Actinomycetota > Actinomycetes > Kitasatosporales > Streptomycetaceae > Streptomyces > Streptomyces sp. NPDC003300. Next base: position 46,048 of record NZ_JBEXNE010000032.1, on the reverse strand, counting down.
TGCTCGGCCGCCTGTTCTCGTACCCGGACACGCACCGGTACCGGATCGGCCCCAACTACGCCCAGCTCCCGCCGAACCGCCCGCACTCGCCGGTCAACTCCTATGCCAAGGACGGCCCGATGCGGTACGAGCCGTCGAACGCGGGGGCGCCGTACGCGCCCAACTCGTACGGCGGACCGGCCGCTTCGCCGCAGGCATACGGGGAGGTCACCGGCTGGCGGGCGGCGGGCGAGATGGTGCGCGAGGCGTACGCGCTGCACGCGGAGGACGACGACTTCGGGCAGGCGGGCACGATGGTGCGCGAGGTGCTGGACGACGCGGCGCGCGCCCGGCTGGTGTCGAACGTGGCGGGCCACCTCAGCGACGGGGTGAGCGCGCCGGTGCTGGAGCGGGCGCTGACGTACTGGCGCAATGTCGACCAGTCGCTGGGCGACCGGATCGCCGGTGAGGTCAAGACCGGCTGACGCCCACCGAAGCGCAGCCCCGAGGCACGTGATCATGTCCCGTGCCCCGGGGCTGCATCGTGTCCGGGGCGGGTCCGGTGCGGGTCCGGGGCGGGTTCGAGGCTTTGCCAAGGTTTGGGTTTCCCGAAAATGTGATATCTATTTGATAGACACTTTCGGAGGAACGGGGACCCGCCATGTCGGACCAGAAACCACAGCTCGCCGTCGACGCACCGGACATGCCCGCGCCGCGGGTGCAGGAGCGACGGGCGGTGGGCATGCCCGGTCTGCCCTTTCTGCTGCTCGCACTGGTGGTGGTGGCCGGTGGGGTGGCGCTGATCGTCGCGGGGGCGGTGCACGCCAAGGACCACCCCGGTGCCCTCGCGACCACGCTGATCGTCGCGGGCGCGGTGGTCGTCCTCTGCGCGTTCATCACCCTGTTCGGCCTCACCCAGGTCGCGCCGGGCTCGGCGCGGGTGTGCCAGCTCTTCGGGCGCTACCAGGGCACCATCCGGCAGGACGGCCTGCGCTGGGTGAACCCCTTCACCAGCCGCCGCAAGATCTCCACCCGGCTGCGCAACCACGAGACCTCGACGCTGAAGGTCAACGACGCGTACGGCAACCCGATCGAACTGGCCGCGGTCGTGGTCTGGCAGGTCAGGGACACCGCGCAGGCGACGTTCGAGGTCGACAACTACGTCCAGTTCGTGAGCATCCAGACCGACACCGCCGTCCGGCACATCGCGACCAACTACCCGTACGACGCCCACGACGGCCAGTCGATCTCGCTGCGCGGCAACTCCGAGGACATCACCGAGCGGCTGTCCGCCGAGATCGCCGCCCGCGTCGAGTCGGCCGGTGTGAAGATCATCGAATCCCGCTTCACACACCTCGCCTACGCGCCCGAGATCGCCTCCGCGATGCTTCAGCGGCAGCAGGCCGGGGCCATCGTGGCCGCCCGGCAGACGATCGTGGACGGCGCGGTCGGCATGGTCGAGTCGGCGCTGTCCCGGATCGCCGAGCAGGGGATCGTCGAACTGGACGAGGAGCGCAAGGCGTCCATGGTCAGCAATCTGCTGGTCGTGCTCTGCGGTGACCGCGCCGCGCAGCCGGTCCTGAACACGGGCACCCTCTACCAGTGACCTCCTCCGCGCCCGACGACGGGCCCGACGGGGCGGGCGGCGGGGAGACCGCCGCCCGCCCCGTACGCAAGCAGGTGCTGCTGCGGCTCGACCCCGCCGTTCACGACGCCCTCGCGTCCTGGGCGGCGGCGGAGCTGCGCAGCACCAACGCGCAGATCGAGTTCCTGCTGCGCCGCGCCCTCGCCGAGGCGGGCCGCCTGCCCAGCGCGACCCGCCCCCTCCCCCGCCGCGGCCGGCCCCCGAAGCCGTCGGCCGGTACGTAGGCCCCGCCCGCCACCGGCCCCCTCCCGACACCACCGCACGGCGGCGGAAGGCAGCGCTCCGGTGCGTATACATGGTGTGTATACCCGTGGTGTACAGTGCTCCGCATGTCAATTGGGCACACCCTGCTCGGACTCCTGGAGTCCGGCCCGCGCCACGGCTACGACCTCAAGCGCGCATTCGACGAACGGTTCGGACACGACCGCCCGCTGGCCTATGGGCAGGTCTACTCGACGATGGCCAGGCTGCTGAAGAACGGCCTGGTCGAGGTGGACGGCATAGAGCCGGGCGGCGGCCCCGAGCGCAAGCGGTACGCGATCACCGAAGCGGGGATCACGGACGTCGAGACGTGGCTGACGCAGCCGGAGAAGCCGGAGCCGTACCTCCAGACCACGCTGTACACGAAGGTCGTGCTGGCGCTGCTGACCGGCCGCCCGGCCGCCGACCTGCTCGACACCCAGCGCGCCGAGCACCTGCGGCTGATGCGCGACCTCACCCGGCGCAAGTCGGCGGGCGACCTGGCGGACCAGCTCATCTGCGACCACGCCCTGTTCCATCTGGAGGCGGATCTGCGGTGGCTGGAGCTGACCGCCGCCCGTCTCGACCAGCTCGCCGCGGAGGTGGCCAAATGAACGCGTCGACCGGGCCCCGACCCGAGCCGCTGCTGGTGGCCGCGGGACTGCGCAAGGCGTACGGCCCGACCCCGGCGCTGGACGGCGCCGACTTCAGCATCAGGCCCGGCGAGGTCGTCGCGGTCATGGGCCCCTCGGGGTCGGGCAAGTCGACCCTGCTGCACTGCCTGGCCGGCATCGTGAAGGCCGACTCCGGCCAGGTGCGCTACCGGGGACGCGACCTGTCGGCCATGTCGGACGGCGAGCGCAGCGCGCTGCGCCGCGCCGACTTCGGCTTCGTCTTCCAGTTCGGCCAGCTCGTACCCGAGCTGACCTGCCTGGAGAACGTGGCGATGCCGATGCGGCTCGGCGGCGCCAAGCGCAGGCCGGCCGAGCAGCAGGCGGCGCAGTGGCTGGAGCGCCTGGAGGTCGCCGACATCGCCGACAAGCGGCCCGGCGAGGTCTCCGGCGGCCAGGGCCAGCGCGTCGCGGTGGCGCGCGCGCTGGTCGGCGGCCCGCGGGTCGTCTTCGCCGACGAGCCGACCGGCGCGCTGGACTCGCTCAACGGCGAGCGGGTGATGCGGCTGCTGACCGACGCCGCGCACGACACCCGCGCCGCCGTCGTCCTGGTCACCCACGAAGCGCGGGTGGCCGCCTACTCCGACCGGGAGATCGTCGTGCGGGACGGGAAGTCGCGCGACATGGAGCGGGTGTCATGAACAGCCGCGAACCTCACGGCACCGAGGCACCGGACCAGCCGGCCGGCGTGCGGACCTGGGCGCGCGACCTCGCGCTCGGCGCGCGTTTCGCGGCGGGCGGCGGACGCGAGGGCTGGACCCGTACGGTGCTGACCGCCGTCGGCGTCGGGCTCGGCGTGGCGCTGCTGCTGCTCGCCGCCGCCGTACCGGCCATGCTGGACACGCGGGAGCAGAAGCGGGTGGCCCGCGACACCTCCTCCGCCACGTTCATCGCCAAGCCGTCCGACCGCTCGCTCCTGGTGGCCGACGTCAGGACCGTCTACCGGGACTCGCAGATCGGCGGCTCGCTGCTCCAGGCCGAGGGGGCCAAGGCGCCCTCGCCGCCCGGCGTCGCCCATCTGCCGGGCGCCGGGGAGATGGTGGTCTCCCCCGCCCTGCGCAAGCTGCTGAACTCCACGCCGCTGCTGCGCGAGCGCATCCCGTACAAGATCACCGGCACCGTCGGGGAAGCCGGGCTGATGGGCCCGAGCGAGCTGCTGTACTACGCGGGCAGCGATCAGCTCACCGCCCGTGACGAGAACTACGGGCACGGCAACGCCACTCGGGTCACCTCGTACGGCTACCACGCCCCGTCCGAGGCGATGAGCCCGGTGCTGACGCTGCTGCTGGTCGTCATGCTGGTGGTGCTGCTGCTGCCGGTCGCGGTCTTCGTCGGCGCGGCGGTACGGCTGGGCGGCGAGCGGCGGGACCGGCGGCTGGCGGCGATGCGGCTGGTCGGCGCGGACATCCGGATGACCCGCAGAATCGCCGCGGGGGAAGCCCTGTTGGGGTCGCTGTTCGGGCTGGTGCTGGGCGCGGTGTTCTTCTTCACCGGTCGGCAGTTGGCCTCGCACTTCACGATCCACGACATCAGCGCCTTCCCCGCCGACATGACGCCGAACGCGGCGCTCACCACGCTGATCGTGCTGGCGGTCCCGGTGGCGGCCGTCGCCGTGACCCTGGTCAGCCTGCGCGGCACGGCGATCGAACCGCTCGGCGTGGTCCGCCAGGGGCTCGGCCGGCGCCGCACCCTGTGGTGGCGGCTGCTGGTGCCGCTGGTCGGCATCGGCCTGCTGGTCCCGCTGTTCGGTTCGGTCAACGGCAGCGACGCGCATGTCAACGAGTACCAGACCGCGGCGGGCGCGGTGCTGCTGCTGTTCGGTGTCACCACGGTGCTGCCGTGGGTCGTGGAGGCCGTCGTCGGACGGCTGCGCGGCGGGCCGGTCGCCTGGCAACTGGCCACCCGCAGGCTCCAGTTGAACAGCAACGGATCGGCGCGGATGGTCAGCGGCGTCACGGTCGCGGTCGCCGGGGCCATCGCGCTCCAGATGCTCTTCGCGGGCGTCAACGACAGCTTCGTGCACTCCACGGGCGCCGACACGTCCCGTATCCAGGCCACCGTCAGCGCGCCGACCGCCGACGCGCGGCAGGCGGTCGACTACACCGCGAAGGTCCGGGCGACGCCCGGCGTGGCGCGGGCGTACGGCTTCATCGACACGCGGGCCACGCAGCCGGACGCCAGCAAGCTCGGCCCCGACGCCGAGACCGCCTACATCCCGCTGCTGGTCGCCGACTGCGACACGCTGCGGCAGATGGCGGACATCGGCTCCTGCGGGGCGGGCAGCGTCTACATCGTGCCCAACAACGAGCAGTGGGGCGCGTCGTCCAACGCGGACCTGGCCAAGTACGCCAAGCCCGGCAAGCGCCTCGACCTCAACACCGGCGCCCTGCCGTACACCGGCGCTCCGCGGCTGTGGACGGTCCCGTCCGACGCCCGTTCGGTCACGGCGCGGACCGACCCGCGCGGTCAGACCAACTGGGGCGTCCTGCTGACCCCCGAGGCCGTCGACCAGTCGAAGCTGGCCGATCCCACGGCCGTCGTCATGGTCAACCTCGACGCGGGCAAGCGGGACGCGGTGGAGTACCTGCGCAACACCGGGGCCGCGCTCGGCCCGACGGTCACCGTCTCGGCCGTGAGCGACAGCACCACGCAGACGCAGTACGGCCAGTTGCGGCGCGGCCTGTTCGTGGGCGCGGCCATCACCATGGCGCTGATCGGCGCCAGCCTGCTCGTCACGATGCTGGAGCAGCTCCGCGACCGCAAGAAGCTGCTCGCCGTCCTGGTCGCCTTCGGCACCCGGCGCACCGCCCTGGCCTGGTCGGTGCTGTGGCAGACGGCCATTCCGATGGCGCTCGGCCTGGTCCTCGCCTGTGTCGGCGGGCTCGGGCTCGGCGCCGCGCTCCTGGCGATGGTCGGCCGTACGTTCCACGTCGACTGGGCGATCGTCGCCCAGATGTCGGCGATCGGCGCGTCCGTCGTCCTGGCCGTCACCCTCCTCAGCCTGCCGCCGCTGTGGCGGCTGATGCGGCCGGACGGTCTGCGGACCGAATAGGCCGAAGGGCGAAGGGCGAAGGGCGAAGGGCGAAGGGCGAACGACGCGACCGCCCCCGCGTCCGGAGGGGGGACGCGGGGGCGGTCGGAGGCGGGGGCGCGGGGGGCGCGGGTTAGGCGGACGCGCCCTCGTGGGTGTGGTCGTCCTCGTGGGAGGGGTCCCGGTCGTCCGGGCCGGGACCGTTCGGGCCGGGGCCCTCAGGACCGGAACCCTCGGGACCGGAATCCTCAGGGCCGGGGCCCTCAGGACCGGAGCCCCCGGGGCCGGGGCCGTCCGGTGTCGGGCCGCCCGAGGCCGGGGCCTCCGGGTCCGCCGGGGGCTGACGGGTGGTGACCGGGGCGATCTCGTAGGCCGTCGCGCCGTGCGGACCGGCTGCGGCCGCCGCCCGCTCCTTGGTGTGGGCCCTGAGGTAGCCGACCACCGTGTTGCCGACCGCGACCAGCGGCACGGCGACGACGGCGCCGCCGATGCCCGCGATCATCGAACCGGCGGCGACGGACAGGACGACGGCCAGCGGGTGGACGCGGACGGCGCGGCCGAGGATGAAGGGCTGGAGGATGTGCCCCTCGATCTGCTGGACGGCGAGCACGACGACCAGCACCATCAGCGCGGTGAACGGCCCCTGGGTGACCAGGGCCACGACGACCGCGATGAAGCCGGAGGCGACGGCGCCGACCAGCGGCACGAAGGACGACAGGAAGATGACCACGGCCAGCGGCACGGCCATCGGCACGCCGAGGAAGAAGATGCCGACGCCGATGAAGATGGCGTCGATGAGGGCGACTATCACCGTGCCGCGCACGTACAGGGTGAGGGTGCGCCAGGCGCGCGGACCGGCGCCGGCCAGCCCGTCCCTGGCCGCGTCGGGGAACAGCTTGAGGAACCAGTTCCAGATGTTCGGCCCGTCGTAGAGCAGGAACAGCGTGCTGAACATCGCCAGCAGTATGCCGGTGAGCAGTTCGACGATGACGGTGACGCCCTGGAGCCCGGCGTCGGTCAGCGCCTTGGTGTTGGAGCCGATCGCTTCCTGGAGGTTCTTGGCGACCTGGTTGATCTGGTCGTCGGTGACGTGGAAGGGGCTGTTGAGCAGCCACTTCTTCACCTCGTTGACGCCGTCCTGGAGGCTGGTCGACAGATTGCTGATGTTGTCCATCACCTGCCAGACCACGAACCAGCCGACCAGGCCCATGATGACGAAGCCGCCGACGAAGACCATGGCCGTCGCCACCCCGCGCGGCACACCGCGCCGCTTGAGGCGGGCGACGAACGGCTGGAGCAGCGCGGTGATCAGCAGGCCGGCGGTGAAGGCCAGCACCACGAGCTGTACGGCGCCGATCACCCGCATCAGCACCCAGACGGTGCCCGCGAGCACCAGCAGCCGCCAGCCGACCTCGGCGCCGACGCGCATGCTCCACGGCACGGCCGACACCGGATCGGGCTGCGGCGCGCGCGGCGCGGGCACGACGACGACGGGCGGGGGCGCGACGGCCCCGCCTCCCGCACCGGCGGCCTTCGCCGTACGCTTCCCGCCGCCCGGTTCGGAGGCCGCGTCGGGCGTGTCGGCCTCCCGGTCCGTACCGGCGGAGGGGTCGGTGGCGGGAGCGGCGTCCGAGGAGTCGCGGCGCGGGTCCTCGATCGCGGCGCCGACGCCGCGGCTCGCGTTCACCGCCGCCTGGCGTTCGTCGATCCGTCCGGCGATATTGGCCAGCCCGGAGGCCAGTACGGCGCTCCAGTGGCGCTTGTCCGGCATTGCTCTCCCCTGACCCCGTCGACCATCTGTGGAACTGCTGAGAATGACGATGTTATTCGCGAGGAGGGTTGCCTCCCACATCCTCCCCGCGCCTACCCCGTTCCGGGACACGCACAAGCCCCCGGCCCTGAGGGCTCGGGGGCTTGCGGAGAGATACCGCGCACTGCCGCCTGACGGCTGGGCGCCGTCGGCTCAGTAGTAGTTGTGACTCTGCCAGAACGACCAGGCGCCGCAGGGGCTGCCGTACCGGCTGTTCATGTAGTTGAGGCCCCACTTTATCTGCGTGGCCGGATTGGTCCGCCAGTCCGAGGCGACCGAGGCCATCTTCGAACCGGGGTTGGACTGAACCAGGCCGTACGCCCCGGAGGAGGGGTTGGTCGCCGTGTAGTTCCAGCCGCTCTCGCGGGAGACGATGTTGGAGAAGCACGCGAACTGGTCGCCGCCGACGATGGTCTGCGCCATCGCCTTGACCTGCGCCACCGTGTACGAGGCCGTGACGGGGAACGTGGCACGCGAGTCGCCACCGCCCCGGCTGGCGGCCTCTTCGAGCTTGCGCTGCTTCTCCTTGGCAGCCGCCTCGTCCGCCGCCTTCTTCTTGGCGGCGGCGTCCTTGGCCGCCTGGACGCGGGCGGTCTGCTCAGCGGACTGCCGGGCCGTGGCATCGGCGGCGTCCGACTGCGCCTGCACCTGCTCGGTCAGCGAAGCCTGCTGAATCTGCTGCCCAGCGGGAATGTCCGCAAGGAGGGTCGTCGTGCCGGCTGCTTCGACAGGCTCGGAAGAGCCCTGGTCGGCGCCCGACGCGACGCCTACGACGGCGCCCACAGTGGTGACCGCAGTGGCCGAAGCCACCGCGAGTCCCCGGACCGAGATCCGGCTCACACGGTTTCCTTCCAGCATCGCCCGATGGGTGACCTCACGGACGAAATCGTGCCCCTGGCACGGTCCCCTTCCTGCCGGTCCGCCAATACGGGCCGGTCGGTCACGGGGGCACTGGCCCGGTGCGAACTCCCGGAGGAGTCCCGCGTGGTGCTCGGGCGGCTCATGGCGGTCGATGTGGATTTGTGTGGAGCTGCTGTTCCCACACCCCTGAGGGTGTAGGAGTGCCATAAGCGGGGCCTGACAGCCTCACACCCTGCCGTACGCGGACGCCGCGCGGCAATTTCCGGTTGAGTGGCAAAGCTCACACGCTGCGGAGGAGGGTAAATCCGAGCGGCGGACCCCGTAAAACGCTAGGCTGCTGCGCCCTTCACGCCGGGCGCAGCAGCCTCAACTCACGCTATCACTCAGTAAATCCGGACACTTCAGGCCCCCCGCCATTCGGGGGCCGTGCCCCGGTCAGGCCCCGCCGTCCTCCAGCATCTCGGTGACGAGAGCGGCGATCGGCGACCGCTCGGAGCGGTTGAGGGTGATGTGGGCGAACAGCGGATGGCCCTTCAGCTTCTCCACCACCGCCACGACACCGTCGTAACGGCCCACCCGGAGGTTGTCGCGCTGCGCCACGTCATGGGTGAGGACCACCCGCGATCCGGCGCCGATCCGCGACAGGACGGTCAGCAGGACGTTCCGCTCCAGCGACTGGGCCTCGTCGACGATCACGAAGGCGTCGTGCAGCGAACGGCCCCTGATGTGGGTCAGCGGCAGCACTTCCAGCATGCCGCGCGCCACGACCTCCTCGATGACCTCCTTGGACGTCACGGCCGACAGCGTGTCGAAGACGGCCTGAGCCCAGGGGCTCATCTTCTCCGCCTCGCTGCCGGGCAGGTAGCCCAGCTCCTGGCCGCCGACCGCGTACAGCGGCCGGAAGACCATCACCTTGCGGTGCTGACGGCGCTCCAGGACGGCTTCGAGGCCCGCGCACAGGGCCAGCGCGGACTTGCCGGTACCCGCGCGCCCGCCCATCGACACGATGCCGACGTCGGGGTCGAGCAGCAGATCGAGCGCGATCCGCTGTTCCGCGCTGCGGCCGTGGATGCCGAACGCCTCGCGGTCGCCGCGCACCAGCCGCACCCGGCCGTCCTCGGTGACCCGGCCCAGCGCCTTGCCGCGCTCGGACTGGAGCACCAGGCCGGTGTGCACCGGCAGCTCGGCCGCTTCGGGCAGCGCGATGGACTCCTCCGCGAAGAGGGTGTCCACCTCGTCCGCCCCGACCAGCAGTTCCTCCATTCCCGTCCAGCCCGAGGTGATCGCCAGCTCGGCCCGGTACTCCTCGGCCAGCAGGCCGACGGAGGACGCCTTCACCCGCAGCGGCAGATCCTTGGAGACGACGGTGACGTCGTACCCCTCGGCCTGCAGATTGCGGGCGACCGCCAGAATGCGCGAGTCGTTGTCACCGAGCCGGAATCCGGCGGGGAGCACCCCGGGATCCGAGTGGTTGAGCTCGACACGCAGCGTGCCACCGACGTCACCGATCGGAATCGGTGCGTCCAGACGGCCGTAGCGGATCCGGAACTCATCCAGCAGCCGCAACGCCTGGCGGGCGAAGTAGCCGAGTTCCGGGTGGTGGCGCTTGGCTTCCAACTCCGTCACCACGACGACCGGCAGCACAACCTCGTGCTCGTCGAAGCGGGCGATGGCATTGGGGTCTGCGAGCAGCACGCTGGTGTCGAGTACGTACGTGCGCCGGTCGTTGTCACGGCGATTCTTGCTGGTCACCACGTGTGGACGAACCCCCTCGGGAGAGGTCGAACTGCGGTACCGGCAACCATGGGCCGGATGCCGGTCTCCCAGTGATATGCCCTGGAAAACCGTTGCCCATGCGAATGCATATGACAGTCATCCGACGGTCATCGCCCGGTCACCGACCGCTCACCGGCCATTACGCGGGAGAAACCGGCCTCCGCACGCCGTCGTCGAGCCCTCGCGGCACCGGATTCAGGCCGCCCCCACGCCCCCCGTACGGCCCACACCGCGCCCCGCGCGGCAGGGGCTCCACGGGGTCTTCCGTACCGGCGCGCCGGTACGGAGTCGTCAGGTGCCGTAGCGCCGGTGCCTGGCCGCGTAGTCGCGCAGCGCCCGCAGGAAGTCCACCTTGCGGAAGGCGGGCCAGAAGACCTCGCAGAAGTAGTACTCCGAGTGGGCGCTCTGCCAGAGCATGAAGCCGGACAGCCGCTGCTCCCCCGAGGTGCGGATCACCAGATCCGGGTCGGGCTGGCCGCGCGTGTAGAGGTGCTCCGAGATGTGCTCGACGTCCAGGATCTCGGCCAGGTCCTCGATGGTGGTGCCGCGCCCCGCGTGCTCGTGCAGCAGCGACCGTACGGCGTCGGCGATCTCCTGCCGGCCGCCGTAGCCCACCGCCACGTTCACCAGCAGGCCGCCGAGCGCGTGCGTCTCCTGCTCGGCCTCCTTGAGCACCGACTGGGTGTGCGCGGGCAGCAGGTCCATGGTGCCCACGTGGTGCACGCGCCAGCGGCCGGTCGCGGCCAGTTCACGCACCGCGTCCTCGATGATGCCCAGCAGCGGCACCAACTGGTCGGCGGGGCGGTCCAGATTGTCGGTGGACAGCAGCCACAGCGTGACCACCTCGACACCGGTCTCCTCGCACCAGCCGAGCATTTCGGAGATCTTGTCGGCCCCGGCCCTGTGCCCCTGCTCGGGGCTGCCGCCGGACGCCTTGGCCCAGCGCCGGTTGCCGTCCAGGATCACGCCGATGTGCTTGGGGCCCTGCGCCACGTCCAGCCGGCGTTCCACCCTGCGGGAGTACAGCCCGTACACCAGGTCGCGCAGATTCATCGCACACCAGCCCCTCCTGGGCCTGTCGCCCGGCGGCCACACTACTGCGCACAAGGGCTCGCGGACGAACCGGGGAGGCGGGGCCGACACCCCCGCGTGATAAGCAGAGACCGTGAATATTCGTTCCCTTTACCGCGCCTCCGACGAGCGCTACGACTCGATGGAGTACCGCAGGACCGGCCGCAGCGGCCTCAAGCTCCCCGCCGTCTCCCTGGGTCTGTGGCACAACTTCGGCGACGACCGCACCCTGGACTCCCAGCGCGCCATCCTGCGCCGCGCGTTCGACCTCGGCGTCACGCACTTCGACCTCGCCAACAACTACGGCCCGCCGTACGGCGCCGCCGAGGCCAACTTCGGCACCCTCTTCGCCCAGGACTTCCGGCCCTACCGCGACGAACTGGTCATCTCCACCAAGGCGGGCTACGACATGTGGCCCGGACCGTACGGGGAATGGGGCTCGCGCAAGTACCTGCTGTCCTCCCTCGACCAGTCCCTGTCCCGCATGGGCCTCGACTACGTCGACATCTTCTACTCCCACCGCTTCGACCCCGACACGCCCCTCGAAGAGACGATGGGCGCGCTGGCGACCGCCGTCCAGCAGGGCAAGGCGCTCTACGTCGGCATCTCCTCGTACGGTCCCGACCGTACGCGCGAGGCCGCGCGCATCCTGCGCGAACTGGGGGTGCCCGCGCTGATCCACCAGCCCTCGTACTCCATGATCAACCGGTGGATCGAGGACGAGGGTCTGCTGGACGTCCTGGAGGAGGAGGGCATGGGCTGCATCGGCTTCGTGCCGCTCGCCCAGGGGCTGCTGACCGACCGTTACCTCGGCGGCATCCCCGAGGGGTCGCGGGCCGCCCAGGGCAAGTCCCTCAACCCCGGCCTCGTCAACGACGAGACCATCGGCCGGCTGCGCGCCCTCAACGACATCGCCGCCGCGCGCGGCCAGTCGCTCGCCCAGCTCGCCCTGTCCTGGGTCCTGCGCGACCCCCGCGTCACCTCCGCCCTCATCGGCGCCTCCTCCGTCGCCCAGCTCGAGGCCAACGTCGCCGCCGTCGGCGCCGCCCCCCTCACCGCCGAGGAGCTCTCCTCCATCGACGCGCACGCGGTGGAGCCGGAGGGGGTCAACCTCTGGTCGGTCAGCAGCGAGGCCTAGCCTGCGGCTCGCTTCCGTTTAAAGGGGGTGCCCCCTTTCGCCCCTCACCGGGCGGAGGGGGGCACCCCCCTTTCTGTCGGGGCTCGGGCCCCGGGCCTGCGCGGCTGCGCCGGGCGGTATGCCGAGTTTTCAGGGGCGCGGGGAACTGCGCGGCCGGCCACGGCGATGGCTGCGGGTCACCACCGGGCCCGGAGGGGCAGTTCGGTGGTCTCCCGACCACCGGGCCGGTGGGGGCTGAGCGCGCAGTTCCCCGCGCCCCTGGGGGGGCATCGTCTTGCGGAGGGCGGGCGGACAGGGGGGCGGGGGTCTGAGGGGGGCTCAGGGGGTGAGCAGGAGGGCGGTGAGGGTGCCGAGGAGCATGAAGGGCCCGAACGGCAGTGGGGTCTTGCGGGTGGCGCGCCGAGTGGCGATGAGGGCGAGGCCGATGAGGGCGCCGAGGGCGAAGCCGAGAAACGTGCCGGTGAAGACGGTGGGCCAGCCGTACCAGCCGAGGGCGAGGCCGAGGGTGGGGGCGAGTTTGACGTCACCGAAGCCCATGCCGGCGGGGTTGACGAGGAAGAGGAGCAAGTAGACGAAGCCGACGGCGAGGGCGCCGAACAGGGCGCGCGGCCAGGAGCCCCGGTGATCGGGGAGCAGGGCGGCGAGACCGAGCAGCGCGGCGGTGCCGAGGAAGGCGGGGAAGGTGAGGACGTCCGGGAGCCGGAAGACCTTGAGGTCGACGCGGCCGAGGACGAGGCCGACCGGCACCAGCAGGAGCCAGACGACGAGTTCGGGGTGGGCGCCCACCCTGACGGCCAGTCCGGCGCAGGCGAGCGCGCACACGAGGGCGAGGACGACGGCGGGCCCGTAGGAGCCGTAGGAGCCGCGCTCGGCGCAGCGCGGGCAGCGCGCCGGTCCGAGCCAGCCGCGTATGCCCTCGGGCAGCGGGTGACCCTCGGGGCAGTGCGCCGCCCACGGCTCACCTGAGGGGACGGCCAACCGGTAGGCGGCGCGCGGCAGCGGCAGGCCGCTGACGATTCCCCACACGGCGGCGGCCACGATCGGATAGACATGCACCGGGCCGACCGTACACGGCCGCCGCGGACCCGTAACGGGGCCCGTACCGCGTCACCTGCCGCCTGATCGAGCACCCCGGGGAGTGGCCATGCGCCGACGTTGGCGAGACGGTGACGGCACGCTGCGGACGCCCGACGCCGAGGTGCCGCTGCGGGTCGCCGCGTCGTACCGGGCGCGGACCCGCGGACTGCTCGGCCTGGACGGGATCGAGGGCGCCCTGCTGCTGACCCCGGCCTCCAGCGTGCACACCGTACGGATGCGGTTTCCGATCGACGTCGCCTATCTGGACCGCCGGCTGCGCGTCCTGGCCGTCCGTACGATGCCGCCCGGCCGCGTCGGCCGCCCCCGGCTGCTGGCCCGGCACGTCCTGGAGGCGGAGGCGGGCGCACTGGCGCGGTGGGGGGTGCGCAAGGGGGTGCGGCTGGCGGCGGACGTGGGCGAGGGGCCGGACACGCCCTAGCGGTTCGGGTCGGTGGCGAATTCGATGCTGTCGATGATCCGGCGCAGGAGCATCGGGTCGGCCGCGCCGTCGGCCGTCCAGGCGCGGACGGTGACCGGGTGGCCCTCGTAGTCGTGCAGGCGGACCTCGACGCGGGCGGCGGGGCGGCCGTCGGGGGCGGCCTGGACGTAGCTGAGGACCTGGCCGGGCTGGCCGTCGAAGTCCAGCGACTCCTTGCGGGCGGTGGCGAGGGCGGTGGCCGTCGCCTTGTCGGGGGGACCGCCGGCGCCCGGATTGGCGCTGACGGCGACCTCGGCGTCCGTACGGCCGTCAGGGCCGCGCAGCACCGCCCCGCCGCGCACGTCCTGCCAGGTCTTGGGGACCGCGACCGCCAGCGGGTCGGCCCGCAGATAGCGCCAGCCGTCCGGGGCTCCGGCGCCGACCGAGCAGGCGGATTGGGTGGCCAGGACCAGGCAGGTCAGGGCGGTGCCGGTGAGCGAATACCGGCGGCTTTTCGCCGTTTTGTTCCGCATGCGGGCAATCTACGATGCGGCGGCCCGCATCTCCTTGATAGGCATGCGGAATGCCCGCGACCTCTTCCGCCCGTTCCACCCACGAGATCGGCCGCCTCCGCGACCTGCCCACCGACGACTCGCTGTGCCGCTGGGCGGCGCAGGATCTGAGCGCGGGCCGGGCCTTCGTCCGCGGCGCGGCGGTCGCGGTGGCGGCGCCGAATCTGTCGCTGCTCGACCGGCTCGCGGTCACCGGCCCCGCGGACGACGCCGTCCCGCTCGTACGCGAGGTGCTGCGCGAGGTCGGCCCGAGCTATCGGCCGCTCGGCGACCGGGAGTTGATCGACACGTTCGTGCGCGCGGTGCCCTCGCTGCGGCCGGTGGCCGGTTTCGGCTGGATGGACCGTACGGGGCCGCCGGTCGGGCCCGTCCCCTCGGGAGACGGTTCCGCGCGGTGGCTTCCGGACAGCGCCGCCCCGGAGGTGGGTGCCCTGCTGGACACCGCCTTCCCCGCCTCGTACGCCTACCCCGGCCGACCCGGCGCGCGGGACCGGTGGGCCGGGGCCCGCGTGGACGGGCGCCTGGCCGCGGTCGCCGCGCTCACCTGGTGCGCGCCGACGGTCGGGTACGTGGCGGGGGTCGCGACCGCCGCGGCGGCGCGCGGCCGGGGGCTGGCCCGCGAGGTCTGCGCGCTCGTCGTCGCGGAGGCGCTGGCCGTTCACGGCACCGCCGCCCTGATCGTCGACGACTCCAACGCCCCGGCGCTGCGGCTCTACCGCGGCCTGGGGCTGGCCTACCGGCCGCTGCGGGCGGCGGGGGTGGAGACGGGCTGAGGGGGCGTTCGGGGGGACCCTGCGGGGGCGGCCTATGGGGGCCGCGCGCGTGCGGTGCCAGGTGCGGTGCGGGCGCGGGTGCGGGAAAAGAAAAACGGGCCGGTTCGCAGGGGGGGGAGAGCGAACCGGCCCGAGGGGGGGAGTTACACCGTACCGCGTCAGAGCGACCGCTCAGCACGTTACGCGGCAGGTGGCGTGAAAGTGATCTCGACGCGGCGATTCTGGCTGCGTCCGGTTTCGGACGAATTGTCGGCAATCGGGTAATCCTCGCCGTACCCACGGACCTGAAACGTGTGGGACGGGTCACCGGCGCTGCCCATTTCCGTTGCCAGGACTTGGTAAACGGCGTCGGCGCGTTGCTTCGAGAGCACCATGCCGTGCTCGGAGCTGCCGAGATTGTCCGTGAACCCGAACACCCGGATGGGTGACGTCACATGGCGTGCGGTGATGTCGTCCGCGATGGCCTGGATCCGCGAGGTCGCCGTGGGCGACAGCACGGCGCTGTCCTTCTTGAACAGCACCTCCGACTGGAGCGCGTAGGTGACCGTCGAGTTCGACGTCTCCTGCCGCTGCTCCGGCTGGCTCGCCTTCGTCGACGACTCGTCCGTCACGGACACGATGTCCAGCACCTTCGCCGGCGCCAGCGTCGAGCCCTCCGGCAGCCTGAGTCCTGGCGAGGTCGGGTCGATCCGCACGGGGGCCGTCGGCGTGCTGTCACCGGCCGTGGGCGGCGGATTCGTGTCGGCCACGGCCGCGGTCCCCCCGGCCACCGTCCCGGCGGCCAGCACGAGCACGATCACCACACCCGCGGACAGGGCGGCCCGCTGACCTCCGGCGCGGGATGCCGCCCCGGGCGGCGACGCGTTGCGCTTCATCGTCCTCACCCCTCCGAGATCGTGATCTTCGCGGGCGGCATCGTCGGCAGCTCGAACGACACTTGGGTAGTGGCTTCCGGCGGGGCGGGGAACTGGGCGAAGAACGGGCGGGATTCCTTGGGCTGGACACTCAGCAGCTTCATCGTGCACAGGCACTTGCCGTCCGTGTCGCGCAGTACGTAGTAGCGCTTCTTTCCGGCTTCGTCGACGAGGACCGCGCCCGCGACGGACGCGCCGGACGAGGACAGCGCGGTCTCGTTGCCGACCCAGTTGTCCGCGTTGAAGATGTTCGTGCCGTTGTTGGTGACAACCCCCTGGACCGTGACGAATCCGCCGGAGTCCCGCACGGCCGAGTTGATGGTGACCTCGATGTCCCTCTCGCCCTTGATCTGGGCGAGGATCTGGGTCGCGGTGGCGCTCGGCGCGGCGGTGTCACCGCCACTCGATCCAGGGTTCTTCGACGCGCTCGCGGAGGTGGACGGCTTGTTGTCCGCCTTGTCACCGCCGCCGCCTCCGCCACCGCAACCCGCCAGCGTGATGGCGGCACCGGCGGCGAACGCCACCGCAATCGTCGCCCTGCGCCCGTATCGCATCGTTCCCCGTTCCCTCATCGCTCGGCCGCCGTCACTTGCTCAAGTGGACGGTGTAGAAGGTCGACAGGTCCAGCACGAAGCCGCCCGCCGTCGGATCGACCGTCACATGGTCGCCGTTGCAGATGAATCCGATCGCGTTGCCGTCCTTGTCGCCAAGTCCGCAGCGCGGTTCGACCACCGCGGTGGCGGTGGCCTTGGCGTGCTTGGTCTCGGTGCCGTCGACCACCGAGGTGCCGACCGTGCCCAGGGTCGTGACGGAGACGGTGTATCCGAGCGGTACGCCGGAGGCCCGGCCGCAGCCGTCCGGAGCGTCCACGGCGGCATCGTTCTGCCCGGCGTACGAGGACGCGGCAGCGCACGCCTCCGCGTCGTGCGCCCCCAAATTCGCCAGCAGTTTGCCCAGTTGGACGAGGTCGCCCGAGGTCAGTGCGGCGAGGAAGTCGGCGGACGCGGCATCACGGTCCGCGCGAGCGGCGGCAAGCGCCGCCGAATCCGCCGCGGTCTGGGCGGAGTTGCGGACGACCGCGGCCTGGCCGACCGCGAAGTACGCGAAGGCCAGGAAGAACAGCGCGGCCATGGACACGATGTAGATGCCGAGGGTCTGACCGCGGTCATCCCCGAACCGGCCTACTTGCCGTTTCCGGCGGTGATCTTGTCGATCATCGAGTTGATGCTGTCCTTGATCTTCGTGCCGATGTCCGTCGTCCCCGCCAGCACTCCGATGATCACCGCGATCACCACCGCGATCCCGAGATACTCGAACGACGTCTGACCCCTGTCGGCCGACCCGTCCGCCGACCGGTCGGCGATCCGGGCCGCGAGTCTGTCCGTGCGGTCGCGCAGCCAGATCTCGGTGTCCGTGTAGCGCCGGACTACCCACCTGTTCATCATCGTTCGCCCCATTCTTCGTCACCTGACGGATGCGTGCGACGGCCGCGTTCCACCTGTCGGGGTAGGTGTCCACGGCGCACCGCCTCTCGCTGGTCGTGTTGCCGTCCGCAGCGGATCGGTTCTGATTGCAGGTGCAAATATGGTTGCGAATGCAAAGGTACACCCGAACCTCGGACATCCGCAGCCCGTTCTGCGCCAATTGGCGCTTACAGCATGCCGGTTGATCACACTGTGTGGCCAGCGGATCACGGTAATCGCCAGGTCATCAACCGCTCATCTCCGGTCATCGGCCGCCGTCTCCGCTCATCGTCACCGGTCACGCGCCCGCCGCGTCCGGCGGCCACGACCGTCATCCGCCCCGTCATCCGCCGCTGCCGAAAGTGTCGCCGAACTGGATGTGGGAGCCCATGATCGTGCCGGTGATCAGCAGGATCATGGTCGCCGGGACGAGGATGGTGGTGATGACGCCGGTGGCGCGCGGGACCATGCGGGCGGCGCGGCGGCGGGCGTTCTGGGCCTCGGTGCGGCGCATGTCGTTGGCGATCTGGAGGAGGGTGCGGGCGATCGGGGCGCCCAGTTCCTCGCCCTGCTGGAGGGCGGTGACGAACTGGCCGACCTGGTCGCTGCGGTTGCGCCTGCGGAGCTGGTCGAAGGCATCGCGGCGGCTGACGCCGACGTCCATCTGACGCAGGGCGACCCGGATCTCGTCCGACCAGGGGCCCTGGTACACGGCGTTGACGCGTTCCAGGGCCTGGCGGAAGCCGAGGCCCGCGCTGACGACGACGGCGAGGACGTCGAGGAAGTCGGGGAGGGTGCGTTCGATGTCGTCGCGGCGGCGGCGGACGGCCAGCCAGATGCCGAGGTCGGCCCACCACCAGGCGTACGCGGCGAGCAACAGGGCCAGGATCCAGTGCCCTTGGACGAGCAGCAGCAGGGCCGCGAAGCCGCCGAGGCCGCCGTAGACGGCGCGGCGGGCGGCGTAGCGCTCCACGGTGAGGCCGTGCGGGTGGCCCGCGTGGTCGATCCGGGCGCGCATTTTGGCGATCCGGGCCGGGCCCATCATCCGCATCACCATCGGCGCCCAGCGGATGCCGATCCGGTCGATGGCGTTGCCGGTACGGGTCGTCCGGGTCCTGCCGACTTCCAGGGCGAGGGCCAGGTCGTCGGGGAGCTTCACGTCGGCGCGCAGGAGTGCGACGGCGTGGACGACGCCGACGACGCCCGCGGCGACGACAGCCGCCAGGACGAGGCCGATCAGGAGCATCGGGAATTCCCTCCGGTCACCGGCCGGTTGCCGCGTGAGGTGTGCACGGTCGCGGTCATACGTCGATCCTCGACATCCGGCGGATCAGCGCGAAGCCGACCACGTACAGGCCCAGCGCGACCAGGACGCAGATCCGGCCGACGGTGGAGCCGGTCATGGCGCTGAGTGAGCCCGGCATGATCTGGTTGAGGAGCAGCAGGGAGCCGATGCCGATGACCGGGACCGCGTAGGCGGTGACGGTGACCTGGGACATCTGGGTGCGGATCTCGCGCCGGGTCTCCTTGCGCTCCTCCAGGGTGACCGTGAGGTTGCGCAGCGACTCGACGACGGAGCCGCCCGCGCGGCTGGAGAGCACCAGCGTGGAGACCAGCACGACCAACTCGCGGCTGGGCAGCCGCTGTTGCAGCTCGGCCAGCGCGTCCTCGATGGAGTGGCCCACCGCCATCGCGTCCGCGACCTGCTTCAGCTCCTCGCCCGCGGGCGCGTCCAGCTCCTCCGCCGCCATGGAGACGGCGGTGCGCAGGGCGAGCCCGGCCTGGGTGGCGTTGGCCAGGACGCGTGCGAGCTCGGGGAGTTGGGCGATGAAGCGCTCGGTACGGACGCGGCGGCGCCACTCCAGGAAGCTGTACGCGGACCAGCCCGCGATGAGTGCGGCGATCGGCCCGAAGAAGGGGGCGAGGACCGCCGCGGCGAGCACCCACGCGACGAGGACGACGCCGATCGCGGCCGCGGTGAACTGACCTGGCGTCAAGTTGGTCCCGGTGGCGGCCAGTCGGCCCGCGAGGCGCTGGCCCCAGGCGTAGCGGCGTACGCGGCGGTCGAGTCCGGCGAAGGCCGATTCGCGGGGGCCGCCGCCGAAGTCGCCGGCGAGCCGGTCGACGAGCGCGGCCCGGTCGGCCCTGCCGCCGCGCCAGGCGTGGCCGCCCCACACGGCCAGTGCGAGGGCGAGCACGCTGACGCCGAGGACGAGCAGCGGGTACGGTCCCGAGGCGAATCCGGGGCTCGCTGCCAGGTGTGGAAGACCGCTGCCGGGCGGGGCCGCGACCGCCGTCAACTCTTGCGGAATGGCGGTCACTTCGCCTCCCTGCTGTCGAGTTCGAGTTCGCTCGCGCCGATGCCGAAGGCGGCGGGTACGTGTTCCCCGGACAGGTAGAGCCGCTCGGCGATCTCGCGCGGGACGGGCCGGTGTTCGTACCAGCCGCGGACGATGCGGTCGACGCCGAGTGGTTCCGCGCGGAAGCGGGTCGCGGAGGTGAGGCGGAAGACGTCACGGCCGCGGGAGGACAGGACGGCGATCTCGCCGATCCTGCGGGTGCCGTCGATGTGGCGGTTGAGCTGGACGAGGACGTCCACGGCGCTGTTGATCTGGTCGCGCAGCGCCTCGAAGGGGATCTTGACCTCGCTCATCGACGCGAGCGTCTGGAGCCTGAGCACCGCGTCCTCGGCGGAGTTGGCGTGCACGGTGGCCAGTGAGCCGTCGTGTCCTGTGGACATCGCCTGGAGCATGTCGAGGGTCTCGCCGCCGCGGACCTCACCGACGATGATCCGGTCGGGGCGCATCCGCAGGGAGTTGCGTACGAGGTCGCGAATCGTGATCCGGCCCTCGCCCTCGACGTTGGGCGGGCGCGACTCCAGCCGGATCACATGCTCCTGCTGGAGCTGGAGTTCGGCCGCGTCCTCGACCGTGATGATCCGCTCGCCGTCGGGGATCAGCCCGGACAGGGCGTTGAGCAGCGTGGTCTTGCCCGAGCCCGTGCCGCCGCTGACGATGATGTTGCACTTCGCGCGTACGAACGACGAGAGCAGCAACAGCATGTGCTCGTCCAGCGTCCCGAGCGCGATCAGCTCCTGGAGCGTGTACGCGCGCGGGAAGCGGCGGATGGTGAGCGTGGGTCCGGTCAGCGACAGCGGCGGGATGATGACGTTGACGCGCTCGCCCGACGGCAGCCGGGCGTCGACCATCGGATTCGACTCGTCCACACGGCGGTTGACGGTGGAGACGATCCGCTCGATGGTCTGGAGGAGCTGTTCCGCCGACGAGAAGCGGGCGGCGACCGCCTCGACCCGGCCGCCGCGCTCGACGTAGATCTTGTCGGGGCCGTTGACCATGATCTCGGTGACGGTGGGGTCTTCGAGCAGCGGTTCCAGGATGCCGAGGCCGAGCGCCTCGTCCACCACGCGGCGGATCAGCGCGGCGCGTTCCGCCGTGGACAGCACCGGGCCCTCGCGGCTGATGATGTGGCCGAGCACCCGTTCCAGCCGGGCCCTGCGCTCGCCCGGCGCGAGCGCCGACATCTCCGCGAGGTCGATCTCCTGGAGCAGTTTCGCGCGGTAGACGGCCACCATGTGGCCTTCCTGCGTCTGCGGGGTCGCCTCTTCGACGGCGAGGCGGGCACGGAGGCTCATCGTGTCGTGTCCTCCTTCGGCATGGTGGCGGAGCGCTTCACGGGGTCGAAGAAGCTGACGCCCGGCAGGACGGACGGGACCTTCACCGTGGCCTGCGCGGTCACGGTCGTCGTGTCGGACGTCGTGAACCGGATCGTCGCGGTCAGCCAGTCGCTCACCGCCGCCTGGCCGGCCTGCTGGCCGGCCGCCTCTCCCCCGTTCGGGCCCGCCTGCGCGGCGGTCCTGGCCGCCGTACGGGCCGCTGTGCCGGCCTGTTCGCCGCAGTACGCGACGAGGCCGAGTTGGATGCCCGCGAGGGCGATCAGGAGCAGGAACGGGAGCATTCCGAGGTATTCGAGCGACGCCACTCCCCGGTCCCGGGCGGGCCCGCGGTGCCTCTCGGGGGCGCCGCCCCCGAACCCGCGCCGGGAGGGCCCCGAAGGGGCGCGGGGAACCGCGCGCACGGCGGAGGTACGGGCTGCGGGGGCCCGGCGGCGGGAGCGCTTCATCGCTTGGCCGTTTCGTCCAGCGTCTTCGCGTGGCCCGAGATGGGGACGAAGTCGCCGATGCCGGGGATGAGGAGGGGCATTTTGAGGGTGACGGTCGCCGAGACGGTGCCGTCCGCGCGGCTGACCGAGGTGTCGCCTGGCCCCCACGCGCTGGGAAGGTCGCTGCTCGCGGCGGCGGAGGCGTCGGAACCCACCGCCGCGGCCCGGGCCGCCTGATCGGCGGCGTTGCCCGCGAGCGTGAAGGTGTAACCGGCCAGCACCGCCTGCCAGATGAGCAGCAGGGTGATGAGGATGATCGGCGTCATGCCGAGGGTTTCGAGGGTGACCTGGCCCCGGTCGCCGCGTTCGGACCGCTCGCGGCGCTGCTTCTTCCCGCGTGCGGCGGGCAGCGTCGCGCCGCTGACCAGGCCCAACTCCCCTGCCAGTGCCCAGATTCCGGCCTTGACGGTGGAGCGGGCGTCGAGGTCCTGGAGGCGGCCGGCGTCGATGACGGCCTGGAGTTCGCGGAATCCGGCGGGGATGACGGAGGTCGCCATGCGGGTGCCGGTGATGCGGCCGATCAGCGACGGCTGGATCTCGGTGCCGCGGGTGTGGCGGTTGACGACGGCGGTGGTGTCCTGGGGCTTGCGGATCTGGAGCCGGTCCCACATGCGGACCATGCGCTTGGCGGCGCGCACGGCGATGACGTCGGGCGTGAGCACGAGGACGGCGGCGTCGGCGACCTCGACGGCGACGGCGTTGGCGCTGGTCATCTGGGTGCCGCAGTCCACGACGACGACTTCGTAGCGCTGCCGGAGCGCGGCGAGGACGAGGCGGGCCGAGCGGTCGGTGACGTCCTCGCCGCGTTCGCCGTCGGCGGGGGCGAGCAGCAGGGCGGGGCCGGACTCGTGGACGTACATGGCGTCGTGCAGGACCCGGGAGGAGACGTCCGCGATGTCGGCGAGGTCGGCGATAGAGCGGCGGAACTGGACGTCGAGGTAGGAGGCGATGTCACCGCCCTGGAGGTCGAGGTCGACCAGGGCGGTGGAGCGGCCCGACGCGTGGGCGGCGAGGGCGAGTTGGACGGCGGTGACGGTGGTACCGACGCCGCCCTTGGCCCCGGCGACGGCGATGAGGGTGCCGCCGGCGACGGCGGGCAGGGCGCGCTGCGGGCCGAGGTGTCTGCGGACGCCGGCCGACCAGGTGGCGGCGGCTTCGACGCGGGCGCCCAACTCGTCGTAGGAGAGCGGGAATCCGACGACGCCTCGGGCGCCGGAGTCCATGGCGGCGGCGAGCACGGCGGGGCTGGGGTCGGCGGTGAGCAGGACGACGCCGATGGCGGGGAAGCGCAGGGCGACGTCGCGGATGAGGTCGAGTGCGGGCATCGGTCCGATGCCCTCCTGCACGATGACGACCTCGGGCAGTTCGTCGATCCCGGCCTCGGCGGCGCGCGTGAGGGTTTCGAGCAGCGCCGTGGAGTCACCGAGCGCGGGTGCCGGTTCCGCGCCGGGCAGTTGGCCGAGCAGGCCGAGCAGGGCGCGCGCGGCGTCGGGGTCGGCGGTTCCGGCGAGGATGCGTACGGTCACGGCTTGCCTCCGGTGCCGCCGTCGCCGCTCAGGGTGTACGTGCGGTCGGTCTGCGAGGGTGCGGAGCTGTCACCTGGGGCGACGAGGGCGAGGCGTACGTGTTCCGCGAACGACTCGGCGTAGGCGACGCGTTGGGCGTCCCCGGCGTTGAGCGCGAAGGTGATCGGCACGCCTTCGGTGGACAGCCGCTGGGCGTTCTCGCTCTTGTCGAAGGCCTTGATCTCGCCGACGTCGATGACCTGCGCGCCGGACACGATGATCTTCGAGACGTCGGGGTCGGTGTCCTTGCGACCCTGGAAGGTGGCGAAGATGTTGACCCGGGCGCCGGGGGTGATCTTGCCCGCCACGCCGGTCTCGGCGTCGATCATGATGGCGATCTCCATCTGTCCGGCCTGGAGTTCGGGCCGGGCGGCGACCATGTCGGACTGGAGCAGCGAGCCTTTGCGCAGCGGCACGGCGGCGATCTTTCCCTGGAGCTGGCCGAGATCGCGTACGGCGGTGTCCGGCAGCCAGCGCTTCGGTATCCGGATCCGGTGCACCTGGGACGCGGTCAGCGCCTGGTACGCCGGTACGTCGGCGCTGAGTTCGTACGCGGTGACCTTCGGTCCGACCTGTGACCGCGCGTCGCTGACGACGGCGAGCACTCCCGCGAAGGCGGCCACCGCGCAGATCACGGAGATCACGAGGAGGACGACACCACGACGCTGACGTGAGTTCATGTGCGGGCGGACCTATCGCTTGTGGGGTTCGAGTTGGGGGCGGCGCGGTGTCTCGACCTCGCGCCCCGGCCGGGCGGCGGCGTGCTTCGCCGGAGCCGTACGATCCCCCAGCCGTGTGGCGCAGAACAAGCACTGGTCACCGATGACTTCGAGCCCGCACCAGGTGCAGGTGTCGCGCCGTACCGAGGTGACGAGTTGGTAGAGCATGCCCACATCGGCGATGTAGGCGGTGAATTCGACCAGCCGGGACGTGCCCCACCAGCGTGGGGAGTCGGTCGGCAGCGGCACTTCGCGCAGGTGCTGGGCGCGCCAGCCGCTGGCGAGCGGTCCGGTGACCCAGGCGGGGTCGACGCCCTTGCCCGCGACGGCGAGCTGTGTCTGGTAGCCGGGCCCCGGCGGTACGGTGCCCGGTTCGGCCTCGGCCAGGTACGGCTCGGGGTGCGCGACGACGGCGAAGTGCCGTCCCGGCACGAGGGACTTGACGTGGGCGCCGACGCCGACCGGGACGCGGTCGAGCTTGGCGACGGAGCCGAGCAGCGCGCCGGAGTGCAGGTAGTACGTGAGCAGCCGGGCGGCGCCCGCGAGGACGCCGGGGCCGAGGTCGGTGCCGGAGAGCTGGCGCAGTTGCTCGGCCAGCAGGGCGATGGCCAGCGGGGGCAGCGGGCTGGGGACGATCGCGATCCGGTCGGCTTCGAGGGCGGACCGCACGGTGTGCATCCGGCGCCTGGCGGGGTCGGCCGGTTCGGCCGGTGCCAGGGCGATGAGGTGCCCGTACGTGTCGAGCGCGGTCGTGGTGCGCGTCAACTGCTCTTCCAGCGAGAGCGAGAGATCGTCAGAGGTGACGGTGATGACGCTCGGCATGCGGAACCTCCCCTCCTGCGCCCGGTGGTGGCCGGTACCTGGCGATTCGCGGTCGTCAGCTTATCGATGTGTAGCGGCTTGGGTGCGGAAAGTTGCGGATCGGAAGTGGTGAACGACAGGTGTCCGGCGGAGGTCTTGACAACCGAATTGGTCTGGACCAACTTTCTCCCTGTCATCTGTTTTCTGCATGCGCTTCACATTGCTCCGCACGTCGGCACTTCAGGTCACCCGTTCACGTCCGTACGTCATGTCATGCGCCACCGCACTCCCACTACCCCCCAACTCCTTGCCCCCAGGAGGCAGTCGTGGAACGTGCATCGCACGCGAATCAAGCGAGCCATGCCCAGCACAGATCAAAGCTCGTCCGCTCGACGTTCTTCCGCCGAGGTATCGCGGGGCTGAGCGCCGCCGCGGTGATCGGCACCGGTGTCGCGCTCGTCGACATGGGCAGCGCCAGCGCCGCGACCACCAACCTCGCCGCCAACCCCGGCTTCGAGAGCGGCCTTTCCGGCTGGACCTGCACCGCGGGCAGCGGCAGCACCGTCTCCAGCCCGGTGCACTCCGGCTCCGCCGCCCTCAAGGCCACCCCGACCAGCAGCGACACCGGCCAGTGTTCCCAGGTCGTCAGCGTGCAGCCCAACTCCCAGTACACGCTCAGCGGTTGGGTGCAGGGCTCGTACGTCTACCTGGGCGCGACCGGCACCGGCGGCACCGACCCGTCCACCTGGACGCCGTCGGCCTCCTCGTACCAGCAGCTCAGCGTCAGCTTCACCACCGGCGCGAACACCAAGTCCGTGACGATCTACACCCACGGCTGGTACGCGCAGCCCGCGTACTTCGCGGACGACATCTCGCTGTCGGGCCCCGGCGGTACGGGCACGACCCCGCCGACCACCCCGCCGACGACGCCTCCCACGACGCCGCCGACCACTCCCCCCACGACACCTCCCACCACCCCGCCCACGACACCTCCCACGACGCCGCCGACCAGCCCGCCCACCAGCAGCATCCCCAAGCACGCGGTCACCGGCTACTGGCAGAACTTCAACAACGGCGCCACCGTGCAGACCATCGCGCAGGTGCAGAGCCAGTACGACATCATCGCCGTCGCCTTCGCGGACGCGACGACCACGCCCGGCGCGGTCTCGTTCACCCTCGACCCGGCGCTGAACTACAGCACGGCGCAGTTCAAGGCGGACATCGCCGCCAAGCAGGCCGCGGGCAAGAAGGTGATCATCTCCGTCGGCGGTCAGAACGGCACCATCTCGGTCCGTGACTCCGCCTCGGCCACCAACTTCGCCAACAGCGTCTACACGCTGATGCAGACGTACGGCTTCAACGGCGTCGACATCGACCTCGAGAACGGCATCGACACCACCTACATGCCGCAGGCGCTGCGCGCGCTGAGCGCCAAGGCGGGCTCGTCGCTCATCATCACGATGGCGCCGCAGACCATCGACATGCTCTCGGCGGGCAGTGACTACCTGGCCACGGCGCTGAAGATCAAGGACATCCTGACCGTCGTCAACACCCAGTACTACAACAGCGGTTCGATGAACGGCTGCGACGGCGGCGTCTACAGCCAGGGCACGGTGGACTTCATCACGACCCTGGCCTGCACCGCCATCCAGGCCGGGCTCTCCCCGTCCCAGGTCGGCATCGGCACCCCGGCGTCCACCAGCGCCGCGGGCTCCGGTTACGTCAGCCCGACCGTCGTCAACAACGCGCTGGACTGCCTCGCCAAGGGCACCGGGTGCGGGACCTTCCACCCGTCCACCACCTGGCCCACCATCCGCGGGGCCATGACCTGGTCCACCAACTGGGACGCCTCGGCGGGCAACGCATGGTCCAACAGCGTCGGGGCCCACGTGCACGGCATGCCGTAACACGGAGTCCGCTCCAAGGGGGCGCCCCCTGTCCCGCACCCTCGGGACAGGGGGCGCCCCCGACGCGTTCCCCGCGCCCCGAAAGCTCTCCTCCCGCGCGGGAGGAGCCGTCACCCCAGGACGGCCAGGGCGTCGATCTCGATCAGCAGGCCGGCGGGGAGGCCGACGTAGATGGTGGTGCGGGCGGCGGGGGGCTCGACGAGGGAGGCGAAGAACTCGTTGTAGATGGCGTTGAGTTCGGCGAAGTGGTCCGTGTCCGTGAGGTAGACGCGGATCATGATGACGTCTTCCCAGGTGGCACCGCCCGCTTCGAGGACGGCCTGGACGTTGGCGAGGGTCTGGAGGGTCTGCTCGCGCAGGCCGGGGCCCGCGGGCGTCGGGGGCTGGCCCTCGACGGCCGGGAGGAAGCCGACCTGGCCGGCGACCTGGAGGAGATTCCCCTTGCGGACGCCGTGCGAAAACTTGGCGGGCGGCGCCGTGTGGGTGGCCGGGACGATCGCGGTCTTCTGGCCGTTGCTCATGCGGAGTTGTCCTTCACTGAATCTGGTGCGGGTACAGACGCGGATGCGGGTACGGGTACAGACGCGGATACGGGTACGGATGCGGGCGCGGGCGCGCTTCCCGACAGGTCGCGGGTGACGGCCTCGGCCGTCCGCAGCAACAGCGGGCGCAGGCGCAGCAGTTCGTCGGCGGGGACGACGACATTGGGGGCCGAGAGCGACATGGCGGCGCAGACCCGGCCGTCGGGACCGCGCAGGGGCGCGCCGACGCAGTTGATGGACTCCTCGTGGCCGCCGAGGTCGGTGGCCCAGCCCTGTTCGCGGACGCGGGCCAGTTCGGCGAGGAACGCGGCGGCGTCGGGCGTGGACTTCGCGGTGTAGCGGGGGTACTCCAACTGCTCGGCCACCGAGCGCCGTTCGGGCTCGGGCAGGTCGGCCAGGAGCAGTTTGGCGACGGCGGCGACCGTGATGGCGACCGGGCGGCCGATCCGGGAGTACATCCGTACCGGATAGCGGCTCTCGACCTTGTCGATGTAGACGACCTCGCCCTGCTCGTACACCGCGAGGTGCACGGTGTGGCCGGTGCGTTCGTTGAGCGCGGCGAGGTGGGGGTGGGCGATGCCGCGGATGTCGAGGGTCTCGATGGCCTGCTGGGCGAGGGCGAACAGGCGGGCGCCGAGCCGGTAGCGCTGGTCCTGCTGCCGGTAGACCAGGCCGTGTTCGTGCAGGGTCCGCAGCAGCCGCAGCGCGGTGGACTTGTGGACGTCGAGCCGGGTGGCGACCTGTTCGAGCCCCGCCGGGCCCTCGGCCAGCAGCGGCAGGATGCTCAGCGCGCGGTCGACCGTCTGGCTCACCGCGGTCCCTCCTCCGTCGTCGTGGGCGCACGTTCTCCGGACGCCGTCCACCCGGCGCCCAGCCGCAGTCTCCCCCATGCCGCGTCGTCCAGGGCGACCAGCGCGTCGGCGCGGGCGCGGCCGGGCGGCGTGCCGAGGTCGCCCGGCTCGGTCAGCGCGGCGGCGGCCAGCACATGGCCGTGCCTGACGCGGTCGCGTACGGGCAGGCCGCGCAGGGCCGCCGACAGGTACCCGGCGGCGAAGGCGTCGCCCGCGCCGACGTGCGCGACGACGTCGACCGCGAGGGCGGGGACGTGACGGCGTTCGTCGCCGTCGAAGACGGTCGCGCCCGCCTCGCCCTGCTTGACCACCAGCGTCCGCGGCTCGGGCAGCGCGGCCCGTACCGCGGCCGCGTCCGGCAGCCCCCAGGCGGCCTGCGCCTCGTCCTCGCCGACGAAGACGAGGTCGCAGCCGCGGGCGAGGTCGAGCGTGCGGCGGGGGTCGGCGTCGCGCCACAGCGCCGGGCGGTGGTTGACGTCGAAGGAGACCAGCGGGCGTCCCGGCGCGCGGCGGGTGAGGCCGCGCATCAGCTCCGCGCAGGTCGCGGAGAGCGCGGCGGTGATGCCGGTGAGGTGCAGCACCCGGCCGCTCCACGCGTCGGCGCGGGCGACGAGGTCGGGGGCGAGCGCGGAGGCGGCGGAACCGGCCCGGTAGTAGACGACCTCGGCCCGGTCGGCGGGGGCGTCCGTACCGACGGCGCGCTCGCCCGCCGTACGGAAGTACACGCCGGTGGGGCGGTGCGGGTCGCGCTGTACGGCGCTGACGTCGACCCCGGCCGCGGCGATGGTCTCCACGAGGTGGTCGCCGAAGCCGTCGGCGCCGACGCGGCTGATCCAGCGGGCGCGGTGGCCGGTGCGGGCCAGGGTGCAGGCCACGTTGGACTCGGCGCCGCCGATCGCGCGGTGGAAGGCGGGCACGTCGGCGAGGCGGCCGGGGCGGGAGGGGACGAAGGTGACCATGGACTCGCCGAGGCAGACGACGTCGAAGTCGGCGGCGCCGGGGGCGGCGCTCGGGCTCGTCGGTACGGTCACGGCGGTCACTCACTTCTGCGGGCCGCGGCGGGAGCGGCGGTGGCCTGGTGGGCAGGAGCACCGTTGACCAGGCACTCGCGGGGATGTTAGACAGCTTGCATCACTGTATGCAACGGCCGTTGCATATGTTGCAACTCGGGAGGTTCGATGACGGCGGACGTGGGCGGACACGGGGGCGGGGCCGGGGCCGGGGTCGGCACGGGAGCCGGTGCCGGTGCCGAGCGGGTGGCGGCGCTGGCGGCCGGGCTGCGCGAGGAGCGGGTCGACCACCGTTTCAAGGGGCTGCCGCCGGACGCCGAGGGGCTGACCGTCGGCGAGCTGGCCGACCAGCGCCGCGGCCTCTTCGACGGCGGCTTCACCACGCCCGTCCTCGTCCTGTCCCAGGCCGCCCTCGCGCATAACCTCGACCTGCTGGAGCGGTACACCGCCCAACACGGCCTGTCCTTCGCCCCGCACGGCAAGACGTCCATGGCCCCGCAGCTCTTCGCCGACCAACTCGCGCGCGGCGCCTGGGGGATCACCGTCGCCGTACCCCACCAGGCGCGCGTGTGCCGGGCGTTCGGGGTGCCGCGGATCTTCATCGCCAACGAGGTCGTCGACCCGGTGGCGCTGCGCTGGATCGGCGGTCAGCTCGACGCCGACCCCGGCCTCACCGTTGTCACGTACGTCGACTCCGTGCGCGGTGTCGAGCTGATGGACGCGGCGCTGCGGGACGCCGGGACGCGGCGGCGGCTGGACGTCGTGGTCGAGCTCGCGGGCGGCGAGGGCGCCAGGACCGGTGTCAGGACCGAGGACGAGTGCGCGGCCGTCGCGGCGGCCGTCGCCGCGACCGGCACGCTGCGGCTGACCGGCGTCGCCGGGTACGAGGGCGAGGTGCCGGACGCCGACCCCGAGCGGGTACGTGCGTGGCTGCGGCGGCTGGTCGCGCTCGCCGGCGCTCTCGACGCCGACGGGCTCTTCGGGGACGCCGAGCAGATCGTGGTCAGCGCCGGGGGCTCCGCCTGGTTCGACCTCGTCGCGGAGGTCTTCGCGGACGTGCCCGCGATGTCCCGGCCGGTCCTGAAGCTGCTGCGCTCCGGGGCGTACGTCACGCACGACGACGACCACTACCGGCGGCGCACGCCGTTCAACCGGGTCCCGGACGAGGGCGCCCTCGAACCGGCCTTCCGGCTCTGGGCCCAGGTCGTCTCCCGGCCCTCCCCCACCCAGGCGTTCCTCAACGCCGGGAAGCGCGACGCGCCGTACGATCTCGGGCTGCCGTCCGTCCAGACGGTTCGCGGCGCCGACGCCGGTCCGCGTCCGGCGCCGGACGGGCTCACCGTCACCGCCCTGTCCGACCAGCACACCTGGCTGGCCGTGCCCGCCTCCGACCCCCTCGCCGTCGGCGACTGGGTCGCCCTCGGCCTCTCCCACCCCTGCACCACCTTCGACAAGTGGCCCCTCATCCCGGTCACCGCCCCCGACGCCACCGTCCCCGCCTACATCCGCACCTTCTTCTAACCCGCCCGCCCCCCATGTCCTCAATCGCCGGACGGGCTGAAAGGGGTGTGCCGCGGCCCGCGCCGGATGCGGTGCCCGAACGGGACGACTACCGGGTCCGAACCCTGGGCACGGGCGGCCGGTTGGGCGGGCGCGCCAGAAGCGCCGGACCAGCCCGTCCGGCGATTGAGGACCAGGCCCGGCGGTGATGAGTGGCAACCGTGACGACATGAAAGGCCCCGCCATGGATCTCGTGTTCCGCGACGCTCGCGTCATCGACGGAACGGGGGCGGCGTCGTATGTGGCGGACGTGGGGCTCGCGGGGGGCCGGGTCGGGGAGATCCGGCGGAAGGACGGTGGGCGGCGGCTCACCGCGAGGCGGGTGGTGGACGCGGAGGGTCTGGCGCTGGCGCCGGGGTTCATCGACATGCACGCGCACAGCGACCTGGCGCTGCTGCGGGACCCGTCGCACGAGGCGAAGGCGGCACAGGGCGTGACGCTGGAAGTCCTCGGCCAGGACGGCCTGTCGTACGCGCCGGTCGACGACCGGACGTTGGCGCAGGTGCGGGCCCAGATCGCGGGGTGGAACGGCGACGGCTCGGACGTGGAGTTCGACTGGCGGAGCGTCGGCGAGTACCTGGACCGGCTGGACCGGGGCATCGCGGTCAACGCCGCGTATCTGGTGCCGCAGGGCACGGTCCGGATGCTGGCGCTGGGCTGGGAGGACCGCCCGGCCACGGCGGCGGAGCTGGCACGGATGAAGGAACTGGTCGCCGACGGCCTGGCCCAGGGCGCGGTGGGCCTGTCGTCGGGGCTGACGTACACGCCGGGGATGTACGCGTCGGACGCGGAACTGACCGAGCTGTGCCGGGTGGTGGCGGCGTACGACGGCTACTACTGCCCGCACCACAGGTCGTACGGGGCGGGCGCGCTGCGGGCGTACGAGGAGATGGTGGCGCTCACCGAACAGGCTCGCTGCGCGCTGCACTTGGCGCACGCCACGATGAACTTCCCGGAGAACGAGGGCCGCGCCCCCGAACTGCTGGCGCTGCTGGACGCGGCCCTGGCCGCAGGCGCGGACATCTCGCTGGACAGCTACCCCTACCTCCCCGGCTCCACAACCCTCGTGGCGATGCTGCCCAGTTGGGCCACCGAGGGCGGCCCCGAGGCGACGCTGGCCCGGCTGCGCGACGACGCGACGGCGGCGCGCATCCGCCGGGTGATGGAGGTGGACGGCGCCGACGGCAGCCACGGCGTCCCCGTCGACTGGTCGGTGATCGAGGTCGCCGGGGTGCGCGAGCGCTCGCTGGCCGCCCATGTCGGGCGCAGGATCGCGGACTTCGCGACCGCCCGGCGGCTCCTGCTGGAGGACCGGCTCGCCACCACGATCCTCCAGCACGTCGGCCACGAGGAGAACGTCCGGGCCATCATGCGGCACCGCGTGCACACCGGCGGCTCCGACGGCATCCTGCGCGGCGACAAGCCGCACCCGCGCGCGTACGGCACCTTCCCCGAGTATCTGGGCCGCTACGTCAGGGAGTTGGGGGTGCTGCCCCTTGAGGAGTGCGTGGCCCATCTGACCGGCAGGCCCGCCGCCCGGCTGCGGCTGCCCGATCGCGGCCTGGTCCGCGAGGGCTACCGCGCCGACCTGGTCCTGTTCGACCCGGCCACCGTCGCGGCCGGTTCCACGTACGACCGCCCCCGCACCCTGCCCACCGGTATCCCGTACGTCCTGATCGACGGCCGGTTCGTCATCGAGGACGCCCGTCGGACGGACGTGCTGGCGGGACGCTCGGTGCGGCGGACCGAGGCGCGGCGAACGGCTGGTCGGCGAACGGCCCGGGGGTGAGGGCCCCTGGGGCGAGAGTCCCTGAGGTGAGGGTCTCGGCGATCGCCGGTACGGCGGTCAGGTCGTCGGTGATGACCGCCTCCAACGCCCCGGCGGCGGCCCGGTCGTTGGGCGTGATCCGCCCGGAGTAGAAGATCACCGGACCCGCGTAGCCGCGTGACCTCAGACCGCGTACCAGCGCGAAGCCCTTGGCGGGCTCGTCCGCGAAGCCCGCGTGGCAGAGCAGCAGGGCGGGGCGGTGTTCGGCGAAGATCTGGACGAGTTCGGCTTCCGTGTCGGCGGGGAGCACGGCGGAGCTCACCGTCAGCAACTGGGCGATGGCACGGCCTCTGCCCCGCGCGAAGCCCGCCGCCACCGCGAGCGCGAACGTACGCTCCGGCGTCCCGGCCGGGTAGCCGGAACCCTGTTGCGGCGCGTGCCAGGCCGGTGCGTCGGCGCCGTACCCGGCCAGTTCCGGGTCGTCGAGCGCGGGGCTCACCGACTGCGGCCGTTCCAGCGGATCCGGCTCGTACGGCGACCCGTCACCGCGCGGGTAGCCGTACCCCGGCACGTACCCCTGCACGGGCCCCGGGTACGGCGGCGTGCCGACCCCCGTATCCCCGTAGTCGACCGACGATCCGCTCGGCCCCGGTGACGCCACCGGGTCCCCGGCCGGTTCCGGCCCGGCCCCGGGCTGCGGCGCGGTCTCCCACGGACCGGCCAGCGGCGGATACGGCGCCGCCTCGCCGTCCTCGGTGCCCTGCCGCAGCCGTCGCAGCACCAGTTCGGACTCGGGGAGCGCCACCAGGTCCTCGACCAGGGAGACGAAGGCGGGGTCGCCCGCCAGGTCGGGGAAGCCGACCGGGAGCTGGGCTTCGAGGTCGGCGAGGACCGTGCCGTGGTCCTCGTGCCCGTGCAGCGGCGGCAGGGAGTGGGCGCGCAGGAAGTCGGCGACCATCGGCCGGTCGGGGTCGGCGAGCGGCGCCGGGGACCACAGGCGGGTGCGGACCCGGCGGTAGGTGCGGAATTCGCGCACCACGTCGGCGTCGTCCCCGGGCCCGGCGGGCGCCGTCATCATGCGGTGGAAGTCGGGATAGAGGTACTGGAGCAGCAGGGTGCGGATGACGGCCTCGGGGCGGATGCCCGCCCAGACCGGGTTGAGGCTCGCCTCCAACAGCAGGCCGTTGAGCAGGCGTTTGACCCGGCGCGGGTTGCGGGCGGCGCGGTAGGCGAGGAGTTCGACCAGGTGCGGGTCCAACAGGTGGTCGATACCGGCCAGTTCGGCGCAGGAGCGGACGTACGCCTGGATCTCCCGGCCGCTGGGGGCGGGGATGCGGTAGCTGGTCTGGAAGATCTTCTCCACGAAGGCGGCCCCGGCGGGCGAGAGATCGGGCAGCAGTCCGCCGGGGCCGATCGCGGCGCGGTCGCAGCCGATGACGAAGGCGAGGCCCGGCACGTCGAGGTAGACCTTCACGGCCTCGCAGACGGCGAGGAAGGTCTGCTCCGAGCAGCGGTCGAGGTCGTCGATGAAGATGACGAGGAGTTTGCCGCCGGGCGCGGAGCCGCGCGTCGCGGTCCACTCGCCGACCATGTCGCGCAGCGCGTCCCGCATGCCGTTGCGGGCGCCCGCGTCGACCGACAGGCGCTTCCACAGCTCGTCGACCATGCCCGCCACGCCGAGCGGCCCGGCGGCGACGACGGTCAGCGCCCGTAACAGGCCCATCAGGGCGCCGCCGGCCCTGATCCGGCGCAGGGCGCGCCGCAGGATGCTGGGGTCGACCTGGTTGAGCACCGATTTGATGAGCCCTTCGAGGGCGTCGCCGCCGGTCGAGGTCCAGGCGTTGTACCAGACGGTGTGCACGTCGGGGAACCGCTGGAGCCGTACGTCGACCAGCCGCATCAGGCTGCTCTTGCCCATCCCCCATCCGGCGTCCACCGCGAGGGTGAAGGGCGTCGCGTCGCGCGAGGCCACCAGCAGTCCGGTGAGCTGCGCCGCGGCCCGGTTGGCGCCGAGCAGGTCGCGCGTCTCGTCGGCCACGGGTTCGTCGTTGAGCAGAGCGAACGCGGGCGGGGTCACCGGCGGGTACGAGGACCCGTACGGGAATGCGTACGGCGTCGCGTAAGGCGTCGCGTACGGCGACATGGGCGGCGGTCCGGCCGCTGGGGAGGACACCGTCCAAGTCTGGCAGCCGCGCCCCCGGGTCCGCCGGTACGTGGCGGAAAACACCGAGCGGTCCGCGTGACGTGGCCGTAAGGTGACCGGCATGCAGGTGATCCAGTCCACGAAGCTCGCCAACGTCTGCTACGACATCCGGGGCCCGGTCCTCGAAGAGGCCATGCGGCTTCAGGCGGCGGGTCACCGCATCCTGGAGCTGAACACCGGGAATCCGGCGCCGTTCGGGTTCGAGTGCCCGCCGGAGATCCTGGAGGACATGCTCAGGTCGCTGGGGACGGCGCACGGGTATGTGAACTCCAAGGGCATCCTCCCGGCGCGCCGCGCGGTGATGCAGCACTACCAGACCAAGGGCATCGACCTGGACGTCGAGGACGTCTACCTCGGCAACGGGGTGTCGGAGCTGATCCAGATGTCGATGCAGGCGCTGCTCGACGACGGTGACGAGGTGCTGGTGCCCGCGCCGGACTACCCGCTGTGGACGGCGTCGGTCTCGCTCTCCGGCGGCACGGCCGTGCACTACCGCTGCGACGAGCAGGCGGACTGGCAGCCGGACCTCGCCGACATCGAGCGGAAGATCACCGACCGCACCAAGGCGATCGTGATCATCAACCCGAACAACCCGACCGGCGCCGTGTACGACGACGAGATGCTGCGCGGCATCGCCGAGATCGCCCGCAGGCACCGGCTGATCGTCTGCGCCGACGAGATCTACGACAAGATCCTGTACGACGACGCGACGCACACCCCCTTCGCCGCCATCGCCCCCGACCTGATGACCCTGACCTTCAACGGTCTGTCGAAGGCGTACCGGGTGGCGGGCTTCCGCAGCGGCTGGCTCGCGGTCTGCGGCCCCAAGGACCACGCGACCAGCTACATCGAGGGTCTGACGATCCTGGCGAACATGCGGCTGTGCGCGAATGTGCCCGCGCAGCACGCCATCGCCACCGCCCTCGGCGGGCGCCAGTCCATCAAGGACCTCGTCCTGCCCGGCGGCCGGCTGACCGAGCAGCGCGACGCGGCGTACGCGGCCCTGACCGCCATCCCCGGCGTCACCTGCGTGAAGCCCAAGGGCGCCCTCTACGCCTTCCCGCGCCTCGACCCCAAGGTGCACAAGATCAAGGACGACCAGCAGATGGTCCTCGACCTCCTGCGGGCCGAGCGCATCCTCGTCGTCCAGGGCACCGGCTTCAACTGGCCCGACCCCGACCACTTCCGCCTCGTCACCCTCCCCGCCAAGGAGGACCTGACGGACGCGGTCACCCGCATCGGCGACTTCCTGGGCGGCTACAGCCAGGTGCCGTAAGAGGTACGGCGTCCGGGAGGGGTACGGCGAAGGAGCGCGGGAGGTCACCGCGAAGGGGCGCGGGCGATCCGCGCCCCCCACGTCAGCCCAGGCGCGCCACCAGGGACTCGTACTCGTCCCACAGCTCGCGCGGGGTGTGGGTGCCGAAGGTTTCGAGGTGGGCGGGGATGAGGGCGGCTTCCTCTTTCCAGACCTCGCGGTCGACGGACAGCAGCAGGTCGAGGTCGTCCTGGGAGATGTCGAGCCCCTCGGTGTCGAGGTCTCCGGGGGCCGGCAGGATGCCGATGGGGGTCTCGACGCCCTTGGCCTCGCCGTTGAGGCGTTCGACGATCCACTTCAGGACCCGGCTGTTCTCGCCGAAGCCCGGCCAGACGAAGCGCCCGGCGGCGTCCTTGCGGAACCAGTTGACGTAGTAGATCTTCGGCAGCTTGGCGGCGTCGTGCGTCTTGCCGAGCGAGACCCAGTGGCCGAAGTAGTCGCCCATGTTGTAGCCGCAGAACGGCAGCATCGCGAAGGGGTCGCGGCGCAGTTCGCCGACCTTGCCCTCGGCGGCGGCGGTCTTCTCGCTGGCGACGTTGGCGCCGAGGAAGACGCCGTGCTGCCAGTCGAAGGACTCGGTGACCAGCGGTACGGCCGAGGCGCGGCGTCCGCCGAAGAGGATCGCGGAGATCGGGACGCCGCGCGGGTCCTCCCACTCGGGCGCGATGATCGGGCACTGCGCGGCGGGGACGGTGAAGCGGGCGTTGGGGTGGGCGGCGGGCGTGCCGGACTGCGGCGTCCAGTCCTGGCCCTTCCAGTCCGTGAGGTGCGCGGGCGGCTCCTCGGTCATGCCCTCCCACCACACGTCGCCGTCGTCGGTGAGGGCGACATTGGTGAAGACGGAGTTGCCGTACATCGTCTTCATCGCGTTGGAGTTGGTGTGCTCTCCGGTGCCGGGCGCCACGCCGAAGAAACCGGCCTCGGGGTTGATGGCGTACAGGCGGCCGTCCTCGCCGAAGCGCATCCAGGCGATGTCGTCGCCGATGGTCTCGACGGTCCAGCCGGGGACGGTGGGCTCCAGCATCGCGAGGTTGGTCTTGCCGCAGGCCGAGGGGAACGCGGCGGCGACGTACTTGACGGCCTCGGGTCCCCCCTTGGGCGGGGTGAGCTTGAGGATCAGCATGTGCTCGGCGAGCCAGCCCTCGTCGCGGGCCATGACGGAGGCGATGCGCAGCGCGTAGCACTTCTTGCCGAGCAGGGCGTTGCCGCCGTAGCCGGAGCCGTAGGACCAGATCTCGCGGCTCTCGGGGAAGTGCGAGATGTACTTGGTGGTGTTGCACGGCCACGGAACGTCGGCCTGGCCCTCTTCGAGCGGGGCGCCCAGGGTGTGCACGGCCTTGACGAAGAAGCCGTCGGTGCCCAGTTCGTCCAGCACGGCCTGACCCATCCGGGTCATGGTGCGCATGGAGACGGCGACGTACGCGGAGTCGGTGATCTCCACGCCGATGGCGGACAGCGGTGAGCCGACCGGGCCCATGCAGAAGGGCACGACGTACATCGTGCGGCCCTTCATCGAGCCGCGGAAGACGCCCTTGTCGCCGGTGAAGATCTCCCGCATCTCGGCGGGGGCCTTCCAGTGGTTGGTCGGGCCCGCGTCCGCCTCGTTCTCCGAGCAGATGAAGGTCCGGTCCTCGACCCGCGCCACGTCCGAGGGGTCGGAGGCCGCGTAGTACGAGTTGGGGCGCAGGGTCGGGTCGAGCTTGGTGAAGGTGCCCTTGGCGACGAGTTCTCCGGCCAGGCGGTGGTACTCCGCCTCCGAGCCGTCGCACCACACGATCTCGTCGGGCTGGGTGAGTTCGGCGATCTCGCCGACCCAGCGGGTCAGTTCCTGATGGTTGGTGGGAGCCGCAATACCGCGCGCCACGATCGCTCCGTCCCGCCGGGTCCGCACAGAACCGGCGTCACAAATTGAGGGTTTGGTTCTCGGCCCCTTGGGGGCTGCGGCCCGGACGCGTTCGTGGAGTGCTCATCCGGTACCGACCGCACTCATATGAGTGTGGGCCCCGTCAAATGATTCTGTCCAGGGCGCCGCGAGTGAGCATCACCACTCCGGGAGTGTCCCGCGCCACCTTTAAATCTACTAACAGGTAACTTACGCGACCGTAGGTAGGATTGACGGCATGGTCCTTGGCAACGACACTTCAGAGGTGTCCCCCATCGTCGACGGCGTCGACTTGCCGATCCCCGTGAAACCCAAGCTCAGAGGGTGGTTGCACGCGGGGATGTTCCCCGCCGTGCTCGTCTCGGGAGTCGTGCTCACCGCCTTCGCCCAGAGCACCAGGGGACGGATCGCCTGCGGCGTCTTCACCGTGACCGCGTGCGCGCTGTTCGGCGTGAGCGCGCTCTACCACCGGGGCAACTGGGGCCCTCGGGGCGAAGCGATTTTGCGACGACTTGACCATGCGAACATCTTCCTGATCATCGCGGGCACCTACACGCCGCTGGCGATCCTGCTGCTGCCCGGCGACACCTCGAAGGCGCTGCTGTGGGTCGTCTGGGCGGGCGCGCTCGCCGGAATCGCCTTCCGCGTCTTCTGGGTCGGCGCCCCGCGCTGGCTCTACACCCCGTGCTACATCGCGCTCGGCTGGGTCGCGGTCTTCTTCCTGCCGGACTTCCTGCGGACCGGCGGCGTGGCCGTCATGGTCTGCGTCATCGTCGGCGGCCTGCTCTACAGCGGCGGCGCCGTCGTCTACGGCTTCAAGCGGCCGAATCCGTCACCGCGTTGGTTCGGCTTCCACGAGGTCTTCCACTCCTTCACGCTGGTCGCCTTCATCGTCCACTACGTCGGCATCTCGCTGGTCGCCTACCAGCACGCGTAATCCGCCGGGCCGCAGCCGCCCGCCCCTTCACCCACCCGCGCCCGTCCCCACGGGGGCGGGTTTTTTCGTACGCCCGGACGTCGGCGCGCGCCCGCGGGTGAGTGAGGGCGCGTACGCCGGTGCGTACGCGTACGCCGACACCCATCCGCGGACGCGCCCACCCGCACGGGTTCCCATGCGGCGATCTGACAGCTACTCTTTTTTAGGAGTCACTCTCATTTGACACAAACCTTCAGGAGCCGTCATGGCAACCTCTTCCTCCCCGGCCCCGCCCCCGGCGGACGCCCAAGCCCCGCCGCAGGCGGACCCGCGGCGCTGGCTGGCACTGCTCGCGATCATCGCCAGCGTCCTCGTCCTCAGCTTCGACACGACGATCCTCAACGTGGCGCTGCCGACGATGTCCGCCCAGATCGGCGCCGACACCGGCGACATGCAGTGGATCGTGGACTCGTACACCGTCGTCTTCGCCGCCGCGATGCTCCCGGCGGGCCTGCTGGGCGACCGGTTCGGACGGCGCCGGATGCTGGTCACGGGCCTCGTCGTGTTCCTGGCCGGATCGATGCTCGGCGTGCTGGCGCACAGCCCGGGACCGGTGATCGCCGCCCGTACGGTGATGGGCGTCGGCGGGGCCTTCATCATGCCGCTGGCGCTGTCGGTGCTGCCGTCGATGTTCAGCGGGCAGGAGCGCTCGCGGGCGGTCGCGATCGTGTCCACCGCGATGGCGCTCGGCATGCCGCTCGGCCCGATCATCGGCGGCACGCTGCTCGAACACTTCTGGTGGGGCTCGGTCTTCCTGATCAACATCCCGCTGGTCGGCCTGAGCGTCGTCGCCTGCATGACGCTGCTGCCCGAGACCCGCGACCCCGCCGCGCCCCGGGTGGACGTCCCCAGCACGGTGTTCGCCGCCGGGGGCCTCGGCGCCCTGGTCTTCGGAATCATCGAGGCGCCCGACCGGGGCTGGGGCGACCCGCTGGTGCTGCTGATGCTGTTCGGCGGGGTCGCGCTAATCACCGGGCTGGTGCTGCGCGAGCGCGGGGTGAGCAGGCCGATGCTCGACCTGACCCTGCTGCGGCAGCGCGGTTTCGTGTGGAACGCGGTCGCCGCCACCCTGGTCACCTTCATCCTCACCGGGCTGCTCTTCGTCCTGCCGTCCTACCTCCAGACCTCCCTGGGCTACGACGCGTTCGGCACCGGTCTGCGGCTGCTGCCGATGATGGGCGGGCTGATGTTCGCCGCCCGCGCGGGCTCCCCGCTGGTCAAGCGGTTCGGCCCGCGGCCGGTGATCGTCGGCGGACTCGCCGTCCTGGCGGGCGCGGCCTTCCTCGGCAGCACCACGCGCGTCGGTGACGGTTACGGCGTCACCGCCCTGTGGCTGTCGATCGCCGGACTCGGCTTCGGCCTCGCCATCGTGCCCGCCATGGACAGCGCGCTCGGCGCGCTCCCCCGCGAGCGCGCGGGCAGCGGCTCGGGACTGCTCCAGACGCTGCGGCAGACCGGCGGCGCGATCGGCGTCGCCATCCTCGGCAGCGTCCTCGCCGCCGGGTACACCGGACGGCTGGACACCGGCGGCCTGTCCTCGGCCGCCGCGCACACCGCCAAGGACTCCGTCGTCGGCGCCCACGCCGTCGCCGCCTCCCTGGGCGACCGCGCGCTGGCCACCGCAGCCGACGCCGCGTACCTGCACGGCATGAGCGTCGTCCTCACCGTCTGCGGTGTCGCGTCCCTGGTGGCCGCCGCGCTGGTGGCGGCCTTCCTGCCGAACCCGCGCACCGGGAAAGCGACGGACGGGGGCGCGAAGGGGTCTGGAGACGGGTCCGGATACGGGTCCGGGTCCGAGTCCGGGTCCGGGTCCGGAGCCGGGAGCGACACCGCGCCCGGCATCGTGACCGGCGCAGTGACCGGCTCCGACACCCGCGCCGGGGCATCGCTGCCCGTGGCAGAACGCACCACGGATGCCGGACAATGAGGCCATGTCCCCTCGCTCCAGCGGCATCATCCCGGCGAAGACCGGTCTGCGCGAACGCAAGAAGGCCCAGACCCGCCAGGCCATCCGCGCCGCCGCCTACCGGCTCTTCGCCGAGCAGGGGTACGACGCCACCCCCGTCGACCAGATCGCGGCCGAGGCGGACGTCTCGCCGAGCACCGTCTTCCGGTACTTCCCCACCAAGGAGGACATCGTCCTCACGGACGAGTACGACGCGGGCATGGCCGAGATGCTGCGGTCCCGGCCCGCCGACGAGTCACCGCTGACGGCGCTGGAAATGGTCATGCACGAATCGCTCAGCCTGCTGCTCCAGGACCCCGAGGGCCAGGCCGAGATGGTTCAGCGCGAGGAACTGGTCCGCGACGTCCCCGCCATCCGCTCCCGCTCCCACGAAACCATGTCGGAGACCGGTCGGCTGCTCGGCGGCATCATCGCCGAGCGGTCCGGCCGCTCGGCCGACGACCTCGAGGTACGCGTCTTCACCGCCGCCGTCTTCAGCGTCATCCACGAGACGACGATGTACTGGGTCGAACAGGGCCGCACCGAAGACCTCCTCCCCCTCCTCGACCGAGCCCTCGGCCTGCTGCGCGGTGGCCTGGAGTTCTGACCCCGCGCGCCTCCCCCGGCACCAAGCCCCCAGCCCCCACCCCGGTGACCCGGCCACCACCGATCCGCCCCGCCGGGACGGCCGGTGACCCGCGGGAGCGTCGTGGCTGGGCGCGCACCCCCGCAGGGGGGCCGACTAGCTTGGGCGGGGTCCGGTCCACACGTCGGAGCGGAGCTGCGAGCGCAGGGTGCGGGCGTCGGACGTCGGCGCGTCGCAGACGAAGTTGCGGCAGACGTACGCGGCGGCCTGCCCGGCGCGCGTCGGCCGGGCGTGCAGCAGCGGGAATTCCGTACTGCCCTCCTCGCCGACCGCGACCACGGCGCCGGGCGCGGCGCCGAGCAGCGCGGTGAGGTGGAGTTCGTCGGTCAGGGGATCGCCGACCGCGCCGACGACGGCGACCTCGCGCGGCCCGTCGAGCGCGGCCTCGGCGACGGCCAGACCCCAGCCGACGAACCGCGGCGCGCGGGAGGCGAGCGCGCCGACGACACCCAACGCCCTTTCCGCGGCGGTGCGGTGGGCGTCGGAGCCGGTGTGGGCGGCGTACGTGAGCAGCGCACCGGCGGCGGCCGTCCAGCCGGACGGCGTCGCGTTGTCGGTGGGGTCCTGCGGGCGGCGGATCAGGGTCTCGGCGTCGTCGGCGGTGTCGTACAGCCCGCCGTCGTCCGCGGTGAAGTGGACGATGACGGAGTCGAGCAGCAGCCCGGCGAAGTCCAGCCAGACGCCCTCGCCGGTCACCGACGCGAGCGCCAGGAAGCCCTCGGCGACGTCGCCGTAGTCCTCCAGCACACCGTCGTTGGCCCCGGCGACGCCGTCGCGCGAGGTGCGCGAGAGCCGTCCGCGCTCGTCCATGTGGACGCGTACGAGCAGGTCGGCGGCGTCGACCGCGGCCTGTACGAGGTCGGGCCTGTCGAAGTAGGCGCCGGTCTCGGCGAGCGCGGCGATGGCCAGGCCGTTCCAGGCGGCGACCACCTTGTCGTCACGCCCCGGACGGGGGCGCGACGCGCGGGCGGTGAGCAGCCGTTCGCGTACGGAGGCGACCCGGTCGGCGTCCACCACGCCGTTGCCCTGCGGGAGTTGGAGTACGGAGGCGCCCTCCTCGAAGGTGCCCTCCTCGGTGACGCCGAAGTAGCCCGCCGCGAACTCCCCGTCGGCCGCGCCCAGTACCTCGGTGAGCTGCGCGGGCGTCCACGCGTAGTAGGCGCCCTCGGCGTGCTTGCCGGTGCCGTCGTCGCTGTCGGCGTCCAGCGCGGACGCGAACCCACCCTCGTCCGTGGCCAGTTCGGCGATCATGAAGTCCGCGGTCTCCAGTGCGACGCGGCGCGCGAAGTCGGAGCCGGTGGCCCGCCACAGGTGCGCGTACACGCGGGTGAGCAGCGCGTTGTCGTAAAGCATTTTCTCGAAGTGCGGGACGGTCCAGGTGCGGTCGACCGCGTACCGGGCGAAGCCGCCGCCGAGTTGGTCGTAGATCCCGCCGCGCGCCATCGCCTCGCAGGTGTCGCGGGCCATCTGCAACGCGCCCTCGGCGCCGGTCCGCGCGTGGTGCCGCAGCAGGAACTCCAGCGCCATGGACGGCGGGAACTTCGGCGCCCCGCCGAACCCGCCGCGCCGCGCGTCGTATTCACGGGTCAGCCCGAGCAGCGCCGCCGACAGTTCGCCTTCACCCGGATGGACGGCCGCGCCGTACGCGTCGGCCCGCTCGGCCAGGTCCCGGACGATCCGCGTCGCGACATCCGCGACCTCCTCGCGCCGGTCCCGCCACGCGGCGACGACGCCCTCCAGCACGTCCCGGAAGCCGGGCATCCCCTGCCGCGCGGACGGCGGGAAGTACGTACCGAAGTAGAACGGCTCGCCCTCCGGCGTCAGAAACACCGTCATCGGCCAGCCGCCCTGACCGGTGGCCGCCTGCACGGCCTCCATGTACACGGCGTCGACGTCCGGCCGCTCCTCGCGGTCCACCTTCACCGACACGAAGTGCTCATTGAGATACGCGGCCGTCACCTCGTCCTCGAAGGACTCGTGCGCCATCACATGGCACCAGTGGCACGCGCTGTACCCCACGCTCAGCAGCACCGGCACACCGCGCTTGCGCGCCTCCGCGAACGCCTCCGCCCCCCACGGCCACCAGTCCACGGGATTCGCGGCGTGCTGGAGAAGATAGGGCGAGGTCGCGTCGGCAAGACGGTTCATGCGAACCAGCGTCTCACGCGGCTCAGCCCCGAGAACTCACACGGGCCGACTGCGCCGTGGTCCGCCGACGGCAGTCGACCAGGTAAATCCAAATTAAATGACAATACGATGATGCTACGTTCCAGTGAATCGGCTCAGGAGAGCTTCGTTCACTGGAGGTAAACGGGATGGCGGTCGGGAGCGGCTGGAAGCCGCTGGAGGCGTTCTGGTCCGTACAGCGTCTGGTGCGGGACCGCCATCAGTTGGTCCGGAAGATCAGCGAGTGCTACACCGCCGCGCACCCGAAGGACAAGAAACCGAGCCCCTCGGATGTCAAGTCCTGGCGTGAGAGCGTCTACGAGCTGGCGACCACGCTGGACAACTTCGGGCTCGGCCAGGTGCGGATGTTCATCGAGTACCTCGCCGACGGTCAGATGAACCACATCGACGTCGTCCTCGCAGGACAGCATCCCTCGGGACGGCTGAGCTACGCGGTCATCGAGCTCAAGCAGTGGGGCAGCATCGAGCGTCCGACCGCGTCGAAGGCAGCCGGGCTCTGCGCCTCGTGCAGGGCGGAGGGGAACACCAAACTCTGCCAGCGCTGCGCCAGGGATCTGGTCTACGCGCCGTTCGCTGGGTACGAGAAGCACCTCAAGCATCCCGCTGTCCAGGTCGGCAACAACGTGGACGACCTGCGCAGGCACCACAGCATGTTCGATGATCGCTACGTCAATCTCGTGGGCGCGGCCTACCTGCACAACCTCATGGATCCGGAGCACCAGTGGATAAGCCAGGTGTCTCCTCGCCCAGGGATCCCCACGTTCACCGCACGGCAACCGGGGGACCTGGAGAAGTTCCTGACCGCGAACTTCAGCTCGGACTCCGGCGCGGAGGCCGCACAGGAGTTGCTCGGACGTCGACGCTCGACCAGCCTTCTGACTGACGAGACCGCAGCGATCGTCAACGGCCACACCCGGTTCAGTCTCGTCGAACACCAACTACGGGCGGTCCAGGCGATCGCCGATGCCGCGGCAGCCGTCGGGGCGCAGGGGGTGAAGAAGGCATTCGTCATCGAGGGACGTGCGGGCAGCGGCAAGTCACTCGTTGCGCTCACCGCGCTGGGAGAAGCGCTGCAAGCTGGACACTCTGCCGCCTTCGTTTCCGGTGGCATCGCCTCTCGCGACACCTTCAAGCGCGCTGCCAAGGGGTACCGGAAAGTCTTCAGGCCGCTGGTGCAGATTGCCGACAAGTTCGGGCCCGACGAGCTGGACCTGATCGTCTGTGACGAAGCCCACCGCCTCAGCCTGCGACCGAAGACCGGTTCCTTCGGGATGCGGCAGACAGGGCCGACCTCGGTGGAGGAAGTCGTCACCCACGCTCGCGTGCCGGTCTTCTTCATCGACGGGGATCAACGCCTCTTCGCGGAAGAGGTCTGGTCCCCTGAAAGACTCAAAAGCGA
This sequence comes from Streptomyces sp. NPDC003300, assembly GCF_040610915.1. Lineage (NCBI taxonomy): Bacteria > Bacillati > Actinomycetota > Actinomycetes > Kitasatosporales > Streptomycetaceae > Streptomyces > Streptomyces sp. NPDC003300. Next base: position 1,154 of record NZ_JBEXNE010000032.1, on the reverse strand, counting down.
GCTCCGGAACCTCGGCGTAGAGATCGTGCCGATCAACCTGGACCGGGTACTCCGAACCGTCGGCAGCTCGACATACGACACCTGGGTCAGCCGGCTCATGGCCGGGGACCCCATCGCGTGGAGTCCTGACGACGCCACCGACCCTGAGCCTTTCGAGCTCTACTACGCTGACAGTGCTGCAGAGATGGAGTCCTTCCTCAAGGTCAAGGACCCGACGGGCGTGAGCGCCCGGATGACCGCCGGAATGTGCTGGGACTGGACCGACGACACCGGCACCTTCCCCGACGTCAGCCCCGATCCCGACTGGGCACGCCCTTGGAACGCCGGTGACAACCACAGCACCCAGGGAATACCCAAGCGAAAGTTCTGGGCGACAGATCCCGGAGGCTTCGGGCAGATCGGTTGCGTGCACACGGCCCAAGGGCTCGAGTACGAGTGGGGCGGCGTGATCATGGGCCCCGATCTCACGTGGGAGGACGGCACCTGGGTCGCCAACCGCGAGCACGTGAAGAGCAAGGCCTCACAGATCAAGGACGACACCGAACTCATCCGGGCGTTGCGCAATGCCTACGGCGTGCTGATGACCCGCTCCATCCGCGGCCTGGTGCTCTACTCGGTCGACCCCGCCATCAGGAAGCTCTTCGCCGACCTCGGCGTGCAGAAACTCTGATCCAGCCGTCTCCTGCTTGCCGGGCGGATGGCTTGCCATAGGCCCTCCGGTCCCAGCCGGATGATGCCAGCAAGGTACGACCGAACCCACTACTCGGTTGACGAGTTCACTGGCACCAGTGGCACGCGCTGTACCCCACGCTCAGCAGCACCGGCACACCGCGCTTGCGCGCCTCCGCGAACGCCTCCGCCCCCCACGGCCACCAGTCCACGGGATTCGCGGCGTGCTGGAGAAGATAGGGCGAGGTCGCGTCAGCCAACCGGTTCACGCGGCCTAGCTGTAGTGACCTGGAGGGTTGTTGACGCGGGTGATGGGTGGCTGGCCGCCGAGTGCGGTGTGGGTGCGGTGGTGGTTGTAGGTGTGGGGGGAAGTCTGCCAGGGCTGCGGTCCGCTGGTCGTTGGTGGTGTAGGGCTGTTGGTAGGCCCATTCGTCGAGCAGGGTGCGGTTGAAGCGTTCGACCTTGCCGTTGGTCTGCGGGCGGTA
>NZ_JBEXNE010000031.1:0-79908 GCF_040610915.1 Streptomyces sp. NPDC003300 | reverse complement strand
TGGACACCGTCTTGATCAGCCGGCCGAGATTGTGGTCGAGCCTGCTGGGGCGGTAACCCACGTCGGCCACCGCGCCGCGGCGGTTCACGGACACCCCGCGAACCGGGTACGTGCCGAAGGCGGCCGGTCGCTCACGCCTGCGCGGAGCCCGGCGCCCGGTACATGTACGACGTCTCCTGCCGCCGCGAGGCGATCCGCCAACCGCCGCCGTCCCGCGCGAAACCGTCCACGTACCAGAAGCCGCACAGCAGCACACCGCGCTCCGCCGCCTTGCCGCCCTCGGGCAGCACGAGCGGGTTGAGGCACATGGTGCGGCCCGTCGCGCGGTCCCCGTCGAGCCGGATCGCGCAATTCCCGAGCAAATGCTGATATCCGGGAAAACGCGGCATGACGGCCGCGAGAAATTCCTTGATCTCCGGCAGAGTTCCACGCGGTCCGCCCGTCGCCGTGTAGTCGAGGACCGCGTCCTTGGTGAAGACCGCGTCCAGCAGCGGCCATTGGCCGGTGTCCACCGCGTGGCTGTATTCGATCAACAGATCCTGGATTTCCAGCCGGTCGGAGATATCGCCGAGCGAGAGCATGCGGCCCCTCCTGCCCGCGCCCGGACGGACGCGTGGGCACCGCATGGATGGCACGCGCCACCGGAGAAGTCAAGACACCTGACAGGCGCGGAGTATGGGAATACCCGGAGAACCCTCCGCCCACGCCCGGTCCGCGGCCCGAGCCGCCTAGGATCGAGGGATGGATCTTCGATGGCCGCGACGCAAGAGGTGGTTCGCCGCCGCGGGGGCGCTCGTGGTGCTGGTGGCGGGCGGCGTCGCGGTCGGTACGGCGACCGCGTCCGGCGACGGGGGCTCGGTGCACCGCAGCGACGCGATGCTCGACGGCGCCGGGGGCGTACGCCTGGACACCTCGTACTTCACCTCGGGCGGTCCCGGCAGGCGGCCCGCCGTACTGCTCGGGCACGGCTTCGGCGGCAGCAAGGACGACGTGCGCGGCCAGGCCGAAGCGCTCGCCCGGCACGGCTACGCCGTACTGACCTGGTCCGCGCGCGGCTTCGGGCACTCCACCGGACGCATCGGGCTCAACGCGCCGGACGGCGAGGTCGCCGACGTCGGCAAGCTCGTCGACTGGCTCGCGGACCGCCCCGACGTGCGGCTCGACGCGCCGGGCGACCCGCGGGTCGGCATCTCCGGCGTCTCGTACGGCGGCGCGATTTCGCTGCTCGCCGCCGGTTACGACCAGCGCATCGACGCCATCGCGCCGCGCATGACGTACTGGAATCTGAGCGACGCGCTCTTCCCGAACGACGTCTACAAGAAGCTGTGGGCCGGCATCTTCTTCTCCAGCGGCTCCACCCCGCTGGACGCGGCAACGGGCGGCGACCGGACCCCGGACACAGGCGCGGGCGCGGGCGCGGGCGCGGGCACGGGCACAGGCACAGGCACGGGCACGCCCGCCGGAGCGCCGACGACCGCCGACCCCCTCTGCGGCCGGTTCGAACCGTCCGTCTGCGCGCTCTACCAACGCGTGGCCCAGGCGGGAAAGCCCGACGCCGCCGCCCGCGCGCGACTCGACGCGCTCAGCCCGTCCGCGGTCGGCTCCCGTATCAAGGTCCCCGCGCTGATCGTGCAGGGCCAGACCGACTCGCTGTTCACGCTCGCCCAGTCCGACGCGATGGCCAAGGCGATCAAGGCCAACGGCGCACCCGTGACCGTCGACTGGATCGCGGGCGGACACGACGGCGGCAACACCGAGAACGGCAGGATCGACCAGCGGGTCACCGCCTGGTTCGACCACTACCTCAAGGGCGAGACGTCCACGAGCACGGGACCCGCCTTCCGGGTCACCCGCACCGGCGGCCTCAACTCCACCGACGGCAGCGTCACCCTGCGCGGCGCGAGCGGCGACAGCTACCCTGGGCTCGACGGATCGGGCAGCCGGAAGATCGCGCTCGCCGGTTCCGCCCAGCGGATCACCAACCCGGCGGGCGGCGCCCCGCCCGCGATCTCCGCCGTCCCCGGCCTCGGCGCGCTCACCCAGCTCTCCTCGGTCGGCGCCGGCATCTCCCTGGACTTCCCCGGCCAGATCGCGGTGTTCGAGTCCGCGCCGCTGCGCGACGGCGTCCAACTCATCGGAGCGCCGTCGGTGCGGGTGAAGGTCGCCACCGACGCGCCCGACGCCGTGCTCTTCGCGAAGCTCTACGACGTCGCGCCCGGCGGCAAGGAGACCCTGCCCGCCTCGCTCGCCGCCCCCGTACGCGTCGTCGGGTCCGGGCAGGGCACCACCGTCACGGTCCGACTGCCCGCCGTCGACCACGACTTCGCGGCCGGGCACCGACTGCGCGTGGTGCTGTCCACCACCGACCTCGGCTACGCCTCCCCGGCCGCGCCCGCGGTACTGACCGTCTCGCTCGCGTCGCCGACGCTCACCCTGCCCACCGACACCGGGCTCCGCGCCGACGCCACCTCGGTCGCGTGGTGGGCCTGGGCGCTGCCGCTGATCGCGCTGGCCGTGGCCGCCGTCCTGCTGCTCACCGGCCGCCGCCGGGTCCGCCCGCGCCCGGCCGACCCGGCGCTCGCCGCGGTCCCGTTGCAGATCACCGGCCTCAGCAAGCGGTACGCGAAGTCCGTCGACCAGTACGCCGTACGCGACCTGTCCTTCCGCGTCGAACCCGGCCAGGTGCTCGGCCTGCTCGGGCCGAACGGCGCGGGCAAGACCACCACCTTGCGGATGCTGATGGGCCTGATCCGTCCCGACGAGGGCGAGATCCGGGTGTTCGGCGAGGCGGTACGGCCCGGCGCGCCCGTGCTGTCCCGGCTCGGCGCCTTCGTGGAGGGCGCCGGATTCCTGCCGCATCTGTCCGGCCGCGCCAACCTCGACCTGTACTGGCAGGCCACCGGCCGCCCGGCGCAGGACGCCCACCTGGCGGAGGCCCTGGAGATCGCGGGCCTCGGCGACGCGCTGGAACGGGCCGTGCGCACCTACTCGCAGGGCATGCGGCAGCGACTGGCCATCGCGCAGGCCATGCTCGGCCTGCCGGACCTGCTGATCCTCGACGAGCCGACCAACGGACTCGACCCGCCGCAGATCCGCGAGATGCGCGAGGTGCTGATCCGCTACGCGCAGGCGGGCCGGACCGTGATCGTCTCCAGCCACCTGCTGGCCGAGGTCGAGCAGACCTGTACGCATCTGGTGGTCATGGACCGCGGGCGGCTGGTCACGGCCGGTCCCGTCGCCGACATCATCGGCTCGGCGGACACCGTGCTGGTCGGGATCGACGGCGAACTGCCGCAGAGCGCGGTCGAGAAGGTCGCCGCACTGCCCGGGGTCGCCACCGCGGTCCGCGAGGAGGACGGTCTGCTCGCGGTGCTCGACGGCCTGACCCCGGCGCAATTCGTGGCCGAACTCGTCCGTCTCGACGTGCCCGTGGCCCAGGTCGGGCCGCACCGCCGCCTGGAGGACGCCTTCCTGACCCTGATCGGAGGCTCCTCGTGAGCGCCGCACCCGCCCTGCCCGCCCCCGCGCCCGCACCGGACGGGTCGCCGGCCCGCGCCACCGCGCCCGGCTACCGCCCCGGCCGTACGCTGCGGCTGCGCGTCGAGGCCAGGCGGCAGTTGCGCAGGCGCCGCACGATGATCGTGGCCGCGCTGCTCGCCGCGCTGCCGTTCATCCTGATCGCCGCCTTCGCGATCGGCGGCACCCCGAGCGGCGAGGGCAGGAACGGCCCGACGCTGATCGACACCGCCACCGCCTCGGGCGCCAACTTCTGCGCGACCTGCCTGTTCGTCTCCGCGGGCTTCGTGCTCGTCGTGCCGGTCGCGCTCTTCTGCGGCGACACCGTGGCTTCGGAGGCGGGCTGGTCCTCGCTGCGCTATCTGCTGGCCGCGCCCGTGCCGCGGACCAGGCTGCTGGCCGTGAAGCTCACCGTGGCGCTGGGCTTCAGCGCGGTCGCGCTCGTCCTGCTGCCCGCGGTCGCGCTGGTGGCGGGCACCGTCGCGTACGGCTGGGGGGACCTGGAACTGCCGACCGGCGGGGCGCTGGCGTCCGGTGAGGCGCTGCCGCGGCTGGCGGTCGCCGTGATCTACATCTTCGTGAGCCAACTCGTCACGGCCGCGCTCGCCTTCTGGCTCTCCACGGTCACCGACGCGCCGCTGGGCGCGGTCGGCGGCGCGGTCGGCCTCACCATCGTCGGCAATGTGCTGGACGCCGTGACCGCGCTGGGGCGGTGGCGTGACGTGCTGCCCGCGCACTGGCAGTTCTCCTGGGCGGACGCGCTCCAGCCGACGATGGAGTGGTCCGGCATGCTCCAGGGCACCTCGGTGTCGGTCTCGTACGCGATCGTGCTGACGGCGCTGGCCTTCCGCGGCTTCCGCACCAAGGACATCGTGTCCTGACCCGCCGTCGGCCGTGTCGTGACGTGGTGTATGCCGTGCCGTGCCGTGCCGTGACGCCGCCGCATGACGGGCCCCGTGACGCCGCCGTATGACGGGACCCGTGACGCCGCCGCACGCCGCCGCACCATGACGCCTCGTCATGGCATGCCCATGAAATAACCAAGGGGCGGCCATCCGGAGTAAAGCGGTCGGCAGCAAACGGCGAAGTCTCTTGTCCTGGGCATGATCTGTGGGTGTGATCGCGGCATCCGTCTCGTGCGGTCGCACTCCACACAAGGAGAGTCCATGCGCAGATTCCGTCCGCGGCCCCGCGCCGCGGTCGCGGCGGCAGGGGTCACCGCCCTCGCCGCCGCCGCTTTGACAGCCGCTCCCGTCGCCGGGTCCGCCACCGCCGCCCCGGCGCGTACCGCACCGGTGGCGAAGGCCGTGCCCGCGGTCACGGGACACCGGCTGGTGAGCGGGGTGAGCAGCCCGCTCAGCAGCGCGCAGTGCCAGGCGAAGTGGGGCATCAACTGCTACACCCCGCAGCAGTATCGCCAGGCGTACGACCTCAAGCCGCTCTACCGCGCCGGTATCACCGGCAAGGGGCGGACGATCGTGATCGTGGACTCGTTCGGGTCGCCGACGATCCAGCACGACCTCGACGTGTACAGCCGGCAGTTCGGCATCGCCAGCTCGCACGTACAGGTCGTCAAGTGGGGTGACGTGCCGCCGTTCGACCCGACGAATCCGGACCACACCGGCTGGGCGAGCGAGAGCACGCTGGACGTGGAGATGGCGCACGCCGTCGCGCCCGACGCGCACATCGTGCTGGTGGAGACCGGCGTCGCGGAGACCGAGGGCGTCGAGGGGCTGCCCGAGATGATGGACGCCGAGAAGTCGATGATCGAGCACGGCGTCGGCGACGTGATCACGCAGAGCTTCGGCGCCACCGAGAACACCTTCCCCGGCTTCGACCGGGGCGACTTCTCCAGCATCCAGAAGCTGCGGTACGCCTTCAAGGCAGCCGCCGCGCACGGCGTGACGGTGCTGTCGTCCTCAGGCGACGGCGGCGCCACCGACTCGATGGCGGACGGCGCCACCGACTACCCGTACCCGGTGAACTCCTGGCCCTCGTCCGACCCGCTGGTCACCTCGATCGGCGGCACGCAGCTCCACCTGGACGACGCGGGCGACCGCACCGCGCCCGACAGCGTCTACAACGACTACGGCGCGGGCGGCGGCGGCCAGTCGCACGTCTTCACCAGGCCCTCGTACCAGGACGTGGTCAAGAACGTCGTCGGCGCCCGGCGCGGCACCCCGGACATCTCGATGACCGCGGCCGTGGACGGCGGCGCGTGGGTGTACTCCTCCTTCGACCCGACGGCCGTCGGATGGGACGTGTACGGCGGCACCAGCGAGTCCAGCCCGCTGTTCTCCGGCATCGTCGCGCTGGCCGACCAGCTCGCCGGGCACCGGGTGGGCGACATCCACCAGGCGCTGTACGCGCTCTACCGGGGCGACGGCAGGCTCACCGGGATCGTGGACGTCAAGGACGGCACGAACAACTCCTACGACGGCGTCACCGGCTACACCGCGGTGAAGGGGTACGACATGGCGACCGGTGTCGGCACGCTGGACGCCGCGCGGTTCGTTCCCGCGCTGGCGATCGCCAGTTGGCGGCGCTGACCGTCCGAGCGGGGTACTGACAGGTCACCGCCGCGTCCGCGCGGGCGCGGCGGTGACACGTGCTGTCCGGGCGCCGGAAATGTCCGGTCCCGCGGGGTGAGTGGTCCAACTCCGTTATCTGTTAGGACTCTTGACAGTCGGGTGGTCCAGACCAACAGTATTGGTCCAGACCAGCAGCGCCCCCTGTGCTGTCGGCCCCCACACATCCCCCCTCGAAGGGAGCGCGGTCCATGACCGGACCCGTTCGCAGACCCCTCCGCGCGTTGCTCACCGGACTCGTCACCGCCACCGCGGCGGCCGGGCTCGCCCTGACCGGCAGCGGCACCGCCCACGCCGCCACCCCGCTGCCCGCCCACGTGTTCGCCCCGTACTTCGAGGCGTACAACGGCGACAGCCTCTCCGGCCTGGCGTCGGCCTCCGGCAACAAATTCCTCACCATGGCGTTCATCCAGACGCCGTCCGTCGGCTCCTGCACCCCGTACTGGAACGGCGACAGCTCGCTGCCGATCGCCCAGGCGAACTTCGGCGCCGACATCGACACCCTCCAGGCGGGCGGCGGCGACGTCATCCCGTCCTTCGGCGGTTACGCGGCCGACAACAGCGGCACCGAGATCGCCGACAGTTGCACCAACGTCAGCTCGATCGCCGCGGCCTACGAGAAGGTCATCACGACCTACGACATCAGCCGGATCGACCTCGACATCGAGGACAACTCGCTGACCAACGCCGGCGGCATCGACCGCCGCAACAAGGCCGTGAAGATGGTCCAGGACTGGGCGGCGAGCAACGGCCGCTCGGTGCAGTTCTCCTACACCCTGCCGACCACCACCCACGGGCTGACCACCGGCACCGCGGGCGACGGCTCGGGCCTGTCGGTGATCCAGAACGCCATCTCCAACGGCGTCAAGGTCGACGTCGTGAACCTGATGACGTTCGACTACTACGACAACGCCACGCACAACATGGCGACCGACACCCAGACCGCCGCCACCGGCCTGCACGACCAGCTCGCCGGGCTCTACCCGTCGAAGACCGACGCGCAGATCTGGGGCATGGTCGGCGTCACGGAGATGCCCGGCATCGACGACTTCGGCGCGGCCGAGACCTTCACCACCGCCAACGCCACCACCGTCTACAACTGGGCGGTCAGCAAGGGCATCAACACGCTGTCCTTCTGGGCGCTCCAGCGCGACAACGGCGGCTGCCCCGGCCAGGGCGGCTCCGACACCTGCTCCGGCGTCGCACAGAGCACCTGGCAGTTCAGCCACACCTTCCAGCCCTTCACCGGCGGCGGCACCACCACCCCGCCCCCGGCGAACGACTTCTCGGTGTCGCTGACCCCGGCCTCCGGCTCCGTCGCGCCGGGCGGTTCCACCACCTCCAGCGTGCACACCGCCGTCGCCTCCGGCACCGCGCAGTCCGTCGCGCTGACGGTCTCCGGCGCCCCGGCCGGTGTCACCGCCACGCTCAGCCCGACCTCGGTGACCGCGGGCGGCAACGCCACCTTGTCGGTCGCCACCACGGCCTCGGCGGCCCCCGGCACGTACACCCTGACCGTCACCGGCAAGGCGGGCACCACGACCCACACCGCCGCGTACACGCTCACGGTCACCGGGACCACCACCGGCTGCACCGCCACCGCGTGGAACAGCAGCGCGGTCTACGTGGGCGGCAACACCGTCTCGTACGCCGGTCACACCTGGAAGGCCAAGTGGTGGACGACGGGCGAGACGCCCGGCACCACCGGTGAGTGGGGTGTCTGGCAGGACCTCGGCGCCTGCTGATCCGCCTCCCGCGGCGGCCGGGCCCCGGATTCGGGGTCCGGCCGCCGATCCTCTAAAGTCTGACCGTTGTCTACGAACATGTAGTCGTAACGGGCCGGGGCGATCACCGGCGGACAAGGGGCGGGACCACCCAATGAGCGTCATCGGCGTCGGCCAAGCCGTCATTCTCGGCGTCGTGGAAGGAGTGACCGAGTTCCTTCCGGTCTCCTCCACCGGGCACCTGAAAATGACCGAGGGCCTGATGAACATCCCGGTGGACGACAAGGCTGTCGTCGGCTTCACCGCGGTGATCCAGACCGGCGCCATCGCCGCCGTCTTCGTCTACTTCTTCTCCGACATCAAGCGGTTCGTCGGCGCCTGGTTCAAGGGGCTCGCGAACAAGAGGGAGCGCGACAACCACGACTACAAGTTCACCTGGTGGGTGATCTACGCGACCATCCCGATCGTCGTCGTCGGACTGGCCGCCAAGCCGCTGATCGACGGCGCCCTCGCGTCCTTGTGGGTCGTCGCCTTCTCGCTGATCGGCGGCAGCGTCGTCATGTGGTGCGCCGAGCAGATGGCGCGATTCAAGCGCGGCGAGGACCAGGTCACCTTCAAGGACGCGATGATCGTCGGCTGTTCGCAGATCCTCGCGCTGCTCTTCCCCGGCTTCTCCCGGTCGGGCGCCACCATCTCCACCGCGCTCATCCGCGACCTGGACCGGGTGGCCGCCACCCGCCTGTCGTTCTTCCTCGGCCTGCCCGCCCTCACCGGCGCGGGGCTGTACGAGTTGAAGGACGCCACCAGCGGGGGCGTCGGCGTGCCCGCGCTCGCCGTCGGCACCGTGGTGTCGTTCGTGATCGCCTACGTCTCCATCGCCTGGCTGCTGAAGTTCGTCGCCAAGCACTCGTTCAACTCCTTCGTGATCTACCGGATCGTGGTCGGCTTCCTGCTGATCGGCCTGCTGACGACGGACACGATCAGTTCCTGACTCACCGTCAGACGCGCTCCGAGGGCCCGGCCGGGACGGCCGGGCCCTCTTTTCCGGCCGGATAGTTCACGACTTATTTTTTGATGTGTATTGACTCGCCGACGGGCGGCCCCTAGCGTCCACACCGCATCGCGACCCCACAACGCGACCGAGGAGACACGTGTGACTCAGGTCCCCACCGTGCCCGGCACGCCCACCCGCACATCCCGCACCCGCAGACGAACAGCCGCCATAGCGGCGGCGCTCGTCCTGCCGGTCTCGGCCTGTATCGCCCTGGTCACCGCACGGGACGCGGGCGCCGCCACCATCCCGGCCGCCCCGGCCAGCGTCACCAGCGTCAGCAGCGGCAAGTGCGTGGACGCCCGCGCCGCGGCCACCGCCAACGGCACAGCGGTGCAGCAGTACGCCTGCAACGGAAGCGCCGCCCAGCAGTGGCAGTTCACCGCCACCGACAGCGGCTACTACCGGATCGGCGTGTCCACCGCGCCCGCCCAGGTGTGGGACGTCACCGGCGTCTCCACCGCCGACAGCGCCACCACACAGCTCTGGCTGTACGGCGGCGGCAGCAACCAGCAGTGGCAGCCCGTCGCCGAGAGCAGCGGCGCCTTCCACTTCGTCAACCGCAACAGCGGCAAGTGCCTCGACGTGCCCGGCGCGTCGACCGCCGACAGTGTGCAGCTCCAGCAGTACACGTGCAACGGCACCACCGCGCAGTCGTTCAACGTCAGCGGCAGCGGCGGCGGCACCACGCCGCCGACCACCCCGCCCAGCGGCGGCGACCCCGACCTCGGCCCGAACACGGTCGTCTTCGACCCGTCGATGTCCGCCTCGACCATCCAGTCCAAGCTGAACTCGATCTTCAGCCAGCAGGAGACCAACCAGTTCGGCAGCCAGCGCTACGCGGTGCTCTTCAAGCCCGGCACCTACAGCGCGGACGTCAACGTCGGCTTCTACACCCAGGTCGCAGGACTCGGCCTGAGCCCCGACTCGGTCACCATCAACGGCAAGGTGCACGCCGAGGCCGACTGGTTCCAGGGCAACGCCACCCAGAACTTCTGGCGTGACGCCGAGAACATGTCCGTCAACCCGACCGGCGGCAGCGACCGTTGGGCCGTCTCGCAGGCCGCCCCGTACCGGCGGATGCACGTCCGCGGCAACCTCGCGCTGGACGACGGCGGCTGGTCGAGCGGCGGCTTCATCTCCGACTCCAAGATCGACGGGCAGATCCAGTCCGGTTCCCAGCAGCAGTTCCTCACCAAGGACACCGAGATGGGGTCCTGGAGCGGCTCCAACTGGAACATGGTCTTCGTCGGCGACAAGGGCGCGCCCGCGCAGAGCTTCCCGACGTACACCACCGTCGCCAGCGCGCCCGTGGTGCGCGAGAAGCCCTTCCTGTACATCGACAGCGCGGGCAAGTACCAGGTCTTCGTGCCCGCCCTCCAGTCCAACGCGTCCGGCACCACCTGGAGCGGCAAGACGCCGGCGGGACAGTCGCTGCCGATCGACCAGTTCTTCATCGTCAAGCCGGGCAACACCGCCTCGGACATCAACGCGGCGCTCGCGGCGGGCAAGAACCTGCTGTTCACGCCGGGTGTCTACCACCTCAACCAGACGATCAACGTGACCCGGCCCGACACCGTCGTCCTCGGTCTCGGTCTGGCCACGCTCGTCCCGGACGGCGGCGTCACCGCGCTGACCACGGCCGACGTGGACGGTGTGAAGCTGGCCGGGCTGCTCATCGACGCGGGCACCACCAACTCGCAGACGCTGATGCAGATCGGCCCGGCCGGCTCGTCCGCCAACCACGCGGCCGACCCGACCAGCCTGTCCGACGTCTTCTTCCGGATCGGCGGCGCGGCCGTCGGCAAGGCCACCCAGTCGCTGGTCGTCAACAGCAACAACGTCATCGGCGACCACATGTGGCTGTGGCGCGCCGACCACGGCAACGGCGGCACCGTCGGCTGGAACACCAACACCGCAGCCACGGGCCTCGTCGTCAACGGCCAGAACGTCACCATGTACGGCCTGTTCGTCGAGCACTACCAGCAGACCCAGGTGCAGTGGAACGGCAACGGCGGCAGAACGTACTTCTTCCAGAACGAGATGCCCTACGACCCGCCCAACCAGGCTTCCTGGATGAACGGTTCCTCGCAGGGCTACCCCGCCTACAAGGTGGCCGACTCGGTCACCAGCCATGAGGCGTGGGGGCTCGGCAGCTACTGCTACTTCTCCGCCAACTCCTCGGTGGTGTCGGCCAACTCCTTCCAGGTGCCCAACACCTCCGGGGTGAAGTTCCACGACATGGTGACCGTCTCGCTCGGCGGTGTCGGCACCATCAGCCATGTCATCAACACCACGGGAGCGGCCGTGAACAGCGGCCATCAGGTCACGTACCTGACCAGCTACCCCTAGTCACACAGGGGTACACGGGGGACACAGTGGGGCCGGCCGGCACAGGGGGCGCATCCCGTCGGCCGGCCCCTCTCCCGTGCGGTGACCCCCGCTCTCCCGCGCCGTAACCCGCCTCCTCCCGTGCCGTGGCCGGGCACGGTGACGACCGACACACCCGTGGTCGAACACCGGAACCCCCGGGAGTCCAGTCGCTATCGTCGGCAGACGCGCGGTGGTGCGCCGCGCGAGTTCCGCCCCCCGACGAGAGCGGAGTTCCGAATGACCCTCATCCTCAAGCCCGGAACGGCCTGGAGCGACGCGTGGCGGCGCGCCCTGCGGACCGCGCCCGAGGCATTCCGCGACGACCGTGTGCTGAACCTGTGGGACGGCCGCTGGCAGGCCGACGGCCGCCCGCTGCCCGCCACTTCACCGGTCGACGGCAGCCCGATAGCCGGGCCGCCCCGGCTCGACGCGGCCACCGCGCGACAGGCGGTACGCGCCGCGCTCGACGAACACCGGAGCTGGCGGCACGTACCACTGCCCGACCGCAAGGCGCGCGTCTCGGCGACTCTGGACGCCCTCACCGAACACCGCGACCTGCTGGCCCTGTTGCTGGTCTGGGAGATCGGCAAGCCCTGGCGGCTGGCCCGCGCCGACGTGGACCGGGCCATCGACGGCGTCCGCTGGTACGTGGACGGCATCGAGCCGATGGTGGCGGGCCGCACCGCACTTGCCGGTCCCGTCTCCAACATCGCGAGCTGGAACTACCCGATGAGCGTGCTGGTGCACGCCATGCTCGTCCAGGCGCTCGCGGGCAACGCGGTCATCGCCAAGACGCCCACCGACGGCGGCCTGGCCTGCCTCACCCTCGCCGCCGCGCTCGCCAGGCGCGAGGGCATTCCCGTCACGCTGGTCAGCGGCAGCGGCGGCGAACTCTCCGAGGCCCTGGTGCAGTCCTCGGAGATCGGCTGCGTCTCCTTCGTCGGCGGCCGGGACACCGGCGCCCGGATCGCGACGGCCGTCGCCGACGTCGGCAAGCGGCACATCCTCGAACAGGAAGGGCTCAACTGCTGGGGCCTGTGGGAGTACAGCGACTGGGACGCCTTCGGCGCGCAGATCCCCAAGCTCTTCGACTACGCCAAGCAGCGCTGCACCGCCTACCCGCGGTTCGTCGTCCAGCGCTCCCGCTTCGCGGACTTCCTCGCCGCGTACCTCCCGGCGGTCAAGTCGGTCAGGACCGGTCACCCGTTGGCCGTCGCCGCGCCCGACGACCCGCTGCCCGCACTCGACTTCGGGCCGCTGATCAACGCGGCCAAGGCGAAGGAGCTGGCCGATCTGGTCGCCGAGGCCGTCGACCGCGGCGCGGTGCCGCTGCACCACGGCGCCCTCGACCCCGGCCTCTTCCTCCCCGGCCAGGACACCTCCGCCTACCTCGCCCCGGTCACGCTGCTGGGCCCTCCGCCGTCCTCGCCGCTCCACCACACCGAGCCCTTCGGACCCGTCGACACGATCGTCCTGGTCGACACCGAGGCCGAGCTGCTCTCCGCCATGAACGCCAGCAACGGCGCCCTGGTGGCCGCCCTGTCCTGCGACGACCCGCGCACCACCGAACGCCTCGCCTCCCAGGTCCGCGCCTTCAAGGTCGGCCGCGGCGCGCCCCGCTCCCGCGGTGACCGCGACGAACTCTTCGGCGGCCTCGGCGCCTCCTGGCGCGGCGCCTTCGTCGGCGGCGAACTCCTCGTCCACGCCGTCACCGAAGGCCCCACCCTCGACCGCCTCCCGGGCAACTTCCCCGACTACCAATTGCCCGCGGCCTAGGGGGGCGCCTTGGGTGAGGCCGCGGTTGCGGCGAGCCGTGCTGGGGAGCCCTCTCGCGCAGGCTCACCGCGATCCCCTTTTTTTGCCGCCCTCTCGCCTCCGGCGGCTTAAATCCGGTGTCGACGGTCGATCGTGCTCGCTCCCTCGTTCCTCGGTCGCTGTGCGCGTTCTCCCTTTCGACACCGGCGCCGCCTTCGGCTCGCTGGCTACCGGCGAACCCACCTGCGCAGCGGTGAACCGTGCTCAGAAAAACCCCGGTCGACCCATCCCCCCACGGGTGGGCCGACCGGGGCCGACGGTGGTCGACCGCTGCGTCAGGACAGCGTCGAGGCCGCCGGGTCCCACGCGTCCGGCAGCGGTGACACGGCCGGGGCGCTGGTTTCGAGGGTGCGGACGGTGTGCTCTTGCGCGGCGTCCGTCACCGTGGCCATCAAGTCGAGTACGTGCTGGGCGAGTTCGCCGGAGGCGCGGTGCTCGGTGCCGCCCCGGATGGCGCGGGCCATGTCCAGGACGCCCAGGCCGCGACCGGCGACCGTACCGGTGACGGGCAGGTCACGCCAGTCGTCGTCACCGAACGCCCGGACCTGCAAAGGCCCTTCGAAGGTGTTCGGGTCGGGCAGCGACAGCGTGCCCTCGGTGCCGGTGACCTCGATGAGGCGGCGCGGCACCGAGGAGTCGAAGCTGAAGGTCGCCGAGCCGCTGGGGCCACCGGCGAAGTCCAGCAACGCGTGCACGTGCGTGGGCACTTCCACCGCGAAGGACGTGCCCTCCTTCGGCCCGGAACCGATCACCCGCTGGGCACGCGCCTGCCGCGCCGAGGCCGAGACCCGCGCCACCGGCCCGAACAGCGCGACCAGCGCCGTCAGATAGTACGGACCGATGTCGAACAGCGGCCCGGCACCGTACTGGAAGAGGAACTCCGGGTTCGGGTGCCACGACTCGGGGCCGGGCCCCTGCGTGACGGCGGTCGCGCTCACCGGTTCGCCGATGACCCCGGCGGCCAGCGCCCGCTGCGCGGACTGGAGCCCGGCCCCGAGGAAGGTGTCGGGAGCGCTCCCGACCCGCAGCCCGCGCGACCGCGCCTCGGCCAGGATCTTCGCCCCGTCGGCCGGCGCCAGCGCGAGCGGCTTCTCGCCGTAGACGTGCTTGCCCGCCTGGAGGGCGGCCGTGGCGACCTCCGCGTGCACGGCCGGGATCGTCAGGTTGACGACGATCTCCACCTCGGGGATCGCCAGCACCGACGCGAGGTCGCCCGCGGCCGGAATCCCGTACGTCCCGGCCGCCATACGGGCCCGCTCGACGTCGATGTCGGCGACGGCGAGCACCCGCAGGTCGGGGAAGGCGGTGAGATGGTCCAGATACTGCGCGCTGATGACACCGGCGCCGACGACGGCGACGCCGACCGGGCCTGTGGTCATGAACGCTCCAGCGCGGTGAGGTAGGAGAGGCTCTCCGCGACGGCCTCGAAGATGTCGCCCGCGCAGGAGTCGAGTTCGACGATCCGCTGCGCGTCGGGCGCGGCGGCCAGGATCGACGGCACGTCGATGCTGCCCTTGCCGACCGCGGTGTGCGGCTCGTCCTTCACACCGGGACCGTCCTTGACGTGCAGCGCCAGCACCCGGTCGCCCAGCGCGCGCAGCAGCGCCGGCACATCGGCCCCGCCGACCGCCGCCCAGTACGTGTCGACCTCCAGGAACACCTCGGGGGCCAGCCGGTCCGCCAGCTCCTCCAGCGCGGTCCTGCCGTCGAAGCGCGGCTCGATCTCCCACCAGTGGTTGTGGTAGCCGATCCGCATACCGCGCTCGGCGGCCTTCTCGGCGAAGCCGTTGAGGAGGTCCGCGGTGCGCGAGAGACCGTCGGGGGTGGTGAACTCCTCGTGCGCGATCCCGCCGGGGATGATCACCAGGTCGGTGCCGACCGTGGCGATCGCGTCGAAGACCTCCGACGCCTCCTTGTCGAACAGGGCGTAGGCGTGCGTGCTGTTGACGCTCAGCCCCAAGTCGTCGGCGACCTTGCGGAAACCGGTCGGGTCGGCCGTCGGGTCGTACGCCTCGACGGCGGTGTAACCGATCCCGGCGAGGCGGGACAGCGTGCCGTCGCGGTCGGCGGCGATCTGGTCCCGGAGGGTGTAGAGCTGGATGCTCAAGGGCGTGGCCATCGTGACGATGCCTCCTGGAAGTACGGCGGGTGCGGGTACGGCGGGTGCGGGTACGGCGGGTACTGCGCGTGCGGGTGGTGCGGGGGAGCGGCGGCCGGCGGTGACGCGCGGTCGGATCAGCCGACGATCAACGGCCGCAGCGTGCGGTGGGCGATCTCCAGACCCTGGGTGATCCGCTGGACGTCGCCGCTCCAGACGGGGTCCTCGTGCTCGACGGAGAGCGTGCCCGTGAAGCCGCCCTCGTAAAGGGTGTCGACGATCCGGCGCCAGTCGACGTCGCCGAGCCCCGGCACCCGGTAGCGCCACCAGCCGCTGTCCCAGCCGTCGGTCCGCGCCACCGACCGGCCGAAGAAGCCGTAACGGTCCCTGGCCCGCGGGTCGAGCTGCGCGTCCTTGGCCTGCGCGTGCGGAATGCGGTCGATGTACGGCTTCAGCGCCTCGACCGGGTCGATGCCCAGCCACAGCAGGTGCGAGGGGTCGTAGTTGAGATAGAGGCCGAGGCCGAACATCCACTCCCACAGCTCGGGGGAGTAGGCGAGGTTGCCCGGATAGCCGTCCGGGTGCCAGCCCTCCATCACGCAGTTCTCGATGATGATCTTCACACCGCGCTCGCCCGCGTACTCCACCAGCGGCGGCAGCTCCCGCTCGGCCAGCGCGATGTTCTCCTTCACCGTCAGACCCGGGTGGCGGCCGACGAACGTGCCGACGTAGTCCACGCCCAGCAGTTGGGCGGCGTCCACATTGGCGCGTACGTGGGCGGCGATCTCCGCCCTGCGGGTCTCGTCCGGGTGCAGGTTGTTCTCGTAGTACGCCAGCGCGGACAGCGTCAGGCCGTGCCGGTCGAACAGGCCGCGCACCTCGTCGGCCCGCTGCTTGCCGAAGCCGGTCACGTCGATGTGGCTGGCCTCGAACTCCCGTGAGCCGGTGGACGGCCAGGTGGCCACCTCCAGCGACTGGTAGTCGTGCGAGGCCGCCCACGCGGCGATCTCGTCCAGCGGGAGCTGCGGAAGGCAGGCGGTCAGGAAGCCCAGCTTCATCTCAGGAGACCTCTTTCCAGGTCCGGTCCGCCGCCGATTTCAGTACGGCCTCGGTCAGGCGCACCATGCGGGCGGCGTCGTCGAAGGTGGGGAACGTGTCCCCGGTGCCGTCGGCCGAGGACCCGCCCGCCGCGCCCGGGGCGCGGATCGCTGCGTGCACATCGCGGACGAAGGCGGCGAAACAGTCGAGATATCCCATCGGGTGGCCGCCGGGGACCACCGAGAGCCGGGCCGCGGCGGGCGAGAGCGTGGCCGGGTCGCGCAGCACCGCAGCGTTCTCACCGCGGCTGCCGACGAACAGCGACTCGGGGTTCTCCTGGTCGAAGGCGAGCGAGGTCCGCGTGCCGTCCACCTCGAACCACAGCCGGTTCTTCCGGCCGGGCGAGATCTGCGAGACGGTCACGGAACCGGTGGCGCCGCGGTCGGTGCGGAACAGGAGCTGCACCACGTCCTCGGTGTCCGGCCTGACCCGCGCGCCGCCGTCGCCGGCGGGACCCGTACGGTCCACGGTCTGGCTGACCGCGGTCAGCTCCGCGATCCGGTGCCCGGTCACCCACTCCACCAGGTCGCACCAGTGCGAGCCGATGTCGGCGAAGGCGCGCGAGGGCCCGCCCGCCGCCGCGTCGACCCGCCAGTTGGTGTCGCCCGGCTCCGAGAGCCAGTCCTGGAGGTAGTGGCCGTGCACCAGCCGGACCTCGCCCGCCCGGCCGTCCAGCACGCGGGACCGCGCCTCGGCCGCCATCGGGTGGTAGCGGTAGACGAACGGCACCGCCGCCACCAGACCGCTGTCCGCGGCGAGCGCCGCGAGCGCGTCCGCGGTGGCCGACGACGTGGTCAGCGGCTTCTCGCACACCACGTGCTTGCCCGCCCGCAGCGCCAGTTCGGCGAGCCCGGCGTGCGCGTCGTTGGGCGTACAGATGTGCACCACGTCGACGTCGTCACTGGTGACCAGCGCCTCCGAGGAGTCGAAGGCCCGCTCGACCCCGAGCGCCGCCGCGGCCTCCTTGGCCCGCGCGGGCGTCGACGCGCTGACCCCGACCACCGGGGCACCGCTCCTGCGCACCGCGTCCAGGTGCACCTGGCCGATCATCCCCACACCGGCGATGGCCGTACGCAGTGCCGGACGCGATGACGTGCGCAGCGAAGAACCCGCTGTAACCGAGCTAGTCCCGCCCACAAGTGCCCTCCCTTTCCGCTTGCTTGAAACGCTAGCCACCGCTGTTTCGGTTGACAATGGCAATATTTCCGCTATCTTCTGTCATAAATCGGGGGCCGGGCCGCACAGGACGCGGACCGGGACGACGGACGTACGGCGCAGGGGAGGGCAGGAACCGGTGACAGCCGCAAGCGACCGGCAGTTGACCGCGCTCAGCGAACTGGCGGGACTGGTGGCGGGCGGCGCCACCCGGCGCAGCCAACTCGCCACCGCCACCGGGCTGTCCAGGGCCGCGGTCGCCCAGCGGGTGGACCTGCTGATCGCCAAGGGACTGCTGGTCGAGACCGGCACCATGGCCACCGAGCGCGGGCGCCCGCCGCTCACCCTCCAACTCGCCTCGCGGAACGCCGTGGTCTGCGCCGTCGACCTCGGCGCCACCCACCGCACGGTCGCCGTCGCCGAACTCGGCGGCCGGGTCCTCGCCGAAGCAACCGAAGCCCTCGACATCAACGCGGGACCCGAGGCCGTACTGACCGGGGTGCACGAGCAGATCGGCCGCCTGCTGGCCGACGCGGGACACCCCGCCGACCACGTACGCGCGATCAGCATCGGCGTGCCGGGCCCGGTCGAGGCCCGCACCGGTACGGTGATCCGGCCGCCGATCATGCGCGGCTGGGACGGCTACCGGGTCCCCGGCTTCTTCGCCGGGCGCTACCACGCGCCCGTCCTCGTCGACAACGACGTCAACATGATGGCCCTGGGCGAGTACGGCCACCGTCCGGCCACCGCCCATCTGCTGTACGTCAAGGTCGGTACGGGCATCGGCTGCGGCATCGTCTCCGGCGGCGTCGTGCACCGCGGGGCCAGCGGCGCCGCGGGCGACATCGGCCACATCCGCGTACCGGGCCACGACGACGTGCTGTGCCACTGCGGCAACACCGGCTGCGTCGAGGCCGTCGCCTCGGGAGCGGCCATCGCGGCGAAGCTGCGGGAGGCAGGGTTGCCCGCCGAGCACGCCGCCGACGTGGTCCGCCTCGTGGCCGCGGGCGACCCGGTGGCCCGCCGCCAGGTACGGCTGGCCGCCCAACGGCTCGGCGACGTCCTGGCCTCGCTGGTCAGCTTCTACAACCCCGACACCATCGTGCTCGGCGGCAGCATCGCCAGCCTCCACGACGACCTGCTCGCCGACATCCGCGGCGCCGTCTACCGCAGGGCCCTCCCACTGGCCACCAGAACCGTCGCCATCGAGACCACGATGCTCGGCCGCAGGGCGGGCATCGAGGGCGCGCGGCGGCTGGCGGTGCAGCATCTGCTCTCGCCCGAGGGCATCGGACACGTGCTCGCGGAGCCCGCGGTCTGAACCACTGTTGCCCCCATACCTGCCGGTGGACGCGCGTCACGTCAACTCACGGACCCATGACGGCTTTGGCGTATGGGTCGCGTACGCCCCCGCGGTGTGGGCATGCTGGTCCCATGGATGCGCACGGCGACGATGTTCCTGCCTACCAGTCGATCCGGGTCACCACGCCCGAGTCCCCGGTCGCGGCGCTCGCCGACATCGAGGCGTGGAAGGCGAGAAAAACCTACCCCTCGATGCTGTTCGCGGGCGGCCCGGTCTTCGGCATCGCGTGCGAACTGGAGTCCGGCGGCTGGGAGTTGCACCCGTACTTCAGCGGACTCGCCCCGCAGGACGCCCGCGACAGCCTCGGCTCCCACTTCCGCCGCCTCGCCCACGCGGCCGACGAGGCCGGTGACGCCGAGGCGCGGGCCGAACTCCTCGCCGCGGGCGAGCGCATGGACTGGGAAGCTCTCGACGAGGTGACGGTACGCGGCAGCCGCTACCGCGTGGTGCGCGCCGAACGCTTCATCCGCATGGGGCCCGACGGTCCCGAACCCCCGCGCGACACCGACCCCGACCCGAGCGGCCCCGGCGAGTCCGGCGGCTTCGACCCCGCCGCGGGCCTGGTCATCGACCCCGTCAACGCGACCGGCATGTCCGAGGGCATCCTCAAGGTGGAACTCCTCGCCGCCCTCCGCAAAAGCGGCACCGTCCCCGCCGACGTCCGCGACGACTCACGGCACGCCGCCGACACCCACCCCGGCGGTGTCCTGCTCCCCGCCACCTTCATGACCGCGGAACGCGACGGCGGCAGTTGGCGCCCCGACTCCAGCGGCACCGCCACCACCCCGCAGGCGGCCCGCGACGGCCTCGCCATGCAACTGCGCGTCATGCTCCCCTGGCAGAAGGACCTCAGCCCCGAGCAACGCGAGATCTACTCCCGCGCCGCCGACCACCTCGACGAACACCGCTGCGACGAACTCGACGTCGCAGGACGCCACTTCCGCGTGATCCGCGTCGAACGCCTCATCCGCATCGGCCCCGACGGTCCCGAGGGCCCCCGCCCCTCCGACCCCGACCCCACCCCGCCCGTCATGGTCCAGGACCAGCAACTGCGCGAACAGGGTCTCCTCACCGACGAGGACGAGGAGGCCGACCCCGAACCGGACGAGCACATGCGGAAGTTCATGCGCCTCTTCGAGGAAGAACGGCTCCGCCGGGACAACCTCAAGAACAAGCCCCACCCCTGACCCAGCCAGCCGGGCACCGCTGCGCCCAAGAGCCTGCGCCCCTGCGGTACGGCTGCGCGGGGAGGCGGAGGGGCGGCAAAAGAGGGGAAGGACGGTGCGCCCGCGCAAGGCGCCCCCTCACCCCTTACCTCCCCCTCCCACCCCCCACCAGTAATGAGCCGCATACGACCGCCACGGGCGCCACCTCTCCGTCCCGGGCGGCACCGGCTCCGTCGAGGGGAAGACGTCCGGGTCGCCGAGAGCGCGCATGCGGATGTGGGCCGCGGTCAGGGGGGTGATGCCGGGGACGGTCAGGAGGGACCGTTCGGCGGCGTCGCGGTCGGCGCCCGGGTCGAGGGCGACCGTACCGTCGGCGAGGGCGCGGCAGAGGTCTCTGACGGGGGAGCGGCCGGCCGGACTGCCCAGGTCGGCCTCGGCCAGATTCTCGGCCCGCGGGAAGAGGTGTGTGAGGGCGCCGTCGGGGGCGCTCAGCGGGGTGCCGTATCGGGCGACCAAGGCGGCCAGGGGCGCCGGGGAGAACGGCGCGGCGCCTTCGCCCAGGGCGGCGCGGACGGCGTGTTCCGCCGGGTCGGGGGAGCCGGGGGAGCGGAGGCCGGGAAGGGCGGCGACCAGCGGGGCCAAGTGCGGGTCGCAGCCGAGACGTTCGGCGACCGCGTACGGATCGGCGTCGAGGTCGAAGAGCCGGCGGACGCGCTGGGTGGCCGTGGTGAGGTCGCGGAGATCGCCCAGGTGGAGTCGGCAGTCCAGCCAATTGCCCCTGCCGGGCCGCTCGGCGACCTCGGCGATGCCCGTGCCGTGGGGCAGCCGCAGGGTACGGCGGTACGTACGGCTGCCGGGGGCGCCGACGATCTCCTCGACGCCGGGCACGGCGCGTGCGGCGAGGAAGTCGAAGACCCGCGTGGAGGCGTAGGGGCCGCGGAAGGCCAGCCGGAGCGGCACCCCGGCAGCCCCGCCCACCGGCCCGGAGCGCGCGTCCGTGCGCAGCTCGGTCGGGGTGGCGGCGTAGATCTCCCGGATCGTCTCGTTGAACTGCCGCACGCTCGCGAAGCCCGACGCGAAGGCGATCTCGGCGGCCTGGAGCGAGGTGGTCTGGAGGAGCACCCGCGCGGTGTGGCCGCGCTGCGCCCTGGCCAGGGCGATCGGCCCGGCGCCCAGCTCGGCGTTGAGCTGCCGCTGCACCTGCCGGGCGCTGTAGCCGAGCCGGGTGGCGAGGCCCGCGACGCCCTCGCGGTCGACGACGCCGTCCCCGATGAGCCGCATCGCGCGGCCCACCACGTCGGCCCGCGCGTTCCAGTCGGCGGAACCCGGCACCGCGTCCGGCCTGCACCGGCGGCAGGCCCGGAAGCCCGCGCCCTGGGCCGCGGCGGCGGTCGCGTAGAAGGACACGTTCTCGCGCTTCGGGGTGATCGCGGGGCAGCTCGGACGGCAGTAGATCCCGGTCGTGGCCACGGCGAAGAAGAAGACTCCGTCGAAGCGCGCGTCCCGGCTGCTCACCGCCTCGTATCTGCTGTCCTCGACTGTCACGCGTCCCAGTATGCGAGGGCTCCGGCGCCCCGAGCTGGCGGAAATCGGACACGGCCTTCCGGCGAGCGCGGGCGTCTCCGGAGCCCCGCCCCCCGGGGGCACCGGCGTCAGCGTGGCCGGACCGCCCGCGGCCCCACGACGGCCGCGCCGACCTCCGTGACGCGCGCTCGCAGGCCACGGTCGGCGGTGACGACGAGGCACGGGCGGTCGGGGTCCGCGGTGCGGGAGCGGGCGGCGACCTCGGTGATGAGGTCGTCGCCGCTGCCGGGCGCGGACTCCACGCGTACGCCGGGTACCGGCTCGACGCCGCGCGCCGCGCCCTCGACGATCAGGACGATGTCCAGCCGGTGGCCGCGGGCCCACGGCGGGGCGCCGCTGTCCTCGGCGAGGCCGGACGCGGCGAGCGGTACGAGCGCGTCGCGCAGCCGCTCGGCGGAGCCGCGCCGGTCGCGCCACCAGCCGTCGGGCACCGAGCCGACGACGTTGGCGCCGTCCACGACGAGCAGGGGTGCGGTCGGCGCGCTCGTCACCGGCCGCCCGCCAGGTGCGGGAAGCGGAATTCGGTGCGGCTGCGGAAGACCTCGTCGGGGCGCAGCTCGGTCGAGGGGTACTCGGGGTGGTTCGGCGAGTCCGGCAGGTGCTGGGTCTCCAGGCACACCGCGTCGTGCGCGTGGTACGTCCGCCCGTCGGGGCCGGTCAGCGAACCGTCGAGCTTGTTGGCCGTGTAGACCTGGATGGCCGGTTGCGTGGTGCGCACCTCCATCACCCGGCCGCTGTCGGGGTCGGAGAGGACGGCGGCGACCCGCGGCTCGCCCACGGCCTCGCCCGTACCGCCGCAGTTGCCGCGCAGCACGAAGCAGTGGTCGTACCCTCCGGCCGTCTTGATCTGCGGGTCGGCGTCCCGCACGCCGTCGCCGAGGGGGCGCGGCTCGTTGAGGTCGAACGGCGTCCCCTCCACGGCCTGTTCCGGCCCCCAGGGGATGGACTCGGGCGTGGCGGGCAGGAAGCGGTCGGCGTCGACGTACAGGGTGTGGCGCAGCACGTCGCCTCCCGCGATCCGCGACGCGGCTTCGGCGCCGTCCCTCGCCTCCGACCCGCCCAGGTTGAAGTACGCGTGGTTGGTCAGGTTGACCACCGTCGGCCGGTCGCTGCGCGCCTCGAAGTCCAGCGACAGCGTCCCGTCGTCGTCGAGCGCGTACGTCACCGTGACGTCCATCGCGCCGGGGAAGCCCATGTCGCCGTCCGGGCTGTGCAGCGTCAGCCGCAGCGCGCCGGGCAGCGGCTCCGCCCGCCAGACGCGGCTGTCGAAGCCCTCGGGGCCGCCGTGCAGATTGTGGCCGCCGTCGTTGTCCGGGAGCCGGTAGTGGCGGCCGTTGAGCGTGAAGCGGGCCTCGCTGATCCGGTTGGCGTAACGGCCGACGAGCGCGCCGAAGTACGGGGTGTCGGAGGCGTACGCCGCCAGGTCGGGCAGGGACAGCACCACGTTGGCGGGGCGGCCCGTCGGGTCGGGCACGTGCAGCGCGTGCAGGACGCCGCCGTAGGTGAGGATCTCGGCGCTCACCCCGGAGGCCGAGCTGAGCCGCCAGCGTTCCACTCGCCACCCGTCGGGAGTGGTGCCGAAGGGTTCGCTGAGCGGGGTGGGACGGGGCATCGGCAGTCCTCGTAAAGGGGGTCGGGGCGATGGATGCCGGACGCAGCGGGCGTCCGACGGCGGGAAGGGCGGCGGGAAGGCGGCGGGAAGGCGGAGAGAAGACGACGGGGAGACCGGGCGGGGAAACCGGCCGGGGGCGCGACCACGGGCGACCAGGGTCGGGCACCGGTGGCCGACCCCCCGGGGACAACGCTACGCGGCGCGCTCACCCCGCTCTGGGCGCGGTCGACTCCCTGGTGACCAGCGTGTATCCGGGCGTGATCCGCTCCGGCCTGATCTGCGGCGTACCGGTCAGCCGCGCCACGACCCGCTCCACGGCGAGCCGTGCGATGGCCTGTTTGTCCGGGGACACCGTGGTGAGCGCGATCGTCGAGAAGCGGCCCTCCTCGACGTCGTCGAAGCCGACCACCGACACGTCCTGCGGCACCCGCAGCCCGCGCTCGACCAGGGCCCGCATCGCGCCGAGCGCCATCAGGTCGTTGTACGCGAACACGGCGTCGGGGCGGGTGCCGCGGTCGAGCAGCGCGTTCATCGCGGCGGCGCCGTCCCAGCGGCCGTAGCCGTCGGTGGCGGCCACCAGCGAGTCGTCGTCCGGCAGCCCGGCCGCCGCCAACTCCTCGCGCCAGCCGCGCAGTCGCAGGTGCGCCGGTTGCCTGGCGCTCTCCCTGCGGGCGCCGAGGAACGCGATCCGCCGGTGCCCGAGGCCGGTCAGGTGCCGTACGGCGGTACGGGCCGCCGCCACGTTGTCGATGGCGATCTGGTCGTACGGGGCGTCGTACTCCCGCTCGCCGAGCAGCACCAGCGGCGCGTCGTCCATGCGGCCCAGCAGGTCCGCGGCCTCCAATTCGATCGGGCTGAGGATCAGGCCGTCGATGACGTGGGCCCGGAAGCCCTGCGAGACCAGCACCTCCTTCTCGCGCTGGCCCGCGGTGTGGTCGAGCAGCACCGTGTAGTCGTGCCGGGCGGCGGCGTCGATGACGGCCCCGGCCAGCTCCGCGAAGTACGGGTTGCCGAGTTCGGGGACGGCCAGCGCGATGATGCCGGTGCGGCCCTTCCGGAGATGGCGGGCCGTCAGATTCGGCCGGTAGCCCAGCTCGTCGATGGCCCGCTGCACGCGCTCCCGCATCCCCGGCGTGACATGCGGATAGTTGTTCACCACATTCGACACGGTCTTGACGGACACGCCCGCCAGTCGCGCGACATCCTTCAGGCTGGCGCCCACGGAGTTCCTTCCCTCGGCCGACCTCGTGCGAGGCGCGGCGGTTCCGGCCTCAGTGTGCTGGAGCCGGTCCCGCGGATCGCGGACGGCCCCTCCCGGCCCGGTCAGGTGCCCCGGCGGGCGGCCGACAGATAGCGCTGGGCGACGACGACCACGATCAGGAAGCCGCCGCTGACCACCGACTGGTAGGAGGAGTTGAGCGAACCGATCTGATTGATCAGATTCTGGATCACACCGAGCAGCAGCACGCCCCACAGCGTGCCCGACACCGAACCCGCGCCACCGACCAGCAGCGTGCCGCCGATCACCACCGCGGAGATCGCGTCCAGCTCCATGCCGACACCGATGATGGTCACACCCGAGGACAGCCGGGCCGCGTTCAACGCGCCCGCCAGCCCCGCGAGCAGCCCGCTGAGCGTATAGACCAGCACCTTCGTACGGGCCACCGGCAGCCCCATCAGCAGCGCCGCGTCACCGCTGCCGCCGACGGCGAACAGCGCCTGGCCGAACGAGGTGCGCTGGAGCACGAGACCGCCGACCCCGAACAGGGCCAGCGCGATCAGCACCGGGTAGCCGAAGCCCCACACCGCGCCGCCGCCCAGCTCCTGGAAGGCCGAGCCGCGCGGCACGAGATACGTGGTGGCGCCCTCGTGGGTGAGCGCGAGCAGCAGCCCGCGCGCGCCGAGCAGCGAGGCCAGCGTCACGATGAACGGGGCCATCCCGGCCCGCGCGACCAGCAGTCCGTTGAAGGTGCCGATCGCGCCGCACACCACGAGCGGCACCAGCAGCGCGGGCAGGAATCCGTACTGCGAGGCCCACGCGGCCAGTACACCGCCGAGCGCGAAGACCGAGCCGACCGACAGGTCGATGCCGCCGGTGACGATCACCATCGTCATGCCGAGCGCGACGATCGACAGGAACGACGCCTGGATGGTGATGCCGCGCGTGTTGTCGAGGGTGGCGAAGGAGTCGAAGACGAAGGACGAGATCAGGCAGAGCAGGACGAGGACGGCCAGGACGCCCTGGCGCTGGAGGAGTTCGGCGGCGCGCTGCCGCCCGGAGGGGCGGGACTCCGCGCTCACCGGCAGCGGCGCGTCACCGGCCACGGCGAGCGCGGGAGCGGGGGCGGCTGTTTTCACGAGGGCTTTCATCGGGATCGACGCTCCCGGGCGACGTAGACGGCGACGAGGATGATGCCCGCCTGGACCATCTGGGCGGTGGAGTCGTGCAGATTGTGGGTGACGAGCGTGGCGTGCAGGAGCTGCATCAGCAGCGCGCCGAACACCGTGCCGAGGACGCGTACCGAGCCGCCGGTCAGCGGGGTGCCACCGACCACGACCGCGGTGATGGCCGACAGCTCCATCAGATTGCCCAGCGAGGACGGGTCGCTGGCGGTCAGCCGCGCGGTGGCGAGCACACCCGCGAGCGAGGCCAGCACCCCGCACAGCACGTACACGCCGATCAGCACCCGTTTGACGGGAAGTCCGGCGAGCCTGGCCGCGGCGCGGTTGCCGCCGATGGCCACCAACTGGCGTCCGAAGGTGGTGCGTTGCACCAGAAAGGCGACCAACAGCGCGAGCACGCCCGCGATCAGCACGACGATCGGGACGCCGAGCACGCTGTTCGTGCCGAGGTCCAGCAGATTCTGGTTCTCGATCTGCTTGAGCTTCCCGTCGGCGATGACCAGGGCCAGGCCCCGGCCGCCGACGAAGAGCGCCAGAGTGGCCACGATGGGTTGCAGCCCGACCAGCGACACCAGCGAGCCGTTGATCAGGCCGACGAGCACACCGGCGAGCAGCGCCACCGACAGCGCGGGCAGCAGGCCGTATCCGAGGTAGAGCGGCAGCACGGAACTGGCCAGCGCCATCGTGGAGCCCACCGACAGGTCGACGCCCTCGGTGCCGATCACCAGCGCCATGCCCAGCGCCACGATGACGACGGGGGAGACCTGGACGAGCTGCGTGCGCAGATTGTCCGTCGTCATGAAGTGGTCGGTGAAGACGCCGTTGAAGACCAGCAGCGCGGCGACCGCGGCGTACACGCCGTACCGCTGGAGCCAGTCCGCGATCCGCGACCGGTCCAGGCCGCGCGGGAGTGAGTACGGGGCCGAGGTCATCGCGGGTCCTCCTTCGCGGTGGCGGAGCCGGAATCCGCCGCGGGAGCGGGTGCGGGCTCTGCGTCGGCGGGTACGGGCTCCGGGTCGGCGGCTGCGGGCTCCGCGTCGGCGGCTGCGGGTTCCGGGTCGGTGTCCGGCGCGGCGGCGCTGTCGTCGTCCCCGGTCTCCGCCAGTACGGCGAGCAACGCGCTCTCCTCGACGTCGTCGCCGGTCAGCTCACCGGCCACCGCTCCGGCGCGCAGCACCACGATGCGGTCGGCGCCCTCGACCAGCTCCTCGATGTCGGAGGAGATCAGCAGGACGGCCAGGCCCTCTCCCGCGAGGTCGTCGATCAGCGACTGCACCTCGGCCTTGGCGCCGACGTCGATGCCGCGGGTGGGCTCGTCCAGCAGCAGCACCTTCGGCTCCAGGCAGAGCCAGCGGGCCAGCAGCACCTTCTGCTGGTTGCCGCCGGACAGCTCGCCGACCTTCTGCTCGGGGCCCGCGGCCTTGATCCGCAGCCGCTTCATGAAGATGTCGACGATCCGGTCCTGCCGCTGCCGGGACACGATCCCGGCGCGGGACAGCCGGGGCATCGCGGCCAGCACGATGTTCTCCCGGACCGAGAGGCCCGGCACGATGCCCTCGGCCTTGCGGTCCTCGGGCAGCAGGCTGATCCCGGCCCTGATCGCGGCGGACGGGGTGAGGCGGCGCACGGTGTGCCCGCCGACGGTGACCTCGCCGCTGTCCAGTGACAGCGCCCCGGACAGCGCCTTGGCGGTCTCGCTGCGCCCCGAGCCCAACAGGCCGCCGAGGCCCAGCACTTCGCCGGGCCGCAGGTTCAGGCCGATGTCGTGCAGCAGATGACGGCGGGTCAGTCCTTTGGCCGTGAGCACCGGTTGGCGCTCGGCGGTGTGTCCCTCGCCGAAGCTGGTGGCACCGTGCCTGCGGACCTCGGCGATCTCCCGGCCGAGCATCAGCGAGACCAGCCGCACCCGGTCGGTGTCGGCCAGGTCGCCGCTGTGCACGAGGCGGCCGTCGCGCAGGACGGTGACGCGGTCGCAGATCCGGTACAGCTCGTCCATCCGGTGGCTGACGTACAGGATCGAGATGCCGCGCTCGTGCAGCTCACGGATCACCCGGAACAGGGTCTCGACCTCGCGCGGTTCGAGCGACGAGGTGGGCTCGTCCATGACGACCACCCGGGCCCGCACGGAGACGGCGCGGGCGAGCGCGACCATCTGCTGGGTGCCGATGCCCAGGGTGTGCAGCGGGCGGCGCGGGTCGGCGGTGATGCCGAAGCCGCCGAGGAGTTCCGCGGTCTCGCGGTGCATCCGGGGGAAGTCGATCAGGCCGAAGCGGTTCTTCGGCTCCCGGCCCAGGAAGATGTTGCGGGCCACGCTCATCAGCGGGACCAGGTTCACCTCCTGGTAGATGGTCGAGATCCCGGCCCGCTGCGCCTCGTGCGGGTGGTGGAAGGCGATCGGCTCGCCCGCCAGCCGCAGTTCGCCGTCGTCGGGCCGGTAGACCCCGGTGAGCAGCTTGATCAGCGTCGACTTGCCCGCGCCGTTCTCCCCGACCAGCGCGTGGATCTCGCCCTCGCGCAGGGTGAAGGAGACGTCGTCGAGCGCCACCACGCCGGGGAAGCGTTTGCTGACGCGGACGGCCTCCAGTACGGCCCCGGCCGCCGGTGGCGGGCTCGGCGGACCGGGCGGCGCGGACTGGGCCGCGGCGGCTTCGGGTGGTGCCATGGTCGTGGCCTTCCGGGGTCGCGGGGAAGCGGGAACTCTTCTACGGGCTGACGGGCTGACGGGCTGTACGGGCTCTACGGGTTGGGCGGGCTCTTACGGGTGGGGCAGGCTCTACGGGCTGGGCGGGCTCTACGGGTGGGGCGCGCTCTTACGGGTGGAGCTGGCCGGCAGGCGGCGGCCCTGTGGTCGTACGGGCTACAGGCGCCCCCACCGGCTCGACGGCCCGGCGGGCCAACCCGCCGATGGTGCGGCGTACGGCGGGGAGGCACCCCGCCGTACGCCTGTCCGAGGGGTGGCGCGGGGGGAGCCGCGCCACCGGTTCCTCCTGACCGAAGGTCAGAACGCCCCGCCGACCGACGCCTTGGCGTTGGACTCGTCGTAGGCGCGGTCCGAGATGATGACGTTCTCCGGGATCGCCTCGCCGCTGTAGAACTTCTGCGCGGTGGCGAAGGCCAGCGGGCCGAAGCGCGGGTTGGACTCGATCACCGCGTTGTACGTGCCGTTGACGATCGCCTGCACGGCGTTGCGGGTGCCGTCGACCGAGACGACCTTGACGTCCTTGCCCGGGTTCTTGCCCGCGCTCTTGAGCGCGGTGACCGCGCCGAGGCCCATCTCGTCGTTCTCCGCGTAGACCGCGGTGATGCCCGGCTTGGACTGGATGAGCTGCTCCATGACCTGCTGGCCCTTGTCACGGGTGAAGTCACCGGTCTGCTGGGCGACGACCTTCAGGCCGGGCGCCTTGGCGGCGATCTCGTCCACGAAGCCCTTGGTGCGGTCGGTGGTCACGTTGTTGCCCGAGGAGCCGAGCAGGATCGCGACCTGGCCCTTGCCGCCGGTGGCCTTGATCATGGCGTCCGCCGCGCGCTTGCCCTGCTCGACGAAGTCCGAGCCGAGGAAGGTGACGTAGTCCTTGCAGGACGTGGCGTTGATCTTCCGGTCGATGGTGATCACCGGCACGTGCTTGGCGGCGGCGGCCTTCAGCGCCGGGTCCAGGCCGTCGGAGTTGAGCGGCGCGACGATCAGGAGCTGCGCACCCTGCGCGAGCATGTCCTGGATGTCGCTGATCTGCTTGGGGAGTTGGGACTGCGCGTCGGTGGTCAGCAGCTTCTTCACGCCGAGCTTGGCGGCCTCGTCCTTGATGGACTGGGTCTCGGCGATACGGAACGGGTTGTCCTCCTTCTCCGACTGGGAGAAGCCCACCACCGCGTTCTTCAGGTCGAGCTTGGGGGCGCCGTACGCCGTCAGGGTGCAGCCCGCGCCGGACGCCGTCGGGTCCGTGGTGACCTGCTGCTGCGCCGCCTGGTCCGAGCCGGAGGGGGAGGCGCCCTTGTCACTGGACTCCGACTTGGAGCAGCCGGTGGCGGCCAGCCCTGCGGTGGCCAGCAGCAGACAGGTGGCGGCCAGTGCGCGGGTTCTGTGGTTCGTCATGCTCACGACACTCCTTGGTCGCGACGGCAGCGGCCGTCGAGTCGTACGTGGGTCCGGCTCCGTGCCGGGGCGGGTGCGCTTCCGGGGCCCGGTCCGGGCTCCCCGAGGAGGCGGTATGACGTGCGGAGATGGCGGCGCTCCGGGGGTGGGAACGCCCGTTCCCTCCCTCGGCTTTACAACGTTATATACGCGCGGCGGCACCTCGACAACCCGTCGTTCCCGATGTTTCCAAAATGCTTCCCACCGCTGTGATCCGTGCTCAGGCAACAACCCCGACAGGCCCGTACGACTTCTGTCGCTGCTCTGGACATGCCCATCCCTGCGTGCTGTCATTCCGGGTGGCACTGCCGTTTCCAACGTTGGAAGGACCGTCGCCGCCAGGGTTCGCGCCCCCGCAGCGCCCCACCCGAAGCCACCAGGAGCCACCCCCCATGCCCCTGAACCGTCGTCAGTTCGCACTCACCGCACTCGCCGCCGGCACCGCAGGGCTCCAACTGCGGTTCGCGGGCGGCGCCCAGGCCGCCCCCACCCCCGCCGCGGCCCGCGTCGCCCCCGCCCGCGGCGGCCTCTACGCGCCGAACGCCGCACCGCTGGCCCCCACCGCCTTCCTGCGGCTGCCGCCCGGCGCCGTCACCGCGCGCGGCTGGCTCGACGGCCAACTGCGCCTCCAACTCGCCGGTCTGTGCGGCCGGTACGCCGACATCTCGCACTTCCTCGCCATGGACAACAGCGGCTGGGCGCACCCCGACCGCGCCGGCTGGGAGGAAGTGCCGTACTGGCTGCGCGGCTATGTCGACCTCGCCGTGCTCACCCAGGACGCCACCGCGCTGGCCGCCGTACGCCGCTGGATCGACGCCATCGTGGCCACCCGGCAGTCCGACGGCTTCTTCGGCCCGACGGCCCTGCGCACCTCGCTCGGCGGCGGCCCCGACTTCTGGCCGTTCCTCCCGCTGACCTGGGCACTGCGCAACTGGCAGGAGTACAGCGGGGACACCAGGATCATCCCGCTGCTGTCCGCCTTCTTCCGCTACATGAACGCCCAGGGCCCCGGCGCCTTCAACCAGAGCTGGGTGTCGGTGCGTTGGGGCGACGGCCTGGACAGCGTCTTCTGGCTCTACAACCGCACCGGCGAGAGCTATCTGCTCGACCTCGCCGACAAGATCCACGCGGGCGGCGCCAACTGGGTCAACAACCTCCCGTCGCTGCACAACGTCAACATCGCCCAGGGCTTCAGGGAACCGGCGCAGTACGCGCTCCGCTCGCCGTCCAACGCCCTCACCCAGGCCGCTTACCAGAACTACACCGCGGTGATGTCCGCCTACGGCCAGTTCCCCGGCGGCGGCTTCGCGGGCGACGAGAACGCCAGGCCCGGCTTCGGCGACCCCCGGCAGGGCTTCGAGACCTGCGGCATCGTGGAGTTCATGGCCAGCCACCAGTTGCTGGCCCGGATCACCGGCGACCCGCTGTGGGCCGACCGCTGCGAGGACCTGGCCTTCAACTCACTGCCCGCGGCCCTCGACCCGGCGGGCAAGGGCGTGCACTACATCACCAGCGCCAACAGCGTCGATCTGAACAACACCCCGAAGACGCAAGGGCAGTTCCAGAACGGCTTCGCCATGCAGTCCTTCCAGCCGGGCGTCGACCAGTACCGCTGCTGCCCGCACAACTACGGCATGGGCTGGCCGTACTTCACCGAGGAGCTGTGGCTCGCCACCCCCGACAACGGCCTGGCCGCCGCGATGTACGCACCGAGCAGCGTCACGGCCAAGGTCGCCGACGGCACCTCGGTCACCATCACCGAGACCACCGACTACCCCTTCGCGGACACGGTCACGCTCAAGATCGCCGCACCGCGCGCCCTGGCCTTCCCGCTGTACCTGCGGGTCCCCGGCTGGTGCTCCGCCCCGCGCGTCACCGTCAACGGCCAAGCGGTCAGCGCCCCTTCGGGACCCGCCTTCACCAAGATCAGCCGCACCTGGAACAGCGGGGACACCGTCACCGTCCAGCTCCCGCAGCAGACCACCGTCCGCACCTGGTCCGCCAACCACGGCGCCGTCTCCGTCGACCACGGACCGCTCACGTACGCGCTGAACATCGGTGAGAACTACGTGCGGTACGCGGGCAACGCCGAGTTCCCCGAGTACGAGGTGCACGCCACCACACCCTGGAACTACGGGCTCGCGCTCGACTCCGGGTCCCCGTCCTTCACCAAGTCGGGCGGCTCGCTGGCCGCCAACCCCTTCACGCACGACGGCACGCCGGTACGGATCACCGTGCCCGCCCGCCGTATCGCGGAGTGGAAGGCGGACGGACAGCAGGTCGTCAACCCGCTCCAGACCAGCCCGGCCCGCAGCACCGCGGCCGTCGAGACCGTCACGCTGATCCCGATGGGCGCCGCCCGGCTGCGGATCTCCGCCTTCCCCACCGCCACCCCCAACGGCACCCCGTGGGCACCGGCAGGCGACTACCTGAGGATCTGGAACAAGAATTCCAACAAGGTCATGGGCGTCGACCTGATGTCGACCGCGAACAGCGCGCACGTCGTGCAGTTCGACGACAACGGCACCGCCGACCACCTGTGGCAGCTCGTCGACAACGGCGACGGCTGGTACCGCATCCGCAACCTCAACTCGCAGAAAATGCTGGGCGTGGACCTGATGTCGACCGCGAACAGCGCCCAGGTGGTGCAGTTCGACGACAACGGGACCGCCGACCACCTGTGGCAGCTCGTGGCCAACGGCGACGGCTGGTACCGCATCCGCAACAAGAACTCGGGAAAGGTGCTCGGCGTCGACCTGATGTCGACGGCCAACAGCGCGCCGGTCGTGCAGTACGACGACAACGGCACCGCCGACCACCTGTGGCAACTGCGCTGAGCCCCCGGCTCCCCCCACCCCCGCTCCGCTCTCCTTCCCCCCACCTCTGAGGACGGACTCCCGTGACCCCCGACGACTCCGCGACCCCGCACGCCCGCCCCGGACGCCGCGAACTCCTGCGCTGGAGCGGCGCGTTGACCGCCGCCGCGGCCACCGGCGGCTGGCTCGCCGCCGTGCCCGCACAAGCCGCCACAGCGAACGCCGTCACCGCGACGGCCGTTCCGGGCGCGGCCCCGCACGCCGCCCAGGCGGCGGCCTCCACCTTCAGCCCGCTGCGCCCGCCCGCCGTACCGCTGGCCGTCCGCTCGCCGTACCTGTCGACCTGGCTGCCCGCCGACAACCTCGCGGGGACCTGGCCCGCCTTCTGGACCGGCCACGTCACCGCGCTGTGCGGTCTCGCCCGGATCGACGGCGCGGCGTACGTCTTCCTCGGCAACCCCGCGCTGCCCGGCGGCCCCGCGCTCACCACCATGCAGCAGGTGTCGCTGCAACTCACCGCCACCCGCTCGGTCTACCAGCTCAGCGGCGGCGGCGTGACGCTCACCGTCACCTTCTTCTCACCCGTCGACGTCGGCGATCTCCAGCGCCAGTGCGTACCGCTCAGCTACGTCACCGTGCGGGCCGCGAGCAACGACGGCCGCTCCCACACCGTGGTCGTCCACCTCGACGCCTCCGGCGAGTGGGTGCACAACAACGTCGCCACGCCCATCACGTGGGACCGCACGACCACCGGCCGGATGACCGTGCTCAGCGCGGAACCCGCCACCCCGGGCGTCCTTCAGGAGAGCGGCGACCAGGCGTCCTGGGGACGGCTCGTGCTGGCCACCGCCACCGGCGGCGCGGTGACCCATCAGATCGGCCAGGACACCGTGGTGCGCGCGGCCTCGGCGGCCACCGGGCGGCTCGACGGCTCGGTGGACACCGCCAAGCCGCGCGCGATCAACGACCGATGGCCGGTGCTCGGCCTCAACCGGGACTTCGGCACCGTCGACTCCGGTACACCGTCGGCGGAGTTCACCGTCGTCCTCGGCCATGTCCGCACCCCCGCCGTCACCCACCTCGGCGCACAACTCCAGCCCTGGTGGACGCACTACTGGAGCTCCTGGACCGCGATGGTGGACTGGTTCGACGCCGACCGCGGCGCCGCGCTGACCGCCGCGACCGCCCTCGACCAGAAGATCCACGACGACGCGGTCACCGCGGCCGGCGGCGGAAGCACCGGCGACCACTACGCCGCCGTCTGCGCCCTCGCGCTGCGCCAGGCCGTCGCGGGCACCGAAGTGGTCGACCGCGACGGCGGCCCCTGGGCGTTCTTGAAGGAGATCTCCTCCAACGGCGACATGTCCACCGTCGACGTGATCTACCCCGCCTTCCCCGCCTACCTCTACCTCTCCCCGGCCTACCTGCGACTGGTGCTCGAACCGCTCTTCCACTACGTCGAACACGGCGGCTGGTCACAGGACTTCGCACCGCACGACCTCGGCACCTACCCCAACGCCTTCGGCCGCGCCGACGGCAACGAGGAGAGCATGCCGGTCGAGGAGTCCGCGAACATGCTCATCATGGTCGCGGCGATCGTCCAGCGGCTGCCCACCGCTGACGGCGCGTCATACGCCGCCGCCCACTACGCGGTGCTGCGCCGCTGGGCCGAGTACCTGGTCGCCAACACCCTCGACCCCGGCTACCAGAACCAGACCGACGACTTCACCGCCTTCATCGCGCACAGCGCCAACCTCGCGCTCAAGGGCATGGTCGGCATCGGCGCGATGGGCGTCATCGCCGCCGCCACCGGCAACACCGCGGACGCCGCCCGTTACCGCTCGGTCTCCCGCGGCTACCTCAGCCAGTGGACCACCCTCGCCCAGGACTCCTCCGGCACCCACCTCAAACTGGCCTACGACCAGGACGGCACCTGGAGTCTGAAGTACAACGGCTTCCCCGACCGGCTGCTCGGCCTCGACCTGGTCCCGGTCGGCTTCGCCGAACAGGAGGCCAACTGGTACGCCTCCCACGCCGGCGCCTACGGCATCGAACTCGACCCGCGCAACGACTACACCAAGGCCGACTGGGAACTGTGGACGGCGGCCTGGCTCGCCGACCGGCCCGGCGTCCGCGACCTGCTCGTCAACGGCGTCCACGCCTACGCCGACACCACCGGACAGCGCGTCCCGTTCAGCGACTGGTACACCGTGGCCAGCGCCGCCCAACGCGGCTTCCAGGCCCGCCCGGTGGTGGGCGGCGCGCTGGCCCTGCTCCTGAAACCCGCCGTGTCCACCGTGGTGTGGTGCCGGATCCAGAACCGCAACTCCGGCAAGGTGCTCGCCGTCTCCGGCATGTCCCGCGCCGACACCGCCGAGGTCACCCAGTACGCCGACAACGGCACCGCCGACCACGTCTGGACCGTGCTCGACAACGGCGACGGCACCGTACGCATCATCAACCGCAACAGCGGCAAAGCGCTCGCCGTCCACGACCAGAGCCTCGACGACGGCGCCCACGTCCAGCAGTACCAGGACAACGGAACGCCCGACCACCTGTGGCGGATCGTCGACAACGGCGACGGCTGGAAGAAGATCGTCAACGTCCGCTCGGGCAAGGTCCTCGCGGTCGACGGCATGTCGCAGGCCGACGCCGCCCAGGTCACCCAGTGGACCGACAACGGCAGCGCCGACCACCTGTGGCGGATGATCTGAGCGCCCTCGCCCGACCGCTCAGCAGGGATCCCGCCACGCGTCCAGCGAAAGGTGCTTCACCATCGAACTGAGCCCCAACTTCCTCGCCTGAGAGCAGAACTGACCGGTCTTCAGCTTGTACTCGACGTGGAAGACCGGCTTGTCCGCCGCGATGAACGGCGCCATTTGCGCACACTCGTCGTACTGCGCGCACTCCTCGTTGACCGCGAAGTCGAAGTACCGCACGAGCGTGGCCACCTGGCCGACGTCGTTCTTCAGACCGACGGCCAGCCCACGCTCGTGCGCCAGGTCGGCGATCATCCGGTTGTACGTGATCTGCTGAGCGGCCGTCAGCGGAAAGCCGGTGGTGTTCGCGTAGCCGTCCATCAGGTCGGGCTCCACCGCGTCGAAGCCCTTCTCGCGGCACATGTCGAAGCGGGCGGCCATCAGCGGGCGCAGGACGTCCACCCGGCGGATGTCCAGCCAGCGTTCGCCGTCCCAGCCGTCGCCCTCGCCGCGCACCGAAGCGGGGAATTTCCCGCTGTCGGGGCGGAAGGACTCCCACGCCCCGACGTTGATGTAGCAGATCACCTTGCGCCCGGCCGCGTGCAGCGTCCTGACCACCTCGGCGCCGTTCTCGAAGCCGTCGATGTCGTAGACCGGTACGTCCACCGAGGTGTCGACCGTGCCGCTGAGCTGCCACTGCCAGGGTGTGCGGGCGCGCGGATGCCAGTACGCGGGCGCGCCCCGCCCGGTCGCCGTGTGCGTGGGCGTACCTTCCGGGGCGCTCGCCGGGCCGGTCGTGGCGGGGCTCGACGCGGCGCCCTTCGCGGGCCCGGACGCGGTCACCGAGGGACTGCCGCCCGCCGTGCCCCCGCCGTCCGTACCTCCACCTCCACCTCCGCCACCGTCCCCGTCGCCCGACGACGAGCAGGCCGCCAGCACGAGCAGCAGGGCGGCGGTCACCGTGCGCACGGTGAGATTCAGCGCCTTACGGCGGGCGGTCATACGTTTCCTCCGATCGGGACGGGCGCGGTCCGCCACGGATTGGGCGGCAGACCGGGGACCGCGCAGCGCACGGCCGCACCGCGCAGCGCCGCCAGCCGGGCCGCCCGCCCCGCGAGACCGTCGGGCACCCCGTACACCAGATGGCAGAACCGTTCGGCCGGATGCCCGGCCGTCCAGCGCGGCACGCCCGCGCCCTGGTAGTCGTCCCAGGTCCCCTCGAAGGTCACGAGCAGGTCGCAGAGACGGGCGTAGCCGGGATCGGGGTGCACCCCTGGATTGAACACCACCGTCCGCGCCCCGCAGAGCCGGGCCGTCCTGGCCAGCCACCGGTAGTACGGGATCCGCCGCGCGTCGGACGCCACCCGGTCGAAGAACACGCCGTCGGTGGCGTACCAGGCCCGGTGCCTGCGCAGATCGCGGTAGACCGTGTGCGCCGGGCGGGCCGCGTAGTCGGTGTCGACATAGCCGAGCACCGGCGCCCCGGCCTCCCGCAGCCGCCGCGCGGCGAGCGTGTACACCGGGTCCGGCCGGTCGCCGGGACCGTCCGCGGCGTTGAGCACCACCCCGTACAGGGCCGGTGCCGCGTCCTCCAGGGCCCGCCACGCGGCCGGGTCCACCGCCGGGTGGACATACAGCGGCACGAGCAGCGAGCCCGCGGAGGGCGCGGGGGAGCCATGGCTCACGGTGAGATCCTGACCGGCTCGCCCGGCACCGCCGCCCACAGGGCGGTGAGCGCGTCCCGCAGCGTCCGCGTGGGCTGCCAGCCCAGCGCGTACGCCGCGAGCGTGATGTCCGCCTGGTGCCAGGACACCCCGGCCGAGCGCTCCGAGCCCCGCCCCGACTCCTCCAGCCGGCCGGTGAAGCCGCTGACCGAGGCCAACTCCGCCGCCAGCGTGCGCACTTGGGTCGCCTCGCCCGAACCGATGTTGACCACGGGCGGCACCGAGCCCGGCGCGGCCACCGCGAGGGCCACCGCGTCCGCCACGTCGTCCGCGGCGACGAAGTCGCGGTACGCGGCCAGGCTGCCGGTGCGCACCACCCCTTCGCGCGGCGCCTCGCGGAAGGCGGCGGCCAGCCTGCCGGGCAGCCCGGAGGTCGGCGAGCCCGCGCCGACCGGGTTGAAGACCCGCAGCACCACCGCGTCCAGGCCCGAGCCGGTCACGGCGAGGGTGCCCGCGAGCTTGGCCGCCCCGTAGACGCCCTCCGGCCGGGCGGGCGCCGACTCCGCCAGCGCGGCGCCGGGCTCCGCCGGTCCGTACTCGGCCGCCGAGCCCAGGTGCACCAGCCGCGCCGACGGAGTGGCGAGCGCCATCGCCTCGCACAGCGTGGCCGGCCCCCGCGCGTTGGTCGCGCACAGCGCGCTGGCGCGGCCCGCCACCACGCCCGCGCAGTCGACCACCGCGTCGGGGGCCAGCGCGGCGAGCCGCCTGGCCAGGACGTCGACCGGCACGGTCGCCAGGTCGGCCGCCAGATCGAGTCCGGCGCCGCCCTTCGGACCGCCCCGCGTACCGCCCTTGGCGCCGTCCCCCGCGCCCCGCCCGCCGCGCAGGATCCGCGCACCGGGCGTCCGCTGGAGCCGCGCGGTCACCCGGGAGCCCAGGAAACCGCCACAGCCCAGTACGAGAATCCGCGTCCGCGTCATGTCCCCTCACGCCCCCTTGAGCAACAGGCCGCGACGGCTGCTGAATTCGGCGTTCGCCCGGTCGTAGTCGTCGGGGCGGCCGATGTCGAGCCAGTAGCCGTCGAAGTCGAAGGCCCGCGGCTGCGCACCCGCGGCCAGCAGATCGAGCACCACCTCGTCGAAGCCCAGCGGCAGACCGGGGGTGTAGCGCAGGAGCGTGCTCCGGGAGACCCCGTACACCCCCATCGACACCCGGTAGTCCATGCTCGGCTTCTCGGTGAAGGCGACCACCCGCCCGTCGTCGGTGCTGAGCACCCCGAAGTCGATGTTCACGGTACGGGCGTAGGTGGCGATGGTGAGCGGCGCGCCCGTGCCCCGGTGCTGGTCGAGGACAGCGGAGAAGTCGAGGTCGGTGAGCACGTCGCCGTTCATCACCAGGAAATGTTCGGGGAGTTGGTCGATCATCGTGAGCAGCGGGCCCATCGTGCCCAGCGGACTGTCCTCGGTCACGTAGTCGACCTCGATGCCCCACTGGGAGCCGTCCCCGACGTACGCGCGGATGATGTTGCCGAGGTGGCCGATGGCGATGGTGCAGCGGCGGAAGCCGAAGCCCGCGAGCTGGCGCATCACGATCTCCAGGATCGCGTGGCTGTCGCCGATCGGCACCAGCGGCTTGGGCAGCGCGGTGGTGTACGGCCGGAGCCTCACGCCTTTGCCCCCGGCGAGAATGACTGCGTGCATGGTGGTCCCCCCTGCGGTTGGATGTCAGCGGTTCTCTGCTGCGATGAAAGTGGTCAACAGGTGCCCGGCGCGGCGCTGATGAGGCGGCGTCAGACGTTGTACGCGGTGGTCTTGTAACGGGCCAGGTGGGCCGGGTCGCGGAAGAAGTCGATGGTGTGCGCCAGCCCGTCCTCCAGGCTGTGGGCCGGTCGCCAGCCGGTGGCCTCGCGCAGCCGGGTCGCGTCGCAGACCAGCCGCATGACCTCGGAACCGGCGGGCCGCAGCCGCTGCGCGTCCTCGCGCACCAGCAGCTCGGTGTCCATCAGCTTGCCGATCAGCCGCACCAGGTCGCCGACCGAGATCTCGCCGCCCGTACCGGCGTTGAAGGTCCGGCCGACCACCTTCTCGGCGGGCGCGGTGCCGACCGCGAGGAAGGCCGCGGCGGTGTCCTTGACGTAGCTGAAGTCCCTGGTCGGCCGCAGGTCCCCGAGCGTCACCTCCCGCTCGCCCGCCGCGACCTGGCCGATCACCGTCGGGATCACCGCCCGCATCGACTGCCGCGGCCCGAAGGTGTTGAACGGCCGCAGCGTCACCACCGGCGTCTCGAAGCTGGCGTGGTAGCTGTCCGCCAGCCGGTCCCCGCCCGCCTTCGACGCGGCGTACGGCGACTGCGTGACGATCGGGTGGTCCTCGGTGATCGGCACGGTCCGCGCGGTGCCGTACGTCTCGCTGGTGGAGGTGTGCACCAGCCGCGGGACGCCGAACTCCCGCACGGCTTCGAGGACGTTGAGGGTGCCGGACACATTGGTGTCCACATAGCTGCGCGGCGCGCGGTACGAGTACGGGATCGCGATCAGCGCGGCCAGGTGGTAGACGGTGTCGCTGTCGGCGACCAGATCCCGTACGGAACCGGAGTCGCGGACGTCGCCGAGGACCACCTCGACCCGGTCCAGCACGTCGGGCGCGAGCACTTCGAGCCAGCCGTGGGACGAGAACGAGTTGTACTGCACCATCGCGCGGACGCGGCGCCCGGAGGCGACCAGCGCCTCCACCAGGTGCGAGCCGATGAAGCCTTCCGCGCCGGTGACGGCGACGGGTGTCTCGGTGGACACGGATGAATCTCCTTCTGCGGAGGGTCGGTTGGAGTAGTGAGGTCGGAGGTCGGTGGTGTGGGGCGCGGGTGTGCGCGCCGCGGACGCGGGGTCAGCGGTGGGTGGTCACGCGGCCGGTCATCGTGAAGGCCGCCGTGAGCAGGACGGCGGCGGCTCCCGCGCAGACCAGGCCGAGTACGGTCCCGGCCGTCGCGGTGTGCGCCGCCAGCAGCGCGACGGCCGTCAGGACGGCGGCGGCGAGCACGTAACTCCCCGTCCACGCCCGGCCGCAGGACTGGAGGAGCAACGACAGCCACAGCGTGCCGCCGAGGGCCAGCAGCACCGACAGGTGCGCCGGGTTCCAGGCGGCGGCGCCGGGCACGACCGCCGCCTCG
The DNA here is from genome assembly GCF_040610915.1 of Streptomyces sp. NPDC003300. NCBI lineage: Bacteria > Bacillati > Actinomycetota > Actinomycetes > Kitasatosporales > Streptomycetaceae > Streptomyces > Streptomyces sp. NPDC003300. The sequence continues at coordinate 39,889 of NZ_JBEXNE010000031.1, read as the reverse complement.
ACGGCCGCGAGCGCGGCCAGCGCGACGGCGTAGAGCGCGAGACAGCCCGCCAGCACGCGCCACGACCTGGCGAGCAGCCGCTCGTGAACGGTCGTCCCGCGCAGTGCGGTCAGACACCGGCTGCGGAAGCGGAAGAGCAGCCATTCGGCGACGCCCATGCTCACCGTGAGCGCGGCCACGAACTCCCCGGTGAGCGCCGCCGCGACCACCAGCGCGCCGCCCGCGAGCCCCGCCATCCCGTGCGGCAGCGACAGATACGGCGACAGGCCCTTGGCGTCGGTGACGCCGTCGTCGGCCCGCCACAGCAGCCGGGCCGCCTCCGGCAGGGTCCGGAGCGAGGAGACGAGCCCGGTGCGGGTGCCCGTACCGGGTCCGGCTGCCCTGCGGCCGAATCGGCCGGGTGTGGTGGGGGTGTCCGTGCCGGGTCCGGCTGCCCTGCGGCCGAATCGGCCGGGTGTGGTGCGGGTGTCCGTATTGGTCATGGCGGGCCCGCGGCCGAACCGGCTTGCGCGAGCGCGCAGTTGGGCGCCGCGGTCGGCGCGCACACGCTCGCGCCAGGGCGCGCGCGGCGGCTTGGCGGGCCCGCGCTCGGGCGGCTCGCCGGTCAGGGCGGTGCGCAGCGCGGTGGCGAGGGCCGCCCCGCCGGCCGCCGCCGCGGTGGCGACCAGGACGGCGGCGACCGCGGGCGACGGCAGGCCGCCGGCCCCGCAGGCGACCGCGACGGCGAGCGGCGTCAGGACATAGAGGAGGGAGCGCTCGCGGCCGAGCACGAGCAGGACGGTCGCGGACGCGACGTACACCGACTGGCCGGCCGCGAAGGCGAGGGCGGAGAGATGGCCGGGGCCCGCGACGGCCGCGGCGGCGGCGCCGGCCAGGCAGGCCCCGACCGCCGCGCCGGTGACCAGGCAGCGCGCGGCGGCCCGCGGTCGCTGGGCGAGCAAGTGCAGGTGCGCGCGGTGCGCGAGCGCCTGGTTCCAGCCCCACCCGCACAGCGCCGCCGCGCCCCACGCGGCGACCGCGCGGGACACCCCGAACGGCCCGTCGTCGCCGCCCGCCCAGCGCCCGCCGAGCACATAGGCGACGCCGGGCAGCGCGAAGGTCAGGCCACGCAGTACGCAGCGCCACACGTCGACCTGCCACGGGTCGTCGGCGGGCTCGGGCTCGGGGAAGCGCCGCGGCACCGTCTCGAACAGCTCCCGCGCGAGCGAGAACAGGTCCGGGTGCCCGTAGCGGCCGGTGATCTGCTCGTCGGTCAGCCCCTCGGACTCCAGGACCGCCGCGATCTCGTCGGGGTGCACGGCCGCCGAGCACGCCGCCGACAGCCGCTCCGCCAGCTCCGCGACCGGGTCGCCGACCGCCCAGGACGGCACCCGGCGCGGGCGCGGCAGCTCGGGCAGCGCGGCCATACCGCCGCCCGCGACCCTGCTGAGCAGGGACATCGGCCCGCTCACCGGCCGTCCCCGACAGCCCGCACACCGACGACTGTCACGTCATCGGCGTTCTCAGCGGCGGCTGTTGACAGTCCATCAGCTGCGGCGTCCGCTGAACCCCCGTGCCAGACACGGGACATCCAGGTGACACCGCCGTAGATCTGCGCGCCGCGGTCCTCCACCCGGCTCAGTCCCGTGTAGATCCCCCGGAAGGCGTCGATCGTCTGACGGAGCGTGAACTGGTCGATGACCCGCAGCCGCGCCTCCCAGCCCATCGAGGCCCGCCGCGCCGGATCGCGCAGCAGCTCGACCGCCGCCCGCGCCATCGCCTTCGGATCGCGCGGCGGCACGACGAGACCGGTGTCGCCCACGGCCTCCCGTACCCCGCCGACATCGGTCGACACGGTGCACCGCCCGCAGGACATCGCCTCGATGAGGGTGAAGGGGAAACCCTCGCTGATGCTGGAGAGCATCACGACCTGCCCGGCCGCGTACGCGGTGCGGATGTCGTCCACCCGACCCTCGAAGGTGACCGCGTCGGCCGCGCCGACCGTCGCCGCCAGTGCCTCGCACCGCTCGCGGTACGCCTCGCCGCCGCGCGGAGTGCCGCCGAAGATCCGCAGCCGCGCGGCGGGTATCTCGGCCCTGACCAGCGCGAAGGCGCGGATCAGCGTCTCCAGGTCCTTGATCGGGTCGATCCGCCCCGCCCAGGTGAGCGTCGGCACCTCCGGCTCGGGCCCGGCCATCGGGAACGCCCCGGGATCGACTCCGTTGTAGACGGTACGGATCCGGTCAGGCGCCGCCCCGCCGTGCTCCTCCCACCGCCGGTTGTAGCGGTTGCCCGGCGTGATCAGCGCGCTGTTGCGGTACGTCTCGCGCGACAGCAGCCGGAAGAAGGTGAGCAGCAGCGCCTTGACCGGCCAGCGGTACGGGCCCGTGCGGTAGCCGAGATAGCGTTCGCGCTGGTAGACGCCGTGCTCGGTGAGCAGCAGCGGAGTGTCGTACCGCTCGTGCGCCACCAGTCCCGGCAGCGTGGCCAGCCCGCCGCTGACGGCGTGCGCGACCTGACCCGGCGGCGGTACCACGGCCAGCGGGCGCAGCGCGTGCTCCAGCAGATCGATGGCGCTGAGCGCGTCGGCCTGGGTCGGCACCGCGGCCGACACGGTCGTGCCGGGGCGGCGCCACAGCCGGACCAGCGTCCGCACCGCCTCCTCCGAGCGCAGCCCGGCCGACAGCGCGCCCATGCCCGCCCACCCGGCGAGCGCGTACAGCGCGGGTCCGAAGTCCTCGTCGGGCGCCGCGGACCGGCCGCCGCGGGCCTGCGGTTCGTCCGCGCCGTCCTCGTGCAGCAGCGCCCGCAGAAAGCGTTCCCACACCGCGAGGAACGCGCGGCGGTCCCGGCCGCGCGGCGCCCTGCCCTCCGGCGCCTGCCCCCACAGCGGGACCACGTCGAGCCCGGTGACCTGCGCCGGGAGCGGCCAGACCGGGGTCTCGCGGCCGGTGCCCGTCACCGCGATCACCGAGAATTCGACGTCCGGCATCCCCTGGACCAACTGGTCGCACCACACGCTGACCCCGCCGGGGCTGTGCGGATACGTGCCCTCGGTCAGCAATGTCACCCGCGCGGTGCGCGAGGGCGGTGCGCCGAAGATTCTGTGCGTGGAAATGGTGTCCCCCCTGGACGTTCTCGTGTCACGGGGCGCCGGTGACCGTGCGGCGCCCCGGTACCGCGGGCGGGGCCGAGTACGCCCCGCCCGCGGGTGGTTCACTTCCCGGTGCTACTTCCTGGTGTGGTCGCCCGGTCCCACGGGCACGGCCTTGGCGACGCCCTTGGGCACCGGCAGATGGCCGACGGAAGCCTTGATCGTGATCGGCCCGAGCGAGACGTTCAGGTTGACCAGCGCGGGCACCGCGCCGGACGGCAGCGTCAGCGACACATTGCTCTGGAGCACGCCGGGCGTGGTCCAGCCGGACACCTTGCCCGCGTAGGAGCTGCCGAAGGCGGTCGTGCCGAGCAGTTGGGACTGGCGCGTACCGGCGGGCATCGTCGCGGTGATCTGCGTACCGCTCGGCGCGTTGACCGTCACCGCGTCACCGATCCGGTAGGCGGTCACCTGGCCGCCCTTCCACGCCGTGTCCCACGCCGCCCTGCGCTGCAACTCGGTGGCGATGTCCGAGGTCCGCAGGTTGACGGTCGGGGTGCTGGCGGCGAACAGCGACGCGTAGTCGCTGAGGATGCGCTCCAGCACCGGGTAGGCGATGCGGCCCTCCGCGAGGTTGGACTGGTGCATGAAGTGCGGGCGCGGGTTGTTGCCCAGCACGTGCCCGAGGTCGATCTTGGCCTCGAGCGGCACGATGTACGACGCGTAGCCGGTGTCGGTGTCCAACGGCGCGGTCAGACAAGTGGAGTTGCCCGAGGTCGCGCAGGCGCCGCTGCCGCCCTGGGCGGAGCTGGTGTAGATCCAGTTGTACTCGTCGGTCTCCTCCTGCGCCGTACCGGCGTTGTAGAAGACGTTCATCGGGAAGCGCGGCACGGTGACCGCGGGACCGACCTGACGCTGGCCCGGGTCACGGGAGTTGTCGCTGGCCAGGTACTTCACGCCGAGCTGGGTCAGCGCGGGCGCGAGGTTCGGATTGTCGACCGGCTGCTGCGGCAGCACCTTGAGCCCGGAGTGCTCACCGGTCACCAGCTCCTGGTTGTTCAGCGACAGCCCGTGCGAGGCGGCCCAGTTGCGGTTGTCCTGCACCGAGGCCGTGATGTCGGCCTTGCTGACCCACTGGACATTCCCCGAGGCGTCCGTCCCGCAGGCCCACGGCACCACGCTGACGTCCTGGACACAGCCGAGGAAGGGGTGCAGATACGTGTGGTTGACCCAGCGGTAGGCGCTCTTGTCGGCCAGGAGCTGGGTGGCCAGCGGGTCGACGGTGGTGTCGTGGTCGGCCTTCCAGTCCTCGCTGCCGCCGCCGTTGAAGACGAAGTCGAGGGTGAGGCCGTGCGCCTGCGACCACTGCTTGGCGTATTGCGCGTCCGCCGCGGTCATCCGGATCGGATCGGTGTCCTCACCGGTGCCGATCGGGCAGTCCACGTCGCCGGGCGTGCAGTTGAGGGTGGTGTTCCACCGGTCGTCGGCCAGGAAGATGTCGTCGACCTGCACCTCGAAGTAGTTGCGGTCGGCGCCGAGGTGGATGCCCTGGGTCATCCACTCCACGATCCCGCGCGCCAGCAGCCGGAACTGCCGCTGGTACTGGTTGTAGACGAACGGCAGCACCAACTCGCTGCGCCCGTCGTGGTTGTACTGCCCGACCAGCACACCGCGCGCCGAACTGTCCGGAATCGGCGCGTCGACCAGCGTGGTGAAGGTCGCCCCGGCGGCCTGGGTCGCCAGCGGCGTCGCGAGGAAGCCGTAACTCTCCGCCACGTTCGGGTCGTTGTCCTCGAAGGGCACCGCGCCCTTGAGGTAACCGAAGTCGCCCGCGGTGCCCTGCGCCGTCACCTGGCCCTGAATTCCGTCGAGTTGGCCGATGTACCCCGGATCCTGCGCGTAGTTCAGCCCGACGCCGGGCTGCGCGTAGGTGTACGCGTCCACCTGGCGGATGCCGAAGTCCGTCTCGTACGCCGCCAGTGCGGCCATCTCGGCGGAACCCGCCCCGAACGGGTTGTCGTTGGGCAGCACCACCGACTGGAACTTGGCGCGTGCCCGGCCGCTCACGGTGTCGCTGAGGTAGGCGGCGTTGATGGTCGGCCGGCCCGCCTGGTTGAGATCGATCCTCGTGTACGGGGTCCCCGCCCCGTCGAGTTCCGCGGTGATGGCCTGTGTCGCCGGTCCGCCGTCGTCGACGACCAGTACCCTCAGATCGATACGGGGCGGTGTCGCGGCCTGCGCCCCGCTCGGTGCCACCCCCAGGGCCACGAGAACCGCCGCTGAACTGAGAGCGGCAGCACGCAATGCTCTGCCCATAGTTTTCCTCCCCCGGAAGACGGCATGAATCGGCTCAGCGTCTTCCAACTGGCAGCGGCCGAATCCCGGCCGCAATTACGGGGACCATCGTGGGGCACGGTGCGGAGGACTTGTGACCATTCTGCGGAGGTGGCCGGAAGGCAGGGGACACCGAACGGCGTGACGCGCCTGCCCGACCCTTCCCACCTGCGAGTTTTCTGAATGACATGAGCACGGCGCGAAAGGATTATCGACCTGAATGATGAATCATCGCTCGGATTTACGATTTTCTCGACCGTGGTGAGGATCGATCGCCCGCGTGGTGGAAAATGACCGGAAAATGATCGAATCGAATTCCCGGAGAACGAGGGGAATACGCGGGGCGTATAAGGCGCACAGCGGGGGCGTACCGGGGCGAGACCGTGCGGAAAGCGGTTACGGGGCCAATGCGGCGCGAGTGCAGGGGCCATAGACACCCGTGGGGTCACAGGTGATTCCGCGGTCCCGCTGAATCTGCGTCACACCGCGCACGGTGGCGTCGTCGTACACCCCGGTGGGCGACACATAGGTGAATCCCTGCGCGAACAGCAGCCGCTGAAGATCGATCACATCCGATCCGCTGTCACCCGCCCGGAGCGTCCGGGGAGTTGGGGCCGTCGCGCTCGGCGCGGGGGAGTCGCTGGGGGCGGTGGCGGGCGGCGCGCCGGTCACGCTCGACCCCGGCGCGGGGGAGCCGTTCCCGTGCCCGGTCCCGGTTTCCGCTCCGCTTCCGGGCATCGCTGACGGCCCCGCCGGTGGCGTGGCCCGACGGGTCGGATCGCCGTCGGCAGCCGGGGCCCGGCCGGTGTGGCCGCCGGCCGAGGGCAGCGCTCCGGCCGCGTGGCCGGATATCCCGCCGCTGGTCAGCGGCCGGGTGCTGGAGGGCGGGGGAGCCGGCCGGTCGGGCGCCGTCGCGCCGGGCGACTGCGGCCACACCTGCCAGGCGATCACCGCCGCCACCGCGACCGCGGCGATGGACACGGCGCCGAGCAACAGCGGGCGCTCGCGCAGCCGTTCACGTCGGCCGGGCCCGCCACCGGGTCCTGCGGCCGCCGCGCGGCCGGTGTCCTCGGGCCCCGGCACGGGGAACACCACGTCGATCACATCCGGCGGCTGCTGGCCGCCGCCTCGGGACTCGGGTGCCGCCACCGCCGTCGCCGCGCGGTCCGGCCGGTACCGACGCTCCCCGTCCGCTGCCCGCTGCCCCGCCCTGTCGTCTTCCATGTCCATCACCGGTTTCACTCACGCCACTGCCGGATCATCCCCACCCGCGAAAACTTCCGCACCCCAGGGTGCGGTAACAAGGTGGCCCCGCCAAGGGGGCCTTGACATCCGCGGACAAGGGTGAGCCATCGGGGAGCCGACGGGCCGAACCGGTCCCTCGGCGTCCCCTCTTTCGTATCAACAGGCGCAGTGGCACCGTGCGTGATCCACGGTTGTCGCCCGCGGCCGGGCCCGACGCGGCAGAATTATCGTTTCTGCTGCGCGTCCGGCCCGGCGACCGGCGGTGCGGCGGCGCTGCTCAGTACATCGACGGCGGCGGCGGGGGCGGCGCGGGACTCGGCTCAGGCGTCGGCGGCACCGGGTCGGGCGCCGGGCCGGGAGGCACCGGCTCGGGTCCCGGAGGTGTCGGCGTCGGATCCGGCACCGGGACCGGACCCGGGCCGGGGGTGGGACCGGGCACCGGCGACGGGAACGGATCGGGCCCCGGCGTCGGGAAGGGCTCGGGCACGGGGTTGGTCATCGCTGCCTCCGAAGGTCCTGGCGAGGGCCTCTTCGTGATCCTCGCCGACTGGACACGACACGTACCCGGTCATCGCGCGCCTATGCCGCACGCCCCCGCGCGCGCTCCCGTGGGAGTGAACCGCTCCGGCGCCCGCAACTGCGCGCCCACGGCGCGTTGTCTGTCCGGGGGACCGATCCACGGCGGAAGGAGCCGGTGATGGCAGAGGACTGGGAAGACCTTCGGGAACCTGGTGTGGTGCACGTCCTGATCACCGCGCGCGACGAGGCCAGCGCGTATCGCGTCTTCGACGCCCTGGTCGACCGCTTTCCCGCGGTCGGTCCACCTGCCCCGGCCCGCTCCCGGCCCGGCCTCGTCGTCCTGTCCGTCCTCGCCCCCACCGCCTGACGGCTCCCGCCTCAGGGGCGGGCGGTGACCTTCGGGGGCGTCGTGCCTGGTCGCGCCTACGCGGCGGCAGCCGCTCCGTGCCGGGACGTGCCCCGTAGGGGCGCGGGGAACTGCGCGGCCGGCCCCCACCGGCGGGTGGTCCGGGGACGACCAGAATGCCCCTTCGGGGCGGGTGGTGACGTGCGGGGGCGTGGTGGCTGGTCGCGCCCGCGCGGCGGCAGGCGCTCCGGGCCGGGTCGTGCCCCGTAGGGGCGCGGGGAACTGCGCGGCCGGCCCCCACCGGCTGGTGGTCCGGCGACAACCGAACCGTCCCTTCGGGGCGGGTGGTGACGTGCGGGAGCGTGGTGGCTGGTCGCGCCCCCGTGGCGGCAGCCGTACATCGAACGCGGCCCCGCGCACCTCACGGCATGGCCTTGCGCAGGGCCAGGGCACCTCGCGGCGGCCTTGGGGAACCGCGTTCCGCGCGGTGCGGGGACGGCGGCCGAATGGCCCATCGGGTGTTTGGGGGTGCGCGCCCGGCCGACGGGATGAGGTGTCACCCGGATGGGTCGGAGGCCGGGGACGGGGCGGGCGGGGACAAGGGGGCGCGGCGATAAGGGGGTTGGGAGGAGCCGGACGGCCGGAGGCGACGGCAGGGAAGGCGGACAGCGACGGCGCCGGGTTGGGTGGGGGGCGTGCCGGTCCCCCCATGAGCGGTCGCCAGACCGCCCCGGTGCGTGGAGAGACCACATGCGCTCTGGACGTGCCCCCGGACGGACAACGGCCGCCCTCGTCGCGGGGACGGCGCTCGCGCTGGCCCTGGCCGCACCCGCCGCGCGGGCCGACTCCGACCTCACGTCCTTCGGCTTCGGCGTCTCGCCGACCACGGTCGTGCCCGGCGGGAAGGTCACCCTCACGGCCACCGACTGCGCCGGCCAGGCGACCGCCTCGGCCCCGGCGCTCTTCGGCGACGTGACCCTCGGCAAGGGCGACGGGTCCGGGCAGGTCGCCACCGCCACGGTGGACGGCGAGGCCAAGCCCGGCGCGCGGTACGTCGTGACCTTCACCTGCGGGAGCCAGCGGGGCACCGCAGCGCTGACCGTCGCGGCCGGTACGACGTCCACCGGTACGAAGCCCACCGGCGCGGTGCGGACCGGCGCGGTGCGGACCGGCCTCGGCGGCGATGTGTCCGCCCCGAACGCGCGGGAGATCCTGGCGGGCGGCGTCCTGGTCGCCGCCGCGGGCGTGCTCGTCGTCCGCCGCAGACGCGCCGCCCGCGGCTGACGGCGTACCGCCGCCCGCGAGGCTCCCTCGCGCGGTCGTCCACGCGCACCTGACGCGCATCCCCACGGAGCCCCGACTGAGTCCTGCACGGGCGGCCCGTACGAGCGGCCCGTACGAGCGGCCTGCACGAGCCACCTGCACGAGCCGCCCAGAAGGCGGAAGCGCGGCCCCGTGGCGGAATGTGGGACGCTGGATAATGTCCCTCATGGCGATAAATCATGCCAAAGCTATCCTGGTGGTCCGTGTGGCCCGCCTCGCGGATGTGGTCAGATGACCGCCGCCCGACCCCGGAGCAGGTGCATGACGGCACGCAAGCGGCCACCAGGTGGCGGCTACGACCCCCGCGTGGGGCCTTTCCCGACGGGTCTGCCGACGGCCCCGGAGATCGGCCCCGGGGAGCGGCTTGCCATGAACGGCATGGGCACCTTCGACTGGGACCTCGACCTCGGCACCTTCGACCTCGACCAGGCGGGACTCGACGTCTTCGACCTGCGCCCGGAGGAATTCGACGGCCGGATCGACTCGCTGGTGCTGCGGGTGACCCCGGAGGAGAGCGCCCGCCTCGACATCGCGCTGCGCAGGGCCCTGCAAGCGGGCCGCCGCAGCTACGGCGGATACTTCCAGGTCACCCGCAGGGACGGCGCCAAGCAGTGGACGCACACCCAGGGCGCCATCCTGCGCGACGACCTCGGCAACGCGTACCGCGTCCTGGGCATCGTCAGGGACGCGACCGCCGAGCTGACCCAGACCCCCGCGCCCAGCACCCCGCCGCCGCGGCACGAGCGCCGCAGCCTGCCCTCGATCGTGCGCCGTACGATCGAGGCGCTGTCCACGGCCGTCACGGTCGACGACGTCATCGCGGTACTCACCGGCGCGGGCGGCCTGGAGCGCTTCGGCGCCGACGGACTGACGCTCGGCCTGATAGAGACCGGCAATCTCAAGGTGGTCGCCTTCAGTGGCCGGGAGATGTCCTTCTACGAGGGGCTGCGGCTGCGGCGGCTCGACGACTCGCTGCCGCTCACCCAGGCCGTCATCACGCAGCAGCCGCGGTTCGCCACGGACTTCCCGGCGCTGGCCGAGAAGTTTCCGCTGCTGCGCGCCCAGATGAAGCCCGGCGCGGGTGTCGACTCCGACAGCAACTTCGCGGCGGCCTTCCTGCCGCTGGTCGCCCAGGCCCGCTCCATCGGCGGCCTCGCGCTCTTCTACCACGACCGCACCGAATTCCGGCCGGAGGACCGCGAGCTGTACATGACGCTCGCGGGCATCCTGGCCCAGTCCCTCCAGCGCGCGATCCTCTTCGACCAGGAGCGGGAGTTCGCCACCGGCCTCCAGGCCGCGATGCTGCCCCGGCACATCCCGCGCGTCGACGGCGCCGAGATCGCCGTCCGCTACCACGCGGCGCGCAGCGGGCGGGAGGTCGGCGGCGACTGGTACGACGTGGTCGCGCTGCCGCAGAACCGGGTCGGCCTGGTCGTCGGCGACGTGCAGGGCCACGACACGCACGCCGCCGCCGTGATGGGCCAGCTCAGGATCGCACTGCGCGCGTACGCGGCCGAGGGCCACCCGCCGTCCACCGTGCTCGCCCGCGCCTCCCGCTTCCTGGCGGAACTGGACACCGAGCGCTTCGCCACCTGCGCCTACGCGCAGATCGACCTCGCCACCGGCTCCGTCTCCGCCGCCCGCGCGGGCCACCTCGGGCCGCTGATCCGGCACACGGACGGGCGTACGGGCTGGCCGAATGTGCGCGGCGGCCTGCCGCTGGGCCTGGCCACCACCCTGGAACTGCACGAGTTCCCCGAGACCCGGATCGACCTGGTGCCCGGCGAGACGCTGGTGTTCTGCACCGACGGCCTGGTCGAGGAGCGCGGTCTGGACATCACCATCGGTATGGAGGCGCTGGCCGAGGCGGTGCACTTCGGCCCGCAGCCCGCCGAGGCGCTCGCCGACCACCTCGCGGAGAACCTCTGGGAGCGCTGGGGCTCGGGCGACGACGTCGCGCTGCTGATCCTGCGCCGCGCCCCCGACACCGGCACCCCGCGCGCCCCGCGGATGCACAGCTACGTCCACCAGGCCGACCCCGAGGGCCTGGCCGACGCCCGGTCCGCCCTGCGGCAGGCGCTCACCGACTGGGGCCTGGCCGACCTCGCCGACGACGTGGAGCTCGCCGCGGGCGAGCTGCTGGTCAATGTGCTGCTGCACACCGAGGGCGGCGCCGTCCTCACCCTTGAGGTGCTGCCGGAACCGGTACGCCGGGTGCGGCTGTCGGTCCAGGACCGGTCGAGCGTCTGGCCGCGCCGCAGATCGCCCGGCGAGGCGGCCACCTCGGGCCGCGGCCTGCTGATGATCGACGCGCTCGCCGCCTGCTGGGGCGTGGAGCCGCGCGGCGACGGCAAGGCCGTCTGGTGCGAATTCGACCCGGACGAGACCGGTACGGACGGCTGAGCCCCCACTCCCGGGACCCGGCCGTCCGTACCGCGGCCGCGCTCAGCTCACGTTCAGCGCCGTGTCGTCGATGACGAACGAGGTCTGGAGCTTGGAGCCCTCGGTCCCGGTGAACTTGACGGTGACCGTCTGCCCCGCGTACGCGCCCAGGTTGAAGGTGCGCTGCTGGAAGCCGGAGGCCGCGTTGACGTTGGAGTACGTGGCCAGGGTGCTCAGTACGGTGCCGGAGGAGTTCAGGACCTGCGCCTTGAGCGTGTCGTAGGCGGTGGTGCCGGTCTCCGCGGTGTCGATGTGCAGCCAGAAGCTCAGACTCGCGGCGCAGCCCGCCGGGATGGTCGCCGACTGCGCGACGGTGTCCGTGGTGGCGGTCCCGTAACCGTCGAGCCACGCCTTGTACGAGCCGCTGTGCGCCGCCTGCGACGCGTTGTTGTTGATGACGCCGCTGGTCGCCGTCCACGACGAAGTGCCGGACTCGAAGCCGGGGTTGGCCAGGAGCTGGCGTGCGGTGCAGGTGCCGCCGGTCGGCGGGGTGGTCGGGGGAGTGGTGGGCGGCGTCGTGCCGCCCGATCCCGAACCCGCCAGCCAGGCCGTCGCGTTGAGCGCGAGCGCGGCGTCGGTGCCCGCCGGGTCGTCCCAGCCGTTGTAGAGGGTGTTGCCCGACTGGCCGGTGCCGTCGTCGGCGGGTGAGCTGTCACCCCAGATCGCCACCCGGCCGCTGCCGAAGGTGCTGGTGACGAAGAACGCGCCGGTGTTGCCGGACGAACCCGTCTTGTACAGCAGCCCCTTGACGTTCGGATTGTCGGCGGGCTTGAGGGTGAAGGTGGTGCCGTCGCGCAGGATGCTGCCCGTCACATTGCCGAACGGGCCGTGCAGCACCGGGTTGGACGCGTCACTGATCGCCCGCGGATTGTCGGTGCTGATGTCCAGCAGGTCGACGGAGAAGCCGAACGGGTCGGTGTTGTCGACCCCGTTGCTGGTCAGCAGGTCGTTGATGACGCAGGGGGAGTCGCAGCCGTCGTTGTTGCGGTCGCTGTTGTTGTGGTCGGAGATCAGGAAGAGCCCGCCGCCGTTCTGCACGAATTTCATCACGGCGGTCTTCTCGGCCGCGCTCAGCTTCACGTTCGGCTCGGGCAGCACGAAGGTGTCGAAGTTGCTGAGGTCCTGGGCGTTGGAGCTGTTGCCGTAGGTGATCGTGCGGCCGGACGGCAGGGTGTTGAGGGTGTACCCGCCCGCCTTCTGGAGCGCGACGCCCCAGGCGGAGAAGGCGCCGGTCCAGTCCGTCTCCTTGGTGGGGTTGGCGTTCTGGCCGAGCGGGTCGGGCTGGCTCGTGCTGATGATCCAGTCGGCGTTCCCGGCCGTCTCGGCCTTGGTGTTGTCGAAGAGCACGCGGTGCGTCGTCGCCGCGGCCGGCGCGACCGGGGCGCCGGGGGCGGCCTGAGCGGAGCCGCCGCTGAGACCGGCCGCGCCGAGCGCGATCGCGCCCAGTGCGGCTGCCGCGCCGATCAGCACACGGCTGCGGGGCACACGGGTTCCAAGCATCCGTCAACCTCCAGGTGGGGGGCGGTCAGTGGGGGTGCGGGAGATGATTCTGCGCGCGTAGAACCTGTGACTGATGTGCCGTGCGTTACGAGCGGGTGAATGCTGCCGGTCGGCTCTCGCCGCGCGCGTCCGGTGGGTGGGGGCCGGAAACTCCGCGCGTCACTCTAGGCTCATGACGCGACCCTGACAACATTGCCGCCCGGTGCGCCGGAGCGCGGATCGCGGTCCTCGAACCCCCCGACCCCCCGGTCCGGCAACCCCCTGCCCCGGACATACGTCCGCCTCCCCGTGTGAACCGTCATCACATACGGGGAGGCGGACGCGCCTACCGCGGCGGGCGCGGCGTCGCGGTTACTGCGACACGCGCACGTAGTCGATCAGCATGCGCTGCGGGAAGACCGTGGTGGCGTCGGGAGCTCCGGGCCAGTCACCGCCCACCGCGTTGTTGAGGATGATGTAGAACGGGTGGTCGTACACCCACGGACCCCTGGTCGCCTCCACTGTCGCCTTGTCGGCGGTGAAGAAGGCGTGGCCGTCCACCGAGAACGTCATGTGGTGGGAGTCCCAGTCCACGGCGTAGGTGTGGAAGTCCGAGGCGAAGTCGCTGCCCGCGAGGGTGTACGGGGACCCGTAACCGTTTCCGCCGTTGTAGGCGGGGGCGTGCAGCGTGGAGTAGACGGAGTCGGCGACCTTGCCGACGTGCTCCATGATGTCGATCTCACCGGAGTTGGGCCACGGCGTGCCCGTCTTGAAGTTGGACCCCAGCATCCAGAACGCGGGCCACAGACCCTGCGTGCCGCTCACCTTGATCCGCGCCTCGACGTGGCCGTAGGTGAAGTTGAAGTGGTCCGAGGTGTTGATCCGGCCCGAGGTGTACTGGTGGCCCTGGACATTCTCCTTCCTGGCCTCGATGACGAGGTTGCCGTTGCCGTCCATCGAGGTGTTGTCGCCGTTGGTGTAGTACTCCAGCTCGCCGTTCTGCCCGCCGCCGATGTCCTGGGTCCACTTGCCGGTGTCCGGCTTGGTGCCCGCGGCGCCGTTGAACTCGTCGCTCCACACCAGGTGCGTGGGGTTGCCCGGGTCGGGCGGCAGGGCGGGCGGCGCGGTGGGGTTGCCGCCGGTGCCGTAGACGTCGAAGGTCCACAGCGAGTACCCGTAGCCGTTGCTGCGCGCGGTGCCGTACATCCGCACGTAGCGGCCGGTGCCGTCCACGTTCAGGGTCTCCTTGAAGCCCTTGCCGGTGGTGGTGGAGTAGATGCTCGTCCAGTTGGTGTTGTCCGGCGAGACCTGGATCTGGTACGCGGTCGCGTAGGCCGGGTCCCACTGGAGGACGACCTGCGTGATGTGCGCGGTCGCGCCCAGGTCGACGCTGATCCAGCCGGGGTCGACCCAGCCGTTGGTGTCGCTGGTCGCCCACCGGGTGGCCGGGTCCTCGTCGAACGCCTTGGCCGGCGTGCAGCCGACGCAGCTATTGGCGTTCTGGTAGGTCGAGGCGGAGGCCGGCTTGTTGTACGACAGCAGGACCGCGCCGCCCGGCGGCGTGGTGGGCGGGGTGGTCGGGGGTGTGGTGGGGGGTGTGGTGGGGGGAGTGGTCGGCGGGGTCGTGCTGCCGCCGCCACCGGTGAAGATCTGGAACTCCCAGAGCGAGACGCCGTATTGGGTGGCGCGCGCGGTGGTGTAGACCCGGACGTAACGGCCGGTGCCGGTCAGGGTGATCAGCTCGGTCGCGCCGGGGCTCGTGGTGGTGGAGTAGGCGTTCGTCCAGGTCGTGCCGTTGGCCGAGACCTGGATCTGGTACGCCTTCGCGTACGCCGTCTCCCAGCTCAACTGCACACCGCACACGTTCTGCGAACTGCCCAGGTCGACCTGGAGCCACTGCGGGTCGGCCGCCGCGCTGGACCAGCGGGTGCCCATGTTGCCGTCGACCGCGGCCGACGCGGGAGTGCCCGCGTTCTCCGTGGACGAGGCCGTCGCGGGCTTGTTCAGCGCGGAGTTGGCCGTACCGCAGGCCGCGTTGCCCGTGCCGGTGGAGCCGTAGACCTTGAACTCCCAGAGCGAGACGCCGTATTGGGTGGCGCGCGCCGTGGTGTTGATCCGGACGTAGCGTCCGGAGCCGGTGACGTCGAGGGTTTCGGTGCCACCGGCGCCGGTCGTGGTGCTGTAGACGTTCGTCCAGGTCGTGCCGTTGGCCGAGACCTGGATCTGGTACGCCTTCGCGTACGCCGTCTCCCAGTTGAGCACCACCTGGGAGAGGGTGGACGTGGCGCCGAGGTCGACCTGGAGCCACTGCGGGTCGGCCGCCGCGCTGGACCAGCGGGTGCCGAGGTCGCCGTCGACCGCGGCCGACGCGGGCGTGCCCGCGTTCTCCGTGGAGGAGGCGGTGGCCGGTTTCGCCTGCGAGAGCAGGGTGCTCGCGGCCTTGGCCGGAGTCTGTGAGACCGCCAGCGCGAGCGTCGCGACGAGGGCCGCGACGAAGGCGAAGATCAGCGATCTGGGGAATCGTGTCGTGGGGGACGGAAGGGTCTGTGGGGGGTTGCCGATCACGGCGTCTCCTGATTGGTCGCCGAGCGAGAGAGCGCTCTCTGAATGCTGCGATGATTACGGGGCTGTTGCTGACACGTCAAGAAAGTGAACGAGATTCGCCCCGCGAATTCACTCGGGTCCGCCTTGATGTCGACACCCGAAGGGTCAACGAACCACTCGTCCCGATAAGGGAGTTAAGCGGCTTGTCGCTGTGTGCAAGAGCTTGAGACGGTGAACACCACGATGGCGGCGGAGAAAAATCTCCGCCGCCATGATTGGTCCAGTCCTGCGCGTCAGCCGCAGGTCAGTACCGGCCCCGCCCAGTCGGCGTGGTCGGAGTCGTTGCCGTTGCCGCCGTCGGTGACCACCAACCGCAGCTCCGTACCGCCGCTCAGAGCGGCCGTCAGATGGCGGGCCGTGTCACTGCCGGTCACCACCCCGCTGTCGGCGACCAGCGTCGAGTCGCGGTAGATCTGGAAGTCCACCGAGCCCTTGCTGCCGACCTCGTCGTCCACCCCCACGTCGGCGGTGACCGAGGAGCACCCGCCGCCCAGGTAGTAGACGACCGTGCTGGCCGCGTGCACGCCCAGCCCCTTGCTGTACGTGGTGCCGCCGACGGTGAGCGTCCTGCCGTCGCCAGCGGCCTGTTCGCCGTTGCTGCGGTCGCGCTCGACCGGGCCCCAACCGCTCACCGCCGACGACCAGTTGAGGTCGCTGAGGGCGTGCGTGCCGGCCGAAGGGCCTTTGCCGCAGGCCATCTTGGCGTCGGCCCAGTCGGCGTGGTCGTAGTTCATGCCGTCGCCCGCGTCGGTGGCCACCAGCCGCAGCGTCGTCCCTCCGGTCAGGTCGGCGGTCAGGTGCGCCGCCGCGTCGTTGCCCGTACGGGTCCCGCTGTCGGCGACCAGGGTGGAGTCGCGGTAGATCTGGAAGTCCACCGAGCCGTTGCTCCCCACCTCGTCGTCCACCCCGACGTCCACGGTCAGCTTTCCGCACAGACCGCCGACGTAGTAGGAGATGTCACTGGGCGCGTGCACCCCGAGCCCCTTCGCGTACGTGGTCCCGCCGATGGTGAGCGTCCTGCCGTCGCCCGCGGCCTGTTCGCCGTTGCTGTGGTCGCGCTCGACCGGGCCCCAGGCGTTCACCGCCGAGGTCCACGACAGGTCGCTCAGCTCGTTGAGCCCGGTCGGCGGCGGCACCGGGCTGCCCGGGGTGACCCGGAACATCACCGTGCCGTGCGCGGGCACCGACGCGCTGATCGTGCCGCCGGTGCTCGATGTCGCCTTGGACCACAGGTCCTTGAGCGCGTACGAGGACGCGCCGCCGACGCCGACGGCCTGCGCGGTGGTGCTGACGGTCTGGGCGGAGGCGTTCTCATTGGTGAGCGTCACCGCGCGGTCGCCGTTGGCCAGCGGCTTCGACATCACCACGAGCCCGCCGGAGGAGGAGACCACCGAGCCCTGCTTGCCCAACGGGTCCTGGTCCACCGCGATCACGTCGGCGTTCTTCAGGATCGTCAGCGTGGCGGCGGACGCGGTCCTGATGTCGCTGCCGATCAGCAGCGGCGAGGCCATCTCCGACCAGAGGCTGAAGTGGGTGCGGTACTCGGTGTCGGTCATGCCGCCGTTGCCGACCTCCAGCATGTCCGGGTCGTTCCACGCGCCGGGCTTGGCGTACGGCGCGAGCTGCTGGTTCTGGTGCGCGATGTTGATCATGCTGGACCACGAGTCGCTGATGTCCCCGGTCGTACGCCAGGAGTTGCCGACCGCGGGCGCCCAGTTCCACGGCTGGTTGGAGCCCCATTCGCAGATGCTGTAGAGGATCGGCCGGCCGGTGGCCTTCAGCGCGTCGCCCATCGCCTTGTAGCGCTGCTGCGCGTCGACGTTGTTGTTGTTGCAGTTGTCGTACTTGAGGTAGTCCACGCCCCAGGACGCCCACAGGTTGGCGTCCTGCTGCTCGTGGCCGAGGCCGCCGGGGAAGCCCGCGCTGTTGCAGGTCTTGGTGCCCGCGGAGGAGTAGAGGCCGAATTTCAGCCCCTTGGAGTGGACGTAGTCGGCGACGTTCTTGATGCCGTCGGGGAAGCGCACGGGGTCGGCGACGAGGTTGCCCGAGGCGTCGCGGCTGGGCAGCGCCCAGCAGTCGTCCAGGTTGACGTAGGTGTATCCGGCGGCCTTGAGGCCCTGGGAGACGAAGAGGTCGGCGATGCCCTTGACCATCGCCTCGTTGAACTGGGACCCGCAGCCGGTGGAGTTCCAGTTGTTGAAACCCATCTGCGGGGTCAGGGCCAGGCCGTTGTCGAGGGCCGCGGCCGGTGGCGCGGCGGCGATCTGAGCGGTCACGGCGGCGGTCGCGGCCAGTGCGGTGAGTCCGGCTCCCGCCCCGGCGACGAGGGTGAGCGACGCGGCCGAGGCCGCGAGACGCTGCCGGAGGTGGTGTGTTTTGGTGTGTCGTTCGTGCGGCATGTGCGGCTCCGAGTCATTTCAATGGCGCACAATCCAACGGGGTCGAACGAAAGCAACCACATTTCAGCGGTGCAGCGTGAGCATGTCAATAAGCGCGGTGCGGTGAACCCCGAAGTGCCGTGCGCCAATCCCGAATGACCGTACGAGGCGCGCCACCGGCCGTTCCGGAGGAGATCGACTTTAGGGTGGGCCCGGACCACTGAGATCGCCGAGAGCGGGAACGTGCACGGGATGCCCGACGTACCAGAACCCATGGTCAAGCTGGTCCGGTGGACCACGGAACCGGCCGCGGCCCAGACCCTCAGGTCCACCGCCGCGGCCGTCATCGCCTATGTCGCCGCCGTCCAGCTCACCCCGCAGCCCGCCCCGCTGACCGCGCCACTGACGGCTCTGCTGGTCGTCCAGGTCACCCTCTACTCCACGCTGACCACCGGCATCCGGCGGGTGAACTCGGTGGTGGTCGGCGTCCTGATCGCCATCGGCTTCAGCGCGCTGGTCGGGCTGAGCTGGTGGAGCCTGGGTCTGACGATCTTCAGCGCGCTGCTGATCGGCCGCGTCGTACGGGTCGGCGAGTTCGTGCCCGAGGTCGCGATCAGCGCGATGCTCGTCCTCGGCGTGACCCGGGTCGCGGACACCGCGTGGGACCGGGTGCTGGAGACGCTGATCGGCGCGGGCGTCGGCCTGCTGTTCAACCTGCTGTTCGCGCCGCCGGTCTGGGTGCAGTCCGCGGGCGGCTCCATCGAGTCGCTGTCCCGCCGGATGGGCGCCCTCTTCCGCGACATGGGCGGCGAGCTGGCCGGACACCTCCCCGTCGAGCGCGCCGCCGCCCGGCTGCACGAGGCGCGCCGCGTCGACCACGACATCGTCGAGGTCGACGCCTCGCTGCGGCAGGCGGAGGACAGCCTGCGGTGGAATCCGCGGGTCCGCGAGGGCGTGCTCTCCCGGATCGTGCTGCGGACGGGGCTCGACACCCTGGAGATCTGCGCGGTGGTGCTGCGCGTGCTGTCCAGGACGCTCACCGACCTCGCCAAGCACCGCACCGAGGAGTCGCTGTTCCCCGACGACGTCGCCGTCGAACTGGAGGAGCTGTTCGACCACGTGGCGCACGCGATCGAGAGCTTCGCCGTACTGATCACCACCCAGGTCGCGGCCAACGCGCAGTCGGCGGAGGAGCAGCTGGCGCAGGCCCTCACCGACAGCACGGCCAGCCGCGACAGGACCGCCCAGCTGCTGCTCGCCAAGGTGCGCGAGCACCCCCGGCAGTGGCAGCTGCACGGCGCGCTGCTGGCCGAGGTCGACCGCATCCTGGACGAGCTGGCCGTCGAGAAGCGGTCCGAGCGCCTGGTGGAGGAGCTGGACCGCTACTCGCGCGAGCAGAGCGACCGGCACCCCTGGCTGCACATGATCAAGAAGCGGCTGGGCGCTGCCCGTGCGGTCCTGCGCTGACGGCCGGCGCGCGAGCTCGCGTCAACGTACGGCTGACGTGCGCGGCGACCGTATACGACCGTACGGCTCAGGCCCCGGTCTCCTCCTGCGGGCCGAACCAGTCGAGGCAGACCACCAGCGCGTCGTCGTCCGCTTCGTGCCCCCGGTAGTCGGGCAGCTCGCGCAGCACCGCGCCCGGCACGTCGGCGGCGGGCAGCAGACTCGTCGCCGACAGGCCGCGGATCAGCGCCCGGTCGCCGTACGCGTCGCCCTCGGGGGAGTACGTGGCGTAGACGCCGTCGCTGGCGAACAGCAGCCGGTCGCCGGGCAGCACCTGGAACTCCTCGGCCACGTACAGGGTCTCCTCGAACATCCCGAGCGGCAGCTGCTCGTCGAATGCCACCCGCTCGACGGTCTTGCCGCGCTGCCGCCACAGCCGGGGCGACCCGGCGTCCACCACCTGCACCACACCGCTGGGCACGTCGAAGGAGAGCAGCAGCGTGGCGACGTGGGCGGCGCCGCGGTAGCGCGACCACAGCGCCTGGTCGGCGAGCGCGGCCTGGTCGGCGATGCCGATGCCCGCCCGGCGCGCGTTGCGCAGCGCGTTGACGGCCAGGCTGGTCAGCAGGGACGCGTCGATGCCCGCGCCCATGCCGTTGGTGATGGCCAGGGTCAGGGTGTCCGGGCTGGCCGACCAGTCGAAGTTGTCGCCGTGGATGGCGTAGGCGGGCTCCAGTTGGGCGCCGAGCGCGTACTCGGGCCGGGCGAAGGCGCGGCCCGGCAGCAGCTCCCACTGCATCTCGGCCGCCAGGGTGAGCCGCGTGGCCCTGCGCGCGATCAGATAGTGGTCGGTGTCCCGCTCGGCGACCACCAGTTCGCGTCCGAGCAGCTCCGCCACCTCGGCCAGCTCGCCGACGCCCTGCACGGCGTGCCGGTCGGCGGGCAGCACGACCGTGAGGATGCCCAGCCGGTCGCCGCGCACGGTGACCGGCAGATGCACGGTGACCTCGCCGTCCCGCCCCGCGCGCTGCTCCACCGGCTGCTGGCTGCCGAACGCCCTGCCCTGCGGGGTGTTGTGCACCGGCAGCGAGAGCCTGGCGGGCGCCGAGACGTCGACCGACTGGAGCACCGTGGTGCTGTAGTCGGCCAGCAGCAGGTCGGCCGAGACCGTGCCGTAGTGCTCGGCCAGCGCGGTGCGCGCGGTGTCCAGCAGAGCGTAGGGAGCCGCGGAGCGCAGAGCGCGTTCTACGGCCAGGAAGTTCGTCACGGGCGGGACAGCCTTTGCGATCGGTGGGAGAGACGGCGTGTGGGGGGCTGAAGCGGTGCTGACGGACAGTGGCGGTGAAGGGGGTCGGGGACGGCGGCCGAGGTGAGGGCGGGGTGACGAGGTGGGCGCGGCGGGTGGCAGGGGGCCCGTGCGGGGAGGCGCGGGCTGACAAACCGCCGTCGTCAGTGGCACAGTGGCCAGGTGCCCCACATCGTTCCGCCTCACCGCCATGAGCAGGTCGCTCATGAAGCCAGTGCTGTGTCGGAACTGCTGGAGGTCCTGTGGGGGAGAGGCCAGGAGGCCGCACCGTCCGGCCCCCTGTCACCGTCGCAGGTGCGGGCGCTGTTCGCGATCGAACAGTACGAGGGCGCCAATCTGCGGACACTGGGCGACGCGCTGGGATCGCGGCCGTCCTCGGTGAGCAGGCTCTGCGACCGGCTGGAGGCGGTCGGTCTGGTGGACCGGCAGACGAGCCCGACCAGCCGCCGCGAGGTGGAACTGCGGCTGACCCGGCGCGGGCACGCGGCACTCGCCGAATTCCGCGACTTCAGGGCCCGCGAGGTGAAGGCCGTGCTGGGCCGGATGGCGCCGGACGAGCTGGCGGCGCTCGCCGAGGGACTGACGGCCTTCCGCCGTGCCGCCGCCGGTGCGGCCGTACCCGGTGCGACCACCGCCGACCCCGCACGCCGTGCGGCGGACTCCGCCTAGCATCACGCACCGCTCCCCGCCCCGGGCGCTGTCGCCCGCGCACTCGCATCCCGACCCGCACCCATGCCGTGACACGAACACGTGTGCGTCGGCACAGACTCTTGTCCGATGGATATTGTTGTCAAGTGGCAACGATCTTACTAGGGTGGCTCGCGTGACTGCGCATGTCGGGCAGCGCGGGGGCGACGGAACGCCTCGTACGGCCGCCGGTGCGGCAGAGAGTGAAGGAAGCGCTGTGAGCGGTGGCGGAGAGGGTGCCGGGAGACCGGTCGAGGTGGCCGTCCGCCGGGCCGGGACCGCGCTGGTCCTCGCCTTGCGCGGCGAGCTCGACCTGGAAACCCTGGAGCCGCTGCGGGCTGCGCTGGCCGCGGCCAGGCGCGACGACGCGCCCCGCGTGGTGCTCGATCTGTCGCAGGTCACTTTCTGTGACTCCTCCACGGTGAACGAGTTGCTGCGGGCCGATGTCGATCTTGGCCCCGGTCGCCTGTGGCTCGCCGCTCCCTCTCCCTTCGTCGCCCGGCTCTTCGGCCTGGTCGGACTGCCGATGGTGCTGGCCGTCCGTGACTCCGTCGAAGAGGCGCTGGCCGGCTCCGACGACCGCGCGTAACGCTCGGCGCCGCACTGCGCGCCTTCCCCTGAAGCACGGGGGCGAACCCGCTGTGACGTGAGACCGCTCTCACGCGTACCCACTGTCACCCGACCCGCCCACGCGCGGGCGCTCAGGCATGTCCGGAAACCGGCAGGTCCGCCAACTGGCTTTGCCATGGCATGAATCGTTGCCTTCCGAGGCGTAGACGCCGCCGTAGCGCGTCTGTAACACTCTGCCAACACAAACGCAAATTTTTCGCAGAACAACGATGGATCTGCATGGGAAGAGCGCAACTTCATATGCTCAACCCGCACGTTTCGGATAGTCCGTCTCCTGAACCTCCCACCGCTCCGGTCGCGACGAAGCGCCGGACACGACATAGAGGGACGCTATGAGAACGAAGCGCTCCATCCCACGGCTGATGGCGGGGGTGACCGCGACGAGCCTGCTGCTCCTGGGCGGGTCCGCTCTTCCCGCCATGGCATCGGGAGAGCCAAGTCCGGCGACCGACAGCGCGGTCTCGGTCAGTAGCACCAGCGGCAAGAACAGCGCCGCCCACCTCAACGACGGCGACCAGAACACCTATTGGCAGAGTTCGGGCAAGTCCCTGCCGCAGTGGGCGCAGATCGACCTGGGCCGCACCACCCGCATCGACCAGGTGCGGCTGAAGGTCCCCTCGGGGTGGAAGTCCAGGTCGGAGACGCTCTCGATCCAGGCGAGCGAGGACGGCGAGACCTTCAACACCCTGGTCGGCTCGGCGAAGTACACCTTCAGCCCGTCGACCGGCAACACCGTCAAGATCTCCTTCCCGGCCTCCATGGCGCACTACGTGCGCGCCGAGGTGACCGGGAACTCCGCCGGGTCCTCCGCCCAGCTCTCCGAGATCACCGCGCAGGCCGCCGCGGCCTCGACGGTCAACCTCGCCAAGGGCAAGCCGACCGCGGAGTCCAGCCACGCGGACGTCTACGGCTCGGGCAACGCCGTTGACGGTGACGCGAATTCGTACTGGGAGAGCTCCAACAACGCCTTCCCGCAGTGGCTCCGGGTCGACCTCGGTTCCGCGGTGGCGGTCAACCAGGTCGTGCTGAAGCTGCCGCCGGCCACGAGCTGGTCGACGCGCACGCAGACCCTGGCCGTCCAGGGCAGCACCAACGGCACCACGTTCACCGACATCGTCGCCTCGGCGGGTTACTCCTTCAACCCGTCGTCGGCCAACACGGTGACCATCAACTTCAACTCGACGACGACCCGGTACGTCCGGCTGAACATCACCGGCAACACCGGCTGGCCCGCGGGCCAGATATCCGAGTTCGAGGTGTACGGGCCGACGACCGGTGACACCACCGCGCCGACCGCGCCCGCCAACCTGGCGTACACCCAGCCCGCGTCCGGCCAGGTCAAGCTGACCTGGAGCGCCTCCACCGACGACACGGGCGTCACCGGCTACGACGTGTACGCCAACGGCGCGCTGCGTACCTCGGTGGCCGGGAACGTGCTGACGTACACCGACAGCCAGCCCGACACCGCGACCGTGGCGTACTACGTGGTCGCCAAGGACGCGGCGGGCAACCAGTCGGCGCACAGCAACACCGTGACGCGCACCGGCACCTCGGGTGACACGCAGGCGCCGACCGCACCGGGCAGCCTGGCGTACACCCAGCCCGCCTCCGGCCAGATCAAGCTGACCTGGACGGCGTCGAGCGACAACGTCGGTGTCACCGGCTACGAGGTCTTCCGCAACGGCAGCCAGATCGCCACCACCGCGGCCAACGTGCTGACCTACACCGACAGCCAGCCCGACACCGCGACCGTCTCGTACTTCGTACGGGCCAAGGACGCGGCCGGGAACGAGTCGGCGAACAGCAACACGGTGACCCGCAACGGCACCAGCGTCGGCGGTACGAACCTGGCGGTCGGCAAGCCGATCGTCGCGTCCGCCACCGTGCAGAACTTCGTCGCCGCCAACGCCAACGACGACAGCCTGTCGACGTACTGGGAAGGCAGCGGCACCAGCACCCTGACCGTCTCGCTGGGCTCCAACGTGGACACCAGCTCCGTGGTGGTCAAGCTCAACCCCGACGCCTCGTGGGGCAACCGGACCCAGACCATCGCGGTCTCCGGCCGGGAGCAGAGCGCGAGCACGTTCACCCAGCTCTCGCCCGCGACCGCGTACAACTTCAGCCCGTCCACCGGCAACTCGGTGACGATCCCGGTCTCCGGCCGGGTCGCTGACGTGCGCCTCACCTTCAGCTCCAACACCGGTGCGGGCGGCGGCCAGGCGGCCGAGTTCCAGGTCATCGGCGTACCGGGGCCCAACCCCGATCTGACCGTCAGCTCCCTGACGGCCTCGCCCGCCTCGCCGATCGAGACCGACCCGATCACGCTCAGCGCGACGGTGAAGAACATCGGCACCGACGCGGCGGCCTCCACCGACGTCAACTTCTACCTCGGCACCACCAAGGTCGGCACCGGCACCGTCGGCGCGCTGGCCGCGGGCGCGAGCAGCGTCGTGACCGCCAACATCGGCGCGAAGGACGCGGGCAGCTACCAGCTCACCGCCAAGGTCGACGAGTCCAACAAGGTCGTCGAGCAGAACGAGACCAACAACAGCTACACCAACCCGACCGCCCTGGTGGTCAAGCCGGTCGACACCTCCGACCTGGTGGCCTCGCCGGTCGCCTGGTCGCCGGGCAACCCGTCGGCGGGCAACAACGTCAACTTCTCGGTGGCCATCAAGAACCAGGGCACCGTGGCCTCGGCGAGCGGCGCGCACAACGTCACGCTCACCCTGGCCGACGCCACCACCGGCAGTGTCATCAAGACGCTGACCGGCTCCTACAGCGGCGCCATCGCGGCCGGAGCGACCACCAGCCCGATCAACCTGGGTAGCTGGACCGCGGTCAACGGCAAGTACACCGTGAAGACGGTGATCGCCGTCGACGCCAACGAGGTGGCGACCAAGCAGGCCAACAACACCAGCACCCTGTCCTTCTTCGTCGGTCGCGGCGCCAACATGCCGTACGACTCGTACGAGGCCGAGGACGGCGTGCTCGGCGGCGGCGCCCAGGTCGTCGGTCCCAACCGGACCGTCGGCGACATCGCGGGCGAGGCGTCCGGCCGCAAGGCGGTGACGCTCAACTCCACCGGGCAGTCGGTGTCCTTCACCACCCGCGCCAGCACCAACACGCTGGTGGTCCGCTACTCCATCCCGGACGCCGCGGGCGGCGACGGCATCAACTCCAACCTGAACGTCTACGTCAACGGCACGTTCCTCAAGGCCATCGACCTGACGTCCAAGTACGCCTGGCTGTACGGCAACGAGACCGGCCCCGGCAACAGCCCGGGTGCGGGCGGCCCCCGTCACATCTACGACGAGGCCAACCTGCTGCTCGGGACGACCGTCCCGGCGGGCAGCACGATCAAGCTCCAGAAGGACGCCGCGAACACCAGCACGTACGCGATCGACTTCATCAACACCGAGCAGGCCACGGTGATCCCGAACCCGGACCCGACGAAGTACGTCGTGCCGGCCGGCTTCACCCAGCAGGACGTGCAGAACGCCCTGGACGCGGCGCGACAGGACACCACCAAGCTCGGCGTCTACCTGCCGACCGGTGACTACTCGACCGCCCAGAAGTTCCAGGTCTACGGCCGGTCGATCAAGGTGATCGGCGCCGGTCCGTGGTTCACCCGCTTCCGCACTCCGGCCGACCAGTCGAACACCGACGCCGGATTCCGCGCGGACGCCACCGCCAACGGGACGACGTTCTCCGGATTCGCGTTCTTCGGCAACTACACCTCGCGCATCGACGGTCCCGGAAAGGTCTTCGACCTCTCCAACGTGGCCAACATGACCATCGACAACATCTGGGTCGAGCACACGGTCTGCATGTACTGGGGTGCCAACACCGACAACATGGTGATCAGCAACTCCCGTATCCGTGACACGTTCGCCGACGGCGTCAACATGACGAACGGCTCCACGGACAACCACGTCTTCAACAACGAGTCGCGGGCGACCGGTGACGACAGCTTCGCGCTGTTCTCCGCCATCGACGCCGGCGGCGCGGACGAGAAGAACAACGTGTTCGAGAACCTGACGTCGCTGCTGACCTGGCGCGCGGCGGGCGTCGCGGTGTACGGCGGGTACAACAACACCTTCCGGAACATCTACATCGCGGACACCCTGGTCTACTCCGGAGTCACCGTCAGCTCGCTGGACTTCGGTTACGCGATGAACGGCTTCGGAACCGTGCCGACCAACATCCAGAACGTGTCGCTCGCCAGAACGGGCGGTCACTTCTGGAACGGCCAGACCTTCCCCGCCATCTGGCTGTTCTCGGCCTCGAAGGTGTTCCAGGGAATCCGCATCAGCGATGTGGACATCACCGATCCGACGTACAGCGGCATCATGTTCCAGACCAACTACGTGGGCGGTCAGCCGCAGTTCCCGATCACGGACACCATCTTGACCAACATCTCGATCACCGGTGCCCACAAGAGCGGTGACGCGTACGACGCGAAGTCGGGATTCGGTCTGTGGGCCAATGAGCTGCCGGAGGCCGGCCAGGGACCGGCCGTTGGTTCCGTCACCTTCAACGGTCTGCACCTGAGCGACAACTTCCAGGACATCAAGAACACCACCTCGACCTTCACCATCAAGGTCAACAACTAAGGGCAGCCGCTGAGGAGCGGCCGTCAGCTGGGAGGTGTCCGCGTTCGGCTCTCGAACGCGGGCACCTCCCGCATGCGTTCGCGGGCGGGGTTGGAGAGCAAAAGGCGTGCGGTTGTCTTCAGTTGGTGAACGTGAGGGCTTGACGTGGCATTGGTCTAGTCCTACCTTCGCCGATGCGCCCTCAGTCATGTCGGAGTCCGCCGTTCACGGATCAGAACCGATCCGGGTGCGCGGGTCCGGCTGTCCGCTACCGGAAGGTCTCCCCCCATGAACAGACCGCGCATTCGGCTCAAGGCGCTGACCGCACTCGCCGCCGTCCCCGCACTCGCGGCGGGACTGCTGCTGGCCGCGGGCGCTCCGGCGCAGGCCGCGGCCAATCCGGGCCCCGGCTTCCCCGCGCAGTACGCGGCGCCCTACGCCGAGGTCTGGAACTCCCCGTCGGCGCTGGCGGCGGTGAAGAACGCCACCGGGCTGAAGTACTTCACCCTCGCGTTCGTCATCGACGGCGGCGGCTGCAACGCCACCTTCAACGGCAGTACCTCGGTCACCGACGCGAGCTGGACGTCGGCCATCAACACCCTGCGGTCCGGCGGCGGCGATGTCATCGCCTCCTTCGGCGGCGCGGGCGGCACCGAGATCGGCATCTCCTGTACGTCGGTCGCCGCGCTCAAGACTCAGTACAAGCGCGTGATCGACGGACTCAACCTGACCCGCCTCGACTTCGACATCGAGGGCGGCGCGCTCAACAACACCACCGCCAACGACCGGCGCAACCAGGCCCTCGCGCAGCTCCAGCAGGAGTACGCGGCGGCCGGCAAGAAGCTCGACATCGACTACACGCTCCCGGTCAACCCCACGGGCCTGGAGTCCAACTCGCTCAGCCTGCTGAACAACGCCAAGAGCAACGGCCTCAACGTCAACCTCGTCAACATCATGACGATGGACTACGGGCCGTCGATGGACATGGGCCAGGCGGCCATCAGCGCGGCCACCGCGCTGCACAGCCAGCTCGGCGCCATCTGGAACACCAAGACCTCCGCGCAGCTCTGGGCGATGGAGGGCAACACCCCCATGATCGGGGTGAACGACTCGACCAACGAGGTCTTCTCGACCGCCAACGCGCAGTCGCTGGAGACCTTCGCGAAGAACAACGGCATCCAGGAGCTGTCCTTCTGGTCGCTCGGCCGTGACAAGGCATGTGCCACCAACGGCCAGTTGTCGGACTCGTGCAGCGGCACACCCCAGTCGCAGTACCAGTTCTCCAGCATCTTCAACGCCATCACCGGCGGCGGCACCACTCCGCCGCCCACCGGCGGCGCCACCGGGCCGATCCGGTCCGGTTACGCCAACAAGTGCGTGGACGTGGCCTCCGCGAGCAGCGCCAACGGCGCGGCGGTCCAGCTCTACGACTGCAACGGCACCACCGCGCAGAACTGGACGGTCGGCAGCGACAACTCGCTCCAGGCCCTCGGCAAGTGCATGGACGTGGCCGCGGCGGGCACCGCCAACGGCAGCCAGGTGCAGCTCTACGACTGCAACGGCACGGCCGCCCAGAAGTGGACCCGCAGCGGCAGCACCCTGGTCAACACCGGCTCGGGCAAGTGCCTGGACGCGACCGGGCCCAGCTCCGCCAACGGCACCCGGCTCCAGATCTGGACCTGCGCGGGCGGCGCGAACCAGCAGTGGACGCTGCCTTCGTGACCCGCGCGTCCGCTGAGCGCTAGCTGAGCGGACAGGCGAATCGACCGGTCCCGGGCGGGGACGATGTCACCCGCCCGGGACCGGTGCGCTGTATCGCAGTGATCTTACGGGCTCCTCGCAAACAATCGACGTGGATACGTAAAAAATCTGCGGTGCGGAGATATTGCGGAGTATGTGCGCGGGGCGGGAAGGAGTAGTGGGCGCCGCCGCTTGTCATCGGTGGCCCGCTGTCGATCCTTCACGAGGAGCCCCGATGAACAGCACGGAACTGCTGGCCGACGCCTTCGGCCGGATCCAGGAAGTGGTCCACGACGCCGTGGACGGCCTCACCCCCGAAGAGCTGGCCTTCCGCGTGGACGAGGGCGCCAACAGCGTCGGCTGGCTGATCTGGCACCTGACCCGCGTCCAGGACGACCATGTCGCCGAGGTCGCGGGCACCGAGCAGGCGTGGACCGCGCAGGGCTGGGACGCCCGCTTCGACCTGCCCTTCCCCGCCGGGGCGATCGGCTACGGCGACGGTCCGGACGACGTCGCCGCCGTCCGGGTGAGCTCCGCCGACCTGCTCACCGGCTACCACGACGCCGTATACGAGAACACCGTCCGCCATGTGCGGGAGCTGACCGACGACGACCTCGACCGCGTCGTGGACAAGCGCTGGAATCCGCCGGTGACCCTGGGTGTACGCCTGATCAGCGTCGTCTCCGACGACCTGCAGCACGCCGGGCAGGCGGCGTATCTGCGGGGGCTGCTGATGCGCAGGCGGTGACGGCGTCGGTGTCGGCGTCGGCGTCGGCCGTTCACCCTTCGGTGTTAGAGTTACTTAACCTAAGTTAAGTACCTGCGCGACCTGTGGGGTGTGAGGGTTGGCGAGCGAGAAGACGGCCGAAGAGCCAGCGGCACGAATACAACGGAGGCCACCGCGCATAGCGGCCGACCATCCGCGCTACAAGTGGGTGGCACTGTCGAACACCACGCTCGGCATGCTGATCGCCACGATCAACTCCTCGATCGTGCTGATCTCGCTCCCCGCGATCTTCACCGGTATCCACCTCGACCCCCTCCAGCCCGGCAACGTCAGCTATCTGCTCTGGATGCTGATGGGATACATGCTGGTCACGGCGGTCCTCGTGGTCACCCTCGGCCGGCTGGGGGACATCCTCGGCCGGGTCAAGATCTACAACTCCGGCTTCCTGATCTTCACCGTCACCTCGGTGATCCTCTCCCTGGACCCGATGCAGGGCGGCGGCGGCGCGCTCTGGCTGATCGGCTGGCGCGTCGCCCAGGCCGTCGGCGGCTCGATGCTGATGGCCAACTCGGCCGCGATCATCACCGACGCCTTCCCGGCCCGCCAGCGCGGCATGGCGCTCGGCGTGAACATGGTCGCGGGCATCGCCGGATCCTTCATCGGCCTGGTCCTCGGCGGCCTGCTCTCCGAGTGGGACTGGCGCTCGATCTTCTGGGTCAACGTCCCGATCGGCCTGATCGGCACCGTCTGGGCCTACCGCTCGCTCCACGAGACCGGCATCCGCCGCAAGGCCAGAGTCGACTGGTGGGGCAACGTCACCTTCGCCGTCGGCCTGACCGCGCTGCTCGCGGGCATCACCTACGGCATCCAGCCCTACGGCGGCCACACCATGGGCTGGACCAACCCCTGGGTACTCGCGGGCCTGATCGGCGGCGTCGCGATGCTCGCCGTCTTCTGCCTCGTCGAGGCCAAGGTGCGCGAGCCGATGTTCCCGCTCGGCCTGTTCCGCAACGTGGCCTTCGCGGGCGGCAACGCGGCCACCCTGCTCGGCTCCATCGCCCGCGGCGGCCTCCAGTTCATGCTGATCATCTGGCTCCAGGGCATCTGGCTGCCCCTGCACGGCTACGACTACGTCGACACCCCGCTGTGGGCCGGTATCTTCCTGCTGCCGCTCACCGTCGGCTTCCTGGTCTCCGGGCCCATCGCGGGCTACTTCTCCGACCGGTACGGCGCCAGGCTCTTCGCCGCCGCCGGATTCGTCGTGATGGCCGCGTCCTTCGCGGGACTGCTACTGCTCCCCACCGACTTCAACTATCTGGCCTTCGCGTTCCTGATCTTCCTCAACGGGGTCGGCGGCGGTCTGTTCGCGGCGCCGAACACCTCGATCATCATGGCGAGCGTGCCCGCCGAGGCCCGCGGCGCCGCCTCCGGCATGCGCGCCACCTTCCAGAACGCGGGCATGGTGCTCTCCATCGGCGTGTTCTTCTCGCTCATGGTCGCCGGACTCGCCCGCTCGCTGCCCGGCACTCTCAGCAGCGGCCTGGTCGCCCAGGGCGTGCCGGGGGCGAACGCGCACGAGATCGCCAATCTGCCGCCGGTCGGCACGCTCTTCGCGGCCTTCCTCGGCTACAACCCGATCCAGCACCTGCTCGGCCCCGACCTGCTCGGCACGCTCCCGGCGGCCAACCAGCACACGCTCACCGGCCGTGAATTCTTCCCGCACCTGATTTCCGGGCCGTTCCACGACGGCCTCGTGGTGGTGTTCGCCCTGGCCATCGTGATGTCCTTGGTCGCGGCGGGCGCGTCACTGATCCGCAGCCGCGCCGTCCGCGCGGCCCACGCCCCGCAGGAGTAACCGAACCGACCGAGGAGGCGCCCCCCGCCATGGACCACACCGACGGGCGCGGGGGCGCCACTCCGGCCGCGGTCGCGCTGATCGTGGCCCGGCTCTACCGCCAGCTCGCCCAGGCGTCCGCCGACGACCTCAACCTGACGTACGCGCAGCTCTCCGCGCTCGCCAGGATCGGGCAGTTCGGCCCCATCCGGCTCGGTGAACTCGCCGCCCGCGAACAGGTCGCCGCCCCCTCCCTGACCCGTACGGTCAGGCCGCTGTCGGAGGCCGGGCTGATCGGCAAGGAGGCCGACCCCTCCGACGGCCGCTCCTGGCTCGTCAGCATCACCCCGGAAGGACGCGCCCTGCTGGAGCGCATCCGCCGCGAGCGGGCGGCACTGCTCGCCCGGAGGATGGCGTGGCTCACCGACGAGCAGCGCGCGACGCTGGACGCGGCGCTCCCCGTCCTGGAACTGCTCCTCACCGAACGGACCCCGCCGGACTGACCCCGGCGGACTGGCCTCCGGCCCTTACGAACTGCCCCCGCGGCTGCCCCCGCCTCTCAGGCGGGCTGCTCCGGCTGTCCGGGCCGCTCGGGCCGGCCCGGCTCGACCGGGGGCGCCAGCACACCGCAGTGCGGCGCGCACTCCGGCTGCGCGAGCGGCCCCTTCGCCCCGTCCTCGCGCAGCGCACCCGACGGCACCAGCACCGCGGCCAGCACCGCGGCGACGGCGCACAGGCCCGCACAGATCAGCATCGCCTTCCCGAACGCCGAGTTCACCGCGTGCGGCGACCGGTAGGCGTGGTCGGACAGGCCGACGGCCAGGGGGAGGGCCGCGACGATCAGCAGTTGCGCCACGCGGGCCGCCGCGTTGTTCACCCCGCTGGCCACCCCCGCGTGGTCGACCTCCACCGAGGCCAGCACGGTCGCGGTCAGCGGCGCCACGAACAGGCACATGCCGAGCCCCTGGACGACGACGGCGGGCAGCACGTCGACGACGTACGAGGAGGTGTCCGGCGACACGCGGGTGAGCAGCAGCAGGCCGCACGCGGTGACCAGCGGACCGACCGTCAGCGGCCAGCGCGGCCCGATCCGCTGGGCGAGCGCGCCCGCGGGCGCGGACAGCAGCAGCATCAGGACGGTCACCGGCAGCGTCGCGAGACCGGCGCGCAGCGCGCTGTACCCGGCGGCGATCTGGAGCTGCACCGGCAGCACGAAGAACACCCCGCCGATGGCCGCGTACAGACAGAGCGTCACCAGATTCATCGAGGTGAACAGCTTCGAGGCGAAGACCGACAGCGGCAGCATCGGGGACGGGCGGCGCCGCTCGGTGCGCAGGAAGGCCCAGCCGCACGCCAGACCCGCCGCCGCGGGCACGGCGACCGCGACGGGGGAGGGGTGACCGGACGCACTGATCAGCGCGTAGGTGACGCCCGCGAGGCAGAGAGCGGCCAGTACCGCGCCCAGGATGTCGAAGCTCCCGCTCGCCGTACGGTCGCGGCTCTCCGGCACGTGCCGGACGGCGATGGCCACCACGACCGCCGCCAGCGGCAGATTGATCAGGAAGATCCACCGCCAGCCGGGACCGTCCACCAGATAGCCGCCGAGGAACGGGCCGATCGCGCCCGCCACGCCGCCGAGGCCCGACCAGGCGCCGACCGCCTTCGCGCGGTCCTGCGGGCGGTACGTGGACTGCACCAGGGCGAGCGAACCGGGCGTCAGCAGCGCCCCGCCCACGCCCTGGAGCGCCCGCGCCGCGATCAGCACGCCGCTGTCGGGCGCCGCGCCGCACAGCGCGGACGCCAGCGCGAACCAGACGACGCCGATGACGAAGACCTTCCTGCGCCCGTACCGGTCACCGAGGCCGCCGCCGAGCAGGATCAGCCCGGCGAGCGTCAGCAGATAGCCGTTGACGGTCCACTGGAGCGCCGCCAGGGTCGCGCCGAGGCCCTCCCCGATCCGGGGGAGCGCGATGTTGACGATGGTGCCGTCCAGCATCGCCATGCCCGAGCCGAGCACCGAGCAGGCCAGCACCCAACGCCCGGTCGCCGAGGAGAGCCGCACACCCTCGGCGGGCGGCTCCGGATTACTCATGACCGTCACCATAGAGCGCCGGGAGCCGAGGCGTGAGTGTCGCGGCCCCGCGCCGCGGCAACCGTGAAAACCGTGCCCGCCGCGCACCCGCGACCGTGCCCGCCGCCCACCCGCGACCGCGCCCGCTGATCACCGGCGCGCATCGGGGGTAAGAATGGTCAGGGCAGGCCCGACCGATGACGCAGCGAAGGAGACGCGGATGCCGCACGAGCGCGCCGGAACACCGGCACGGCCGGACGACCTGGTGGACGTACCCCGCCTGATCACGGCCTACTACGCGCTGCACCCGGACCCCGGCGAGACCGGCCAGCGGGTGGCGTTCGGCACCTCGGGGCACCGCGGCTCGTCGCTGAACACCGCGTTCAACGAGGACCACATCGCCGCCACCAGCCAGGCGATCTGCGACTACCGCACCGCGCAGGGCACCACGGGACCGCTCTTCCTCGGCGCCGACACGCACGCGCTGTCCGAGCCCGCGCGGGTCACCGCGCTCGAGGTCTTCGCCGCCAACGAGGTCTCGGTGCTGATCGACGAGAGCGACGGCTGGACGCCCACCCCGGCCGTCTCGCACGCGATCCTGTCGTACAACAGGGGCCGTACCACCCACCTCGCCGACGGCGTGGTCGTCACCCCCTCGCACAACCCGCCCGCGGACGGCGGCTTCAAGTACAACCCGCCGAGCGGCGGCCCCGCCGCCTCCGACGCCACCGGCTGGATCCAGGACCGGGCCAACGAGCTGATCGCCGACGGCCTCAAGGGCGTGCGCCGCGTCCCGTACACCCGGGCGCTCGCCGCCGACACCACCGGGCGCTACGACTTCCTCGGCCGCTACGTGGACGACCTGCCGTCGGTGCTCGACCTGGAGACCGTACGGCGCGAGGGCGTCACGATCGGCGCGGACCCGCTGGGCGGCGCGTC
The DNA here is from genome assembly GCF_040610915.1 of Streptomyces sp. NPDC003300. Lineage (NCBI taxonomy): Bacteria > Bacillati > Actinomycetota > Actinomycetes > Kitasatosporales > Streptomycetaceae > Streptomyces > Streptomyces sp. NPDC003300. The sequence goes on along the minus strand of NZ_JBEXNE010000031.1, from coordinate 6,171 downwards.
GGTCCAGTACTGGGGCCGGATCGCCGAATGGCACGGCCTCGACCTGACCGTGGTGAACCCGGTCGCCGACCCCACCTGGCGCTTCATGACGCTCGACTGGGACGGCAAGATCCGGATGGACTGCTCGTCGCCGTACGCGATGGCTTCGCTGATCGCCCGCAAGGACGAGTACCGCATCGCCACCGGCAACGACGCGGACGCCGACCGGCACGGCATCGTCACGCCCGACGGCGGCCTGATGAACCCCAACCACTACCTGGCCGTCGCCATCTCCTATCTGTCGCGGCACCGCGAGCAGTGGCGGCCCGACCTGGCGATCGGCAAGACGCTGGTGTCGTCCTCGATGATCGACAAGGTGGTGGCCGACCTCGGCCGTCCGCTGACCGAAGTCCCGGTCGGCTTCAAGTGGTTCGTGGACGGGCTGCTCGGCGGCACGCTGGCCTTCGGCGGCGAGGAGTCGGCGGGCGCGTCCTTCCTGCGGCGCGACGGCTCGGTGTGGACCACCGACAAGGACGGCATCCTGCTGGCACTGCTGGCCGCCGAGATCACCGCCGTCACCGGCCGCACCCCGTCCGAGCACTACGCGGACCTCACGGAGCGCTTCGGCGCCCCCTCCTACGCGCGGATCGACGCGCCCGCGACCCGCGAGGAGAAGGCCGTACTCGCCGAGCTCTCGCCCAAGCAGGTGCCCGCCGCCGAACTCGCCGGAGACCCCGTCACCTCCGTGCTCACCCACGCCCCCGGCAACAACGCGGCCCTGGGCGGCATCAAGGTCAGCACCGACAACGCCTGGTTCGCCGCGCGGCCCTCGGGGACGGAGGACGTCTACAAGGTCTACGCCGAGTCCTTCCTCGGCGACGACCACCTCGCCACCGTCCAGGAGGAGGCACAGGCCATCGTCGCCCGTGCGCTGAACGGCTGACGGCCGCGCCCTCCACCCGACGGAGCGACACCGGAGCGCGTGCTCCGCTCCGTCGGGTGAGGGACGACAGGCCCTTCGACGCGCGGGCGGCTCAGGCCAGTTGGGCGGCCTGGAGACCCGCGTACGCGCCGCCGCCGCGCACCAGCTCGGCGTGCGGCCCGACTTCCGCGATACGGCCCTCGTCCAGGACGACGATACGGTCGGCGTTGCGGATCGTGGACAGCCGGTGGGCCACCACGAAGACCGTACGGCCGCGCACCAGCCGGGTCAGCGCCTGCTGGACCAGCGCCTCCGAGCGGGAGTCGAGCGCGGACGTCGCCTCGTCCAGGACCAGCACGCGCGGGTCGCGGATCAGCGCACGGGCGATGGCCAGCCGCTGCTTCTGCCCGCCGGAGAGCCGGGCGCCCCGCTCACCGACGACGGTGTCGAGACCGTGGGTCATCCGGTCGATGAACTCCAGCGCGTTGGCGTCCCGCAGCGCCGCCCTGACCCTCTCCTCCGGCACATCGGTCATGCCGTAGGTGACGTTGTCGCGGACGGTGCCCTCGAACAGGATCGAGTCCTGCGGCACCACCGACAGCCAGGTCCGGTAGTCGCGCAGGTCCAGATCCTCCATGTCGACGCCGTCGAGCAGAATCCGCCCATGCGTCGGCCGCAGGAAGCCGATCACCAGATTGAGCACGGTCGACTTGCCCGCGCCGGAACCGCCCACCAGGGCGACCGTCTCGCCCGGCCGCACGTCCAGATCGAAGTCGACCAGCGAGGGCCGGTCGCTCTCGGGATAGGTGTGGCCGACCCCGCGGAACTCGAAGTGCCCCACCACGCCCTTCACTTCGGCCTTGCCGTCGTTCTGCTCCAGGTCGGGCGCCTGGAGCACCTCGCCGATCGAGCGGACCGACTCCAGGCCCTTGCCGATCTGCGGGGTCAGCGTCAGCAGCGTGGTCACCGACCCGGTGAGGCTGGAGAAGTACGCGCTGAGCATCACCACGGTGCCCGCCGAAACGTTCAGCCAGCCGTAGTAGGCGACCAGCGCCGAGCCCGCCAGGCAGGCCACACCGATCGCGTTGAGCAGGATCCAGGCCAGCGAGCCGAACCACCCGTTGAGCCGGTCGAGCCGCAGCCCCGCGTGCAGCACCTCGCCCAGCGTGCGGTCCACCCGGTGCAGCGCGGTGTTCTCCAGGCCGTGCGCACGGGTGATGGGGATCAGGGTCGTCATCTCGCTGACCCGCGAGGACAGTTGCTCCACCTGCTGGCGGAAGGACTCGTTGTCGTGCCGCAACCGGCGGCGCAGCCGCACCACCAGCATCGCGGAGGCGGGCACCACGATCAGATAGACCGGCAGGAAGGCGGGCGCCTGGACGCCGATCACCACCAGGCCGCCGCTCAGGGTGGCGATCGCGGCCAGACCGTTGTCGGCGGTCTGCTGCGCCGCCGTCTCGATGGTCTCGACGTCCCTGATCACCTTGGCCTGGAGCACGCCGGCGCTGACACGGGAGTGGTAGCCGATGGAGAGCTGCTGCATCCGCTGGCAGATCGCCGTGCGCAGCCGGGTGCCGGTCCTGCGGATCGAGCCCTGCATGCAGCGCACGTACGCCAGGTGCAGCGGGAGGTTGAGGCTGAGGATCACCAGCAGGACGGCCGAGTTCCACCACAGCACCGATATCGGCCGGTGCTGCACGACGACGTCGACCACGTTGGCCGTGATGAGCGGCAGCAGCCAGACGGGGGTGTGCTTGGCGAAAAAGGCGAGTACGGCGAACCCGACCCGGCGACGGTCGGGTTCGAAGAGGTAGAGGAGGGTACGGACGGGGTGTTCGCCGCGGTAGCGGTGGCTGAGCGTGCCTTGCGGCAGCGCCATTGAAGGCTCCTCGAAATGACGTCTTCGCAGTACAGGTGCGCGCATGCGCCTCATCGCGCATGCGCCCGCCTTCACCTTAGAGCCGCTACAGCACCACGACCGAACGCAATACGTCGCCCTCGGACATCCGCGCGAACGCCGCCTCCACCTCGTCCAGCGCGATGGTCTCCGTGACGAACGCGCCCAGGTCCAGGCGCCCCTGGAGATGCAGGTCGATCAGCATCGGGAAGTCCCGCGACGGCAGGCAGTCGCCGTACCACGACGACTTCAGCGCGCCGCCGCGGCCGAACACGTCCAACAGCGGCAGCTCCAGCGTCATCTCCGGACTCGGCACCCCCACCAGGACCACCGTCCCGGCCAGATCGCGCGCGTAGAACGCCTGCTTGTACGTCTCCGGGCGGCCGACCGCGTCGATCACGACGTCGGCGCCGTTCCCGCCGGTCAGCTCGCGGATCGCCTCCACGGCGTCACGGTCGCGGGAGTTGACGGTGTGCGTGGCGCCCATCGCGGACGCCGTGGCGAGCTTGCGGTCGTCGATGTCGACGGCGATGATCCTGGCCGCACCGGCCAGCCGCGATCCCACCACGGCCGCGTCGCCGACGCCGCCGCAGCCGATGACCGCGACCGAGTCGCCGCGGCCCACGTTCCCGGTGTTGAGCGCCGCGCCGATCCCGGCCATCACCCCGCAGCCGAGCAGCCCGGCCACCGACGCCGACACCGCCGGGTCGACCTTCGTGCACTGCCCGGCCGCGACCAGCGTCTTCTCCGCGAAGGCGCCGATGCCCAGCGCGGGCGACAGCTCCGTGCCGTCCTTGAGCGTCATCTTCTGCTTCGCGTTGTGGGTGTCGAAGCAGTACCAGGGGCGCCCGCGCAGACACGCGCGGCACCGGCCGCACACGGCCCGCCAGTTGAGGATCACGAAATCGCCCGGCGCGACCTCGGTGACGCCGTCGCCGACGGTCTCGACCACGCCGGCGGCCTCATGCCCGAGCAGGAACGGGAAGTCGTCGTTGATCGCGCCCTCCCGGTAGTGCAGGTCGGTGTGGCAGACCCCGCACGCCTGGATCCGCACCACCGCCTCGCCCGGCCCCGGATCCGGCACCACCACCGTGTCCACCCGTACCGGCTCGCCCTTGCCCGGTGCGATCACTGCGCGGACTTCCTGTGCCATGTCCGGTCCTTCCCTTCGTCGTGTGCCCAGCGTTCGGCCACTGTTCGCTGCCGACGATAGGTGCCGCGACCCCGCGGCGGGCAGTACCCGGAAAGGCGCACATGGGTGGACCGGCACCGGGCATACGTCACTGCGGGCCACAGGTCGCCTACCGCTCGACGCTGTGAGGGGCACTTTTGACCACTGAGGACAGCGCGGTCCGCGGCACGCGGCCGGCTGACAGAAGACGGCTGCCGAAGACCGTCGCGACCTTCCGCGCCATCCGGGCCCTCGGCCGCGCCATAGGGGCGGCATGGGAGGAGGACGCCACGGAGCGGGCGGCGGCCCTCACGTACTACGCGGTGCTCGCGCTCTTCCCCGCGCTGCTGGTCACCGTGTCGGTGCTGGGCCTGGCGGGCGGTGCCTCGGAGAATCAGCTGGCCTCCGAGGTCACCTCCCTGCTCCCGACCGCGTCCCGGCCGATCGTCGCCTCCGCGCTCCAGGACATGGCCGACGACCGGTCCGCGACCCTCTCCCTGGTGATCATCGGCAGCGCGGGCGCCGTCTGGTCGGCGTGCAGCTACTCCAGCGTCTTCCGGCGCGCCCTGCACTCGATGTACCGGGTGACCGACCACCGCCCCGCCTGGCGCACCGCCCCGCGCATCGTGATCACCTCGGTGGCGCTGCTCGTCCTGCTGGTGTGCAGCGCCAGCAGCCTGGTGGTCAGCGGCGAGGTCGCCCACCGGATAGGGGAGCTGCCGCACATGAACACCCCCGTGATCACCGCCTGGCGGGTGTTGCGCTGGCCCTTGCTGCTGGTGCTGGCCGCCGCGCTGGTCCTGGTGCTCTTCCGCTCAGGTCCCCGCGGCACCCGCGGCCTGCGCGCGATGGCCCCCGGCGGCGCCCTCGCCGTCCTGCTGTGGCTGCTGACCTCGGTCGGATTCGCCGCGTACACCGCCCGCGCGGGCACGTACAACCGGCTCTACGGCCCGCTGGCCGGCACCGTGGTCTTCCTGGTGTGGCTGTGGTTCTCCAACCTGGCCCTGCTGGTCGGCGCCCACTTCAACGCCCAGCGGGCACTGGACGGCAAGGCCGCGCCGCCGCCGGAGGCCCCGGCGGCGTCGAAGACGCCGGAAGCGGCCCCGGACGTCGCACCGCTGCCGGTTCAGCCGCGGCCGGGCCGGAAACGGCGGTAGAGCACGACGCCGCCGAGCAGCAGGGCGGCGCTGCCACCGGCCGTGTACGGCAGGCCGTCCGCACCGGTGTGCGCCAGCGTCGGGGCCGCGGGGTCCTCGACGTTCGGCGGCGCGGGCACCGGAGTGTGGGCCGGGGCGGGCGGGGTGGTCGGCACCGGAGTGGGCTTCACGACCGGCGGAGTCGAGCCGTTCGTCGAGGTGTTGCCGGTGGAGGGGTTGCCGATCCCGACGACATTGACGCTGTTGCCGGTGATGTTGACGGGCACGTCGATCGGCAGCCGGATGCTGTTGCCCGACAGCAGGCCGGGCGAGTTGCGGGTGCCGCCCGCCGCGTGTGCGCCGCCGCCCGAGCCCGAGTTCGTCCCGGCGGGGACGACGCGCTCATCGGCCGGTGCGCCCGCGTGCCGACCTGGCCTGGCGCCGGGGGCGGAGTGCGTGGCGGCCGGAGCCGAGGTGTTGGCGCAGGCGTTGCCCGTCACCGGATTCAGCAAACCGATCACATTGATCGTATTTCCGCATACATTCACCGGAATGGAGACGGGCACTTCCACCGAATTGCCCGACAGGACACCGGGCGATCCGGTGGTGTCACCCTGGGCGGCCGAATCGGCCTGGGCATACCCGGCGCCCGCCAACAGACCGCCGGCGACCATGGCGGTGACGAGTCCCTTCTGGGCAACCCTGTTCATACGCTTTCCTGCCTTCCGGAAATCCTCACGGGCCGCATGCCCGCACCGGAGACAACGCGCTCAGGGCCAATCAGGTCATGGCCGACGGATAAATCACCCCAACGAGTGACCGTGTCGCGGCCTCGTCCCTGACGGGCCGACAGGACGTGCGGCCAGCACTTTTCCCGGTATTCCGGCTATCGGTTCCGCTATTCCTATGAATTACCCATGAGCGGCCGATGGAACGTGGTAACGGATTGTCCCGACACGACAGCGGCGGGGGCCGCCGGGGGGGTGGGGCGGGGGCGCCCCGACGGAGGCGCGGGCGACCCCCGGGCCCGCGCCCCCCCCCCGCACAAAATGAAAAACCCGGCGAA
>NZ_JBEXNE010000030.1:0-80640 GCF_040610915.1 Streptomyces sp. NPDC003300 | reverse complement strand
CTGGAGGCCATGAAGATGGAACAGCCCCTGAACGCCCACCGGTCGGGCACCGTCATCGGCCTCAAGGCCGAAGTCGGCACCTCCGTCTCCTCCGGCGCCGTCATCTGCGAAATCAAGGAGTGAACGGGACCGCCCGACCCGCACCGGCTCAGAGCCAGCCGCGCCGCTTGAACAGGAAGTACAGGAAGGTCACCACCGACGCCATCAGGCCGAGCACCGCTGGATAGCCCCAGACCTGGCGCAGCTCCGGCATGTGGTCGAAGTTCATGCCGTAGATCCCGGCGATCATCGTCGGGGCCGCCGCCATGGCCGCCCACGCGGAGATCTTGCGCATGTCGTCGTTCTGCCGCACACCCACCTGCGTCAGATGCGCCGCCAGGATGTCGGACAGCAGCCGGTCGAGCCCTTCCTCCGCCTCGTTGACGCGCGCCAGGTGGTCGGCGACATCGCGGAAGAACGGCTTGGTGCGCGCGTCGACGAACGGCGCGTTGCCGCCGGCCAGCCGGGCCATCGGCTCCGAGAGCGGACTGATGGCCCGGCGGAATTCCAGCACCTGGCGCTTGAAGGAGTAGATGACGCCCGCCACCCGCGAGGAGTCGCCGCCGGTGGGGGAGAAGACCTGCTCCTCCAACTCCTCCAGATCCACTTGCAGCTCCGCGGCGATGTCCAGATAGTCGTCCACGACCGCGTCGCAGATCGCGTAGAGCACGGCCACCGGACCGTGCCGCAGCACCTCGGGGGACTTCTCCAAACGGGAACGGGCGTCGGCGGCCGTCTTCGCGTGCCCGTGCCGCACCGTCACCACGAAGGAGTCGCCGATGAAGATCATCAGCTCGTCGGCCGTGACGCGGCTCTTCTCGTCGTCGTAGCGCAACGGCCGCACGACCGTGAACAGCGCCCCGTCGTACGCCTCCATCTTCGGCCGCTGACGGGCCTTGAGCGCGTCCTCGACGGCCAGCGGATGCAGGTCGAACTCGGTGGCGACCCGGTCGAACTCGCTCGTCGTCGGCTCGTGCATGCCGATCCAGACGAAGCAGTTCCCCGACGCGCGGGCCTCGGCGAGCGCGTCGGACAGGTCGTCCGGCGTCTTCTCGCGACGACCGTCCCGGTAGATGGCGCAATCCACGATCACGCGGTGATCCCTTCGGTGAACGTCCGCGGCCGTACCACCCACGCCCGCGCGGCTCCCGGGCCCGTCCGGCCCTGGCCCGCTCCTGCCCGGAACGCGCCGCTTCATGGCCGGATCGCGCCTCCGCCGCGCCACGCCACCGCGCGACCCGCCCGGTCGGCGCGGATCCCGGCGGCGCGGCTGACAGACTGGCCGCATGCAGGACACCTCCTTCTCTCTGACCCGTGTCCGGCTGCGGCAGTACCGCAGCATCCCGGAAGCCGACGTGGCGCTCGGCCCGCTCGTCTTCCTGATCGGGCCCAACGGCTCGGGGAAGAGCAACTTCCTCGACGCCCTGCGCCTGGTCTCCGAGGGACTGCGGACCTCCCTCGACGAAGCACTCGACCGGCGCGGCGGCGTCGCGCAGGTCCGCCGCAGGTCGGCGGGACACCCGACCCGCTTCAGCGTCGACCTCGACTTCCGCGGCCCGCACGGCGACGGCGGCTACGGAATCCAGGTCGCGGCCGAACGCGGCGGCGGCTTCCGTATCGTCCGCGAGCACTGCACCGTACGGGCCGCCGCCGCCCGCGACGGCGCGGGCACCGCACCGGCCGAGGCCACCTACCGGGTGGACGACGGGGTGCTGACCTCCAGCACCGAGTCCGGTATGCCCGCGGCCGACCGTCACCGCCTGCTGCTCGCCGACCTCGCCACCCGCAAGCCCTTCAAGCACGTCCACGACGGCCTCGCCGACATCGGCGTGTTCACCCTCAACCCGGAGGCCATGCGCGAGCCGCGGACGCCCGGATCCGGTCAACTCCTCCAGCGCGACGGCTCCGACATCGCCGCGGTACTGCACCGGCTGGGCCGGAGCGCGCGCGGCCGGGAGGACAAGGCGCGGATCGAGAGCTATCTGCGGCAGATCGTGCCGGGCATCCACGGCGTGACCCGGCGCACGCGCGGGGGCCGCGAGATCCTGGAGTTCACCCAGGACGTGCCCGGCGCCAAGGCGCCCTGGCGGTTCGGCGCGCCCTCCGTCTCCGACGGCACCCTGCGCGCACTCGGCGTCCTCACCTCGCTGTTCACCCCCGCGGGCGGCGCCTACAGCACGGTGGCCGTCGAGGAGCCCGAGACCGCCCTGCACCCCACGGCGACCGGCGCGCTGCTGGCCGCGCTGCGGGACGCCAGCGACCGCCGCCAGGTCATCGCGACCAGCCACAGCCCCGACCTCCTCGACACCGACGAGATCGACCCGGCGGAACTGCTCGCCGTCCGCGCGCCCGGCGGCCGTACCGTCATCGCCCCGCTCGACGCGCCCGCCACCTTCGCGCTCCGCGCCCAGCTCCACACCCCCGGCCAACTGCTGCGCGCCGACCAGCTCCTGCCGCACCCGTCCCCGCCCGCGGGGGAAGAGCGCGCGCGTGTGAGGTGAGACGGGCCGCCGTCCGCCCGCCCCGCGCGTCCACCGGTGAGCCGACGGCCGCCACGACGGAGTGAAGGACCGGTCGTGGCGCGCCGGGCGGCGCGGCGGCTGCCCTAGGGTGACGACGATGACTACCACGATCGTGTTCGACATCGGCGAGACCCTGATTTCCGACGCGCGGCACTGGGCGGGCTGGGCCGACTGGCTCGGCGTCCCGTCACACACCGTCTCGGCCCTGGTGGGAGCGGTCGTCGCCGAAGGGCGCGACGACGGCGACGCGCTGCGGCTGATCACCCCCGGCCTCGACATCCCCGCCGCCTACGCCGCCAGGGAGGCGGCCGGGCGGGGCGAGCACCTGGACGAGACGGATCTGTACCCGGACGTCCGCCCCGCGCTGGCCCGGCTGCGGGAGGCCGGCATCAAGGTGCTCGCCGCCGGCAACCAGACCGCCCGGGTCGGGGAGCTGCTGCGCGGCCTCGACCTGCCGCTCGACCTGGTCGCCACCTCCGCGGAATGGGCCGTCGCCAAACCGAGCCCCGGCTTCTACGCGAAGGTCGTCGAGGTCGCGGGGGCCGAACCCGAAGAGATCCTCTACGTCGGCGACCACCCCGGCAACGACGTCTTCCCCGCGAAGCGCGCGGGACTGCGCGTCGCCCACCTGCGCCGCGGGCCCTGGGGCCACCTGTGGGCCGACGACCCCGACGTGGCCGCCGCCGCGGACTGGCGGATCAACTCCCTGACCGAACTCGTCGCCATCGCGTCCCGCTGACCAACACCGGCACCGGCACCGGCATCGGCACCGGCATCGGAAGCCGTACCGCGCGCGGACCGCGACGGGATTGATCATCCGTTCCGTGGGGAGGCGGAGGAATGACGAGAGAGGGCGGGGACATGAGCACGAGCTACCAGGACGGCTGGATCGAGTGCACACCTGACGCGCTCCGGATCCGCGGCTACTACTTCCCCTGGGGCACCAAGACGATTCCGTACGCGTCGATCCGCACGGTCACCCGCGTGAAGATGGGCGTGTTCAGCGGGCAGGGCCGCATCTGGGGCACCGCGAACCCCCGTTACTGGGCGAGCCTCGATCCGCGGCGGCTGTCCAAGACGGAAGGTCTCGTCCTGGACACCGGGAAATTCGTCCGGCCCTTCATCACCCCGGACGATCCGGCGGCCGTCGAGAGCATCCTGCGCGAGCGCTCCGGCGCCGGACCGGACGACCGGGATTCCTAGGGCCTGACCGATCCCGTACGCCTGTCCGCAGCGGGGCCGATCGTACGGAGGGCGTCAGCCGAGCGCACCCGCCACCGTCACGGCGGGCCCGGTCCGGCTGACGTCACCGGTCCCCGCCGCGATCAGCGCCGAGGCGGCGGCCCGGGCGGCGACGGCCGCCGAGGGGTCGCGGTCCATCCGGGCGGAGATCCCGGCGCCGTCGTAGAGCAGATGGAGCTGGCGGCCCAGCGACCGCGGGTCGGCGGCGCCCGCCTCACCGGCGAGGCGGGTGAACAACTCCCGCAGCCAGGCACGGTAGTTGTCCGCGGCCTCCTCCACGAGACTGCCGGGACCGGCCTCCGCGCCGGCCCGGACGAAGGCGCAGCCGTGGAAGTCCGGTTCCCCGAAGAGCGCCCCCTGCGCCTCGAAGACCGCCAGCAGCCGCTCGCGCGGAGTGTCGCGGCTGTCGACAGCGTCGGTGATCCGCTGGGTGATGCCCGCGTGGCGGCTGTCGAGGTAGGCCCGGATGAGCTGTTCCTTGCCGCCGAAGGTGTTGTACAGCGACGCCTTGGCCACGCCCGCGTGCTCGATGACCCGGTCGATGCCGACGCTCCGCACGCCCTCGGCGTAGAACAGCTCGTCCGCGGCGGCGAGCAGTCGCTCACGCGCCGACGGCTTCGTGGTGGTCCGGGAAGTCGCCATGGCCGTCACCTTTCGGACAGATCTGTCTGCATTATGCCCCGGCGGCGGGACAAGCCCGGCGGCGACGAGCCGGGACGGTCGGGGGGTGGTCGCGCCCGGCCCGGGGTCCGAGGTCACACGGCCGGCCGGGGGGACTGCTCGGAGGCGGCCCAGGTCAGTTGCTTGAGCTCCATCCGGGCGGCCGGAGCCGTTCCGGGCAGCGACGCCCAGTAGGGATGGGTGGAGATCCGGACGGAGAGCCTTTGCAGGCGGCGCCGGAGCACGGTGGTCTGCGTACCGGCGGGAGCGTCGGCGAGCAGGCGGTAGGTGATGTACCAGTCGCGCTGCGCCTCGATGAGATCAGCGGGGAAGTCGTGCTGCTTCATGGGGGCAATCCTGGCACGTGTTCGAATATTTGTGCGAGTCCATCTCGCCACGTTCGTACGACAGCAGCCCCTCCGCCGCCGGTGGCCGGGGACGCGGCCGGGTGGAGAGGCGGTGGAGGGGCGGAGAATGGGGGAGAGGGGGACAATCGGGGTGTTCGCCCGCGTGTCGCTGCTCACGCGCCGCGGCTCGCCCCCGGTGGAGGAGGTCCGGACATGAACGAGGCAACGCGACGGCAGGGCGCGACCGTGTGGGACCCGGCGACGGACGGCGCCACCGCGGGCCATGGCATGGGGGACCGGCCCAAGGGGCCGCACAACATCCAGAACCACTCCGAGGAGTTCGACCAGTCGGTCCGGGACGCGGAGACCGAGGCGGCCACCGCCGATCGGGCCCGCTTCCACGGCGTGTCCGTCCGGCTGCTGGAGTCGGGCACGGCGGTGCACGACATGATCCAGGCGCTGTTCAACAAGGAGACGACCGCCCCGGCCGATCTGCGGCCGGTGGCCGACGCCTTCCGTCGGCACTGCGCCGCCAAGGACGCCACGGCGGGGCGCGCGCTGGAGTCCCACCCGCCGGTCGCCGAGGCGGTCAGGCGCGACCGCGAGGAGGGCGCGTACCTCCTCGCCCTCCTCGACGGCTCCATCGCGTCGCCGGGTCCGGCCGGAACGCGCGCCCAGACCGTCAACGGTGTGCTGGCCGACATCGACCAGTTCCTCGGCCACGAACAGCGCGACTTCATCCCGCTGATCGAGCGCGAACTCCCGGTCTCGCAGAGCAACCGCCTGGCCGCCTCCTTCGACGGCTGACGGCTGACTACTGACTACTGACGGCCGGAGGACGACGCGTACGCCTGACGCCTGCGACGCCTGCGCCTCACACCTGCGCGTACGCCCGAACCCCGCGCTCCGACCGGCGGCCCCGCTGCCGCCTCACTACCTGCCCATCAGCTCCCGCGCCGCCGACGCGACCGCGTCCGCCGTCAGCCCGAAGTGCTCGTAGAGTTCGGCGGCCGACGCCGACGCGCCGAACTCCTGGACGCCGATCGACCGGCCGTCGAGGCCGATCAGGTCGTACCAGCCCTGACCGACGCCCGCCTCGACCGCGATCCGGCGGCGTACGCCCGGCGGGATGACACTGTCGCGGTACGCCGCGTCCTGCGCGTCGAACCACTCACGGCACGGCATCGACACGACGCGCGCCCGTATCCCGTCCGCGGCCAGCGCCCGCGCCGCGGCGACGGCGAGCTGCACCTCGGACCCGGTGGCGATGACCACGACGTCCGGGTCGGCCGGACCGGCCGACGGGTCCGCGACGGGCGCCTCGTACCGTACGTAACCGCCCCTGACCGCCTCGGCGGCCGAGCCGAACCCGTCCGTGCCGTCGGGGAAGACCGCCAGGTCCTGACGGCTGAGGCTGAAACCGGTCGGCCCGGCGGACCCGGCCGCGCCGAGCACCTTCCACAGGGCGACGGCCGTCTCGTTGGCGTCACCGGGCCGCACGATGTCCAGGCCCGGAATCGCGCGCAGGGACGCCAGGTGCTCGACCGGCTGGTGGGTCGGGCCGTCCTCGCCGAGGCCGATGGAGTCGTGCGTCCACACGTAGAGCGTCGGCAGCTTCATCAGCGCGGCGAGCCGTACCGCCGGGCGCATGTAGTCGCTGAAGACGAGGAAGGTGCCGCCGTAGGGACGGCTGAGGCCCGACAGCGCGATGCCGTTCATCGCGGCGGCCATGAAGTGCTCGCGGATTCCCCAGTGGACGGTGCGTCCCGCCGGGTCGGCGCCGGGCTGCGCGCTCGACGCCGGAAGGAAGGACGAACTGCCCTCCACCGTCGTGTTGTTGGAGTCGCCGAGGTCGGACGAGCCGCCCCACAGCTCGGGCAGTTCCGCCGCCGCCGCGTTCAACGCCCGCCCGAACGCCTTCCGCGTGGCCACCTGGGTGTCCGCCGCGAAGACCGGACGCGCGTCCTCGAAGGCGGCGGGGAGCCCCTTGGCCGTCAGCCGGTCGAGCAGCGCCCGCCCGTCCGGATTCCCGCGCGCCCACGCGTCGAACGCCGCGTCCCACTCCCGGTGGGCCGCCGATCCCGCCGCGCGCGCCGCCGACGTCAGCCGCTCGTGGAGATCGGCCGATACGTCGAAGGCGGTGTCCGGGTTCACGCCGAGGACGGACTTCGCCGCGCGGACCGCGTCCGCCCCGAGAGCGGAGCCGTGCGACTTCGCGGTGTTCTGCGCGCCGGGCACCGGCCAGGAGATGATGCTGCGCATCAAGACGATCGACGGCCGCGTCGTCTCGGCGGCGGCCTCCTCCAGCGCCCGCGACAGGGCGGACACGTCGATGTCGCCGTCGGCCGCGAGGCCGACCCGCTGCACGTGCCATCCGTACGCCTCGTAGCGGGCGCCGACGTCCTCGCTCGTGGCCAGGTCCGTGCTGCCCTCGATGGAGATCCGGTTGTCGTCGTAGACGACGACGAGGTTGCCCAGGCGCTGGTGCCCCGCGAAGGAACCGGCCTCGGCGCTGATGCCCTCCTGGATGTCGCCGTCGGAGCACAGGACGAACACCCGGTGGTCGAAGGGGCTTGTCCCCTCGGGCGCGTCGGGGTCGAGCAGGCCGCGCTCGCGGCGGGCGCCCATCGCCATCCCGACCGCGGTGGCGATGCCCTGGCCGAGCGGCCCGGTCGTGGTCTCCACACCCGGCGTGTGCCCCCACTCGGGGTGCGCAGGGGTGAGGCTGCCGCGCTTCCGGTAGGCGCGCAGGTCGTCCAGCGTGAGCGGATATCCGGCGAGGTAGAGCTGGATGTACAGCGTGAGGCTGGAGTGACCGCAGGACAGGACGAACCGGTCCCGCCCGCGCCACCGGGGGTCGGCGGGGTCGTGGCGCAGGAAGCGCCGGAATATCAGATGGGCGGCGGGCGCCAGGCTGACGGCGGTGCCGGGGTGACCGTGGCCCGCCTCCTGCACGGCGTCCATGGCCAGGACGCGGGCGGTGGTCACGGCCCGCTGGTCGTCCTCGGTCCAGGGTATGTGGGCATGCTGAACGTACGTGCTCGTCACGAGCGCTCCTTCGACACGAAAAGAGGGTGCGGGCGGGGCGGGGCCCGCCGGCTCACCAGAGGGTGTAGCCGCCGTCGATGACGAGGATCTCGCCGGTGACGAAGGACGAGGCGGGGCTGGCCAGGTAGAGCGCGGCCGGGGCGATCTCCGACGCCTGCGCGTACCGCTGCATGGGCACTTCGTCGATCCAGTAGTGCTTGTACTCGGGCAGGTCGATGTCCGAGATCTCGGTCTTCGTGTAACCGGGCGCGATCGCGTTGACCCGTACCGACCTCGGCGCCCACTCGGCGGCCAGGGACTTGGTCAGGTGGTGCACCCCGGCCTTGGACACGGCGTAAGGGGCGTGCCACTGCGGGCGGTTGATGATCATGCCGGACATGGAGCCGACGTTGACGATCGATCCGGTGCCGCGCTCGACCATCGACTCGCCGACGACCTGGCTGACCTTCCAGACCGCGTCGAGGTTGGTGGCCATCACACGGTCCCAACTGTCGTCGTCGATGGTCAGGGACTCGCCGTGGATGCCGATGCCCGCGTTGTTGATCAGGACGTCGACCGGGCCGAGCTCCGCGGTGACCCGCTCGTTCATGGCCACGATGTCCGCGCGGCTGGTGACGTCGGTCCTCGTCGAGATCGCGGTGGCGCCCAGCGCGGTGAGTTCGGCGACCGCCTCGGCGTTGCGCGCCTCGTCCCGGCCCGCGATGGCGACGGACGCGCCCGCTTCCGCCAGCGCGGTGGCGATGGCCTTGCCGATACCGCGGTTTCCGCCGGTGACGACGGCGACCTTGCCGTTCAGCCGGAACTGGTCCAGGACACTCATGCCGATTGCTCCTCGGTTGACGTCGGCGCTGACTGCGCGTCGGGCACCCGGACGATCCGGTCCGCGCGGGTGCGGGTTGCGTGAATGAGTTCTGCGTTGCGCTGGTCGGAGCCGTGCGACCGCTCGTACGCCTCCGCCGCCGACCGGCCGTACCGCATGTGCCGGGCGATCAGCCGTTCCATGCGCACGTCCTCGTCGGGGTCGACGTACCAGCACGCGTCGAGCAGCGGCTGTACGGCTCCCCACCGGGGCCCGTCGACCAGCAGGTAGTTGCCCTCGGTGACGACCAGCGGGACGTCACGGGGGACGGGCACCGCGCAGGCTATGGACTCCTCGATGGCGCGGTCGAAGAACGAGGCGTAGACGACCTCCTCGTCGCGGGCGCGCAGCCGGCGCAGGAGGTTGATGTAACCGGCCGCGTCGAAGGTGTCGGCGGCCCCCTTGGAGGCGTGGCGGCCGAGCCGGTGCAGTTCGGCGTTGGCCAGGTGGAAGCCGTCGAGGCTGACGAGCACCGCCTGGTCACCGAGTGCGTTCACCAGGGCTTCGGCGAGAGTGGACTTCCCGGAGCCGGGCGCGCCCGTGATTCCGAGGATCCGGCGCTGCCCGGAAGTGATCAGCGCCCGGGCCGAGTCGATGAGGGCGTCGTAGTCCGCGCCGTCGGCCCCGGGATTGTGCTGGGGGTCGGCGGCCGGTCCTGGGGGGTTCAATTTTCGCCTTTCGAGAGATCCGTCGGTGCCGCGTGCGCGCCCTGCGGGGCGGAGTCCCCGGCGGGTGCTTCCACGCCCACGAGGGTGTCCGGCGCCTTGGCGCCGGTCATGACGGCGACGGCTTCTTCCATGCTGGTGTCGTTCTTGTCGACCAGGGCGATACGCCGCCCCAGCCGGTGGATGTGGATCCGGTCCGCGACCTCGAAGACGTTAGGCATGTTGTGGCTGATGAGCACCACCGGCAGGCCGTTGTCGCGGACGCGCAGGATCAGGTCGAGGACCTGGTTCGTCTCGCGCACGCCGAGCGCGGCGGTCGGTTCGTCCATCACCACGACGCGGGTCGCCCACGCGGCGACGCGCGCCACCGCGACGGCCTGCCGCTGCCCGCCGGAGAGCGTCTCGACCTTCTGCCGGATGGACTGGACGCGGATGCCCAGGTCGGCCATCTGCTGGGCCGAGCCGCGGCGCATGGCGCCCTTGTCCAACTGCCGGAAGACCGTGCCGAGTACGCCGCGACGGCGCTGCTCCCGGCCGAGGTAGAGATTCTGCGAGATGTCCAGGGCCGGGGCCACGCCCAGCTCCTGGTACACCGTCTCGATGCCCGCCCTGCGCGCGTCGAGCGGGCTGCGGAACTGCACTTCCTCGCCGTTCAGACGCAGGGTGCCGGAGCCGGGGACGACCGCGCCGGTCAGCGATTTGATCAGCGTCGACTTGCCCGCGCCGTTGTCCCCGATGACGGCCAGGATCTCGCCGGGCCGCAGGTCGAAGTCGGTGTTGTCCATGGCCACGACGTGGCCGTAGTGCTTGGTGAGGCCGCGGCCCTCCAGCACCTTCGGCTGGGACCCGGACTCGGCGGGCTGGGACCCGGTGGGGGTGTACCTGCCGGGAGCGGATCCGTCGGGCAGGGATGCGGAGTGCGTCATCGCGACTGCCTCCTTCGTACGAGTTGGTCGACGCCGACCGCGACGACCACCAGGACACCGGTGGCGACCTGCTGGTAGAGCGAGTCGATACCGGCCTGGGTGAGGCCGTTCTGCAGCACGGTCACGATCAGCGCGCCGATGAACGTTCCGATGACGCCGCCGCGACCGCCGAACAGGCTGGTGCCGCCGATGACGACCGCGGTGATGCTGTCGAGGTTGGCGGTCGAGTAACCGCTCGGGTCGGCGGTCGGGGTACGGCCGAGCGCCTGCCAGGCGGCGAAGACGTAGACGACCGCGGCGACCATGTACACCCCGAGGAGCAGGCGCTTGACCTTGATCCCGGCGAGTTCGGCGGCCTTGTGGTTGTCACCGAGTGCGTAGACCCGCGTGCCCCAGGAGGTCTGTCCGAGGGCGTAGGCCAGGACGGCGGTGAGGCCGATCCAGAGCATCACGCCGTAGGTGATCGTCACCCCGCCGACCGTCACACCGTTGTTGAGGCAGGTCAGCAGGCTGGAGTTGATCGGGTACGTCTGCGACGAGGTGTAGAGCCGGGCCGCCGCGGCCACCACGGACATCACGCCGAGGGTGACGATGAACGGTGGCAGTCTCAGCAGCGAGACCAGCGCGCCGTTGACCGAGCCGACCGCCACGCACACCACCAGGCCGACCAGCAGCGCCAGGGCCGGGTTGTTGTGGACGGCGATCTTGCCGATCACGACAGAACCGAGCACCATGATCGCGCCGTTGGCCAGGTCGATGCCCGACGTCAGGATGATCAGGGTCTGTCCGAGGGCGAGGGTGCCGACCACGACGGACTGCTGGGCGATCAGCGACAGATTCTCCGAGTTGAAGAACGTGCTGGTCGACAGCGTGAAGACGATCACCGCGACGATCAGGGCGGCGAGCGGTCCGGCGATCTGGTTGCCGGCGAAGGCGCGGAGCAGGCTGCCGCGCGAGATCCCCGTCTCCAGCGCCTCCGCGTCCGCGTCATGCGTCGTCGTTCCTGTCACTTCGGACCCCAGCAGTGGTCGAGGCCCCAGGCGGAGGTCTCGGAGGCGATGCCCTTGACCGGCTTGTCGGTGATCAGGACGGTGCCCGAGTCGGTGACGCCGGCCTTCGGCTTGGTGCCGTCCTTGATGTAGGCGGCGGCGGCCTCGACGGCCATCTCACCCATCTTGCTGGGGAACTGCATGGCGGTGGCGCCGATGACGCCGTTCTTCACGTCCTGGACGCCGGAGCACGCGCCGTCGACCGAGACCAGCGTGGTCTTGCCCGCGAGGCCCTTGTTCTTGATCGCGGTGTAAGCGCCGTGCGCGGTCGGCTCGTTGATCGTGTAGACGACGTTGATGTCGGGGTGGGCCGACAGCAGGTTCTCCATCGCGGACTGCCCGGTGTCGATCGTGCCCTGGGTGAGCGCGGTGCCCGCCACCTGCGGCGACTTGGCGGTGATGCCGTAGCCCTCGAGGAAGCCGTCGTGGCGTCCCTTGGCCGGACCGTCGGACAGGTCGAAGTCGAGCATCGCGATGTGCGGGTCCTGCGGCGAGGACGCCTTGGCCCACTGGCCGATGAGCTTTCCCGCGGCGACGTTGTCGGTCGCGTAGGTGGCGTCCGCGGCGCTCTCCGGCGACAGCGGCGAGTTGACGGTCATCACGAGGATGCCCTTGTCCCTCGCCTGCTTCACCACGCCGTTGAGCGCGGTCGCGTTGGCCGGGGTGAGCACGATGGCCTTGACCTTGTTGGCGATCATGTTCTCGATGGCGGTCACCTGGGTGGCGGAGTCACCGGGCACCTTGGCCTCGGCCTTCATGACCTTCCAGCCCTTGGCCTTGGCGGCGGCCTCGGTCGCCTTCTCCAAGGTGCCGAAGAACGGGTTGCTCAGGTTCAGCTCGACGATGCCGATCGTGACCGCTCCGCCGGAACTGCCGGTGGTGCTGCCGCTGCTCGAACTGCACCCCGCGACGGCGAGGGCACAGGTTCCGGCCAGGGCCATGACTCCGAGCTGTGCCGGTCTGCTGGCCCATCGGGTGATCTTCATGGGGTTCCTCCTGGATGCGGGGCCGTTAACTCGGCCAGTCGGCAGAGCACGGGGCGATGACAGAGATATTTCGCAATGTTTCACTGGCTGTCAAGCAGAAATATTTATCTTTTGTCTTTCCACCGACAAAAGAACGTGCTTCACTAAGCTCTGGCCGACGTCCGAGACCGGGAGTGAGATGACTGCGACGACCAGTACGACGACAGGCGGCCCGTCACCGTGGCGGGCCGACGAGGGGCCTGGAAGAATCCTGGAACTCATCACCACGGGCCAGGCCCGCACGCGGTCCGCCCTCACCCAGGTCACGGGCCTGTCCCGGTCCACGGTCGGCCAGCGGCTCGACGCGCTGTTCGCCGCCGACCTGATCCGCGAGGGCGCGGAGAACGTGCCCTCGCGCGGTCGGCCGTCCAAGACGCTCCAGCTCAACCACGCGGCGATGCTGATGATCGGCGTGGACATCGGCGAGGAGCGGACCCGTATCGCGGTCACCGACCTCAACACCAACATCCTGGTCGACCGGGTCGAACGACTCGCCCTCGGTGAGGGCCCCGACGTCCTGCTCGACAAGATCACCGAGACCGTGCGCGACATGATCGTCCAGGCCGGACTGGGCGACATACCGGTGGCGGGCATCGGCCTCGGCCTGCCCGCGCCCGTGGACTACGACGCGGGCAAGGTGCTCGGCTGGTCGATCATGTCCGGCTGGGACGGCTACGACATCCGCGGCCACCTGCGCAGGACCTGGCAGGTCCCGATCCTGATCGACAACGACGTCAATCTGCTCACCCTGGCCGAGCACCGGCGGTTCTGGCGCGACGAGCCGCATCTGCTCTACATCAAGGCCGGTACGGGGGTCGGCAGCGGCATGGTGATCGGCGGCCAGATCAACCGCGGCGCCCAGGGTGCGGCGGGCGACATCGGCCACGCGCACATCGGCGGCTTCGGCGACCCCCAGTGCCGCTGCGGGAACCTCGGCTGCCTGGAAGCCCTGATCGGCGGCTGGGCCCTCGCCCGTGACCTGCGCAGCCGCCAGCACAGCGACAGCCACGACGCGCGCTATGTCGTCACCCAGGTCAAGCGCGGCGACACCGAGGCCGTCGCCAGCCTGCGGGCCGCGGGCCGCGTCCTCGGCGAGATGGTCGCCTACGCCACCAGCCTGCTCAACCCCGACGTCATCGTCCTCGGCGGCATGCTCGGCACCACCGGCGACCACCTGCTGGCAGGCGTGCGCGAGGTGATCTACCAGCGCTCACTCCCGCTGGCCACCCGGCAGTTGCGCATCGTGCCCACCCGCTACAAGTCCCGCGCCGGGATCGCGGGCGCGGGCTATCTCGTCCGCGACCACGTCCTGAATCCCGCGACCCTGGACATCACCCTGGCCGCCGGAGGCTCCCCGATCGCGGTGACGTGACCTCCGGCCCCCGCGGCTACGTGGTCGCCAGCAGCGTGGCGACCAGGCCGCGCGCCCATGCGCTGGAAGCGGGGCGGGCGCTGAAGATCGCGCGGTAGTACAGCGGGCCGAGCAGCGTGTCGACCGCGCGCTCCAAGGACGGGACCTTGCCGCCGCGCGCCTGCTCGCGCTCGATGATCGCGCGGAGCTGGTCGTGCCGGTCGGCCGTGCACGCGCAGCCGCCCTCCGGGCCCGAGCCGATCGTCGCGCGCATCAGGGCCAGCACGTCGGGGTCGGCGAGGTCGGTGGCGACGTCGCCCATCCACCGCTCCAGGTCACCGGCCAGCGAGCCGGAGTCGGGTACGACGATGTCGCCGCTGAACCTGCTGGTCGCGACGTCGGCCAGGAGCTGCGCCACCGAACCCCAGCGCCGGTAGACGGTGGTGGGGTGCACCCCGGCGCGCGCGGCGACGGCGGGAATGGTGAGCGCGTCGCCCGGTTCCGTGGCGAGCGATTCCTCGACGGCTCGGTGCACTGCGGCCCGTACGCGTGCGGAACGGCCACCGGGACGGGTCTGGACTGCTTCGGTCATGCGGAAATTATCGCACCAATCGCTGCGTTAGCATGAACGTCGCTAACGCAACGATCACTGCAATCGGAGAGTCGTATGACCGGCGCGCTGACGCCCCAAGAGAAGAGCCCCGCGTCCCCGGGTGTCACGTCCCGGGGCGCCGAGCCCGTGGCGATACCGGGCGCGGGGAACGGCTCCCGGCGGCGCGGCCTGAGCCGTCCCGTCGCCTTCGCCGCCATCGCCGCGATCTTCATCCTGTTCATGGCGGCGTCGAGCGCGCCGTCCCCGCTCTACGTCGTCTACCAGCACGAATGGAACTTCTCCGCGTCCATGCTGACCACCGTCTTCGCGGTGTACGTCGTCGGCATGATCGGCGCGCTGCTGGTGCTCGGGGCGCTGTCGGACCACATCGGCCGCCGCCCCGTCCTCGTCTCGGCCATCGCGCTCGAAGCCGTGGCGATGCTGCTGTTCATCGTCGCGGGAGACGTCTCCGTGCTGCTGGTGGCCCGCTTCGTCCAGGGCATCGCCACCGGCGCGGCCATGACGACACTCGGCGCGACCCTGGTCGACCTCAACCCACCGCACGCACCGCACCGCGCCGGAGTCATCAGCGGCGCGGCCCCCACCTTCGGCCTCGGCGTGGGCGCGCTCGGCTGCGGCTTCCTCGTGCAGTACGGCCCGCACCCGACCCGCCTGGTCTACGTACTCCTGCTCGCCGGTCTGGTGCTCGCGGGCCTGCTCGTCTCTCTGCTGCCCGAGACCTCGCAGCGGCGGCCCGGCGCGGCGCGCTCGCTGCAACCGCGCCTCGGCGTCGCCCCCCGGCTCCGCGCCGACCTCGTCGGACTCGTGCCGATCCTCGTCGCGAGCTGGGCGCTGGGCGGTCTGTACCTCGCGCTCGGCCCCTCGGTCGCGGTGGGACTGTTCGGCCTGTCCAGCCACGTCATCGGCGGACTCGTCGTCACCCTGCTGTGCGGACCGGCCTCGATCACCGCCTTCGCCCTGCGCGGCTGGCCCACCGAACGCACCCTCGCGCTCGGCGCCGCCCTGCTGGTCACCGGCACCGCCGTCGGCCTGGCCGGAGTGCAGGCCGAGTCGGTCACCACGGCCGCCCTCGGCACCGCCGTCGCCGGTGTCGGCTTCGGCGCCGCCGGTCTGGCCAGCTTCGGCACCCTCGCCCGGATCGCCGAACCGGCCGAGCGCGGCGAACTCTTCGCCGTCGCCTTCGTGATCTCCTACCTCGCGTTCAGCATCCCCGCCGTGGTCGCCGGATTCGCCACCACCGACGTCGGCCTCCACCGCACCGCCGTCGTCTACAGCGCGGCCGTCATCGTCTTCGGCGCCCTCGCCCTGATCGCCCAACGCGTCCGTATCAGCCGCACGGCGGCGAACGCGTAGCACCGACGCGCGGCGCCCACCCGCAGCACCCGCGGTCCTCGGCCCCACGGCCGAGGACCGACGGGCGTCAGCGGGTGAGCAGCGCGGCGACCGCCCGGGCGGTGGGGAGGGACTCGCCGTGGGTGAAGACCGCGTTGACCGCCTCGGGCAGGACGTCCTCGGTGCCCGGCCAGCCGAGGCACACGACGACGGCGCCGGGGGAGAGGGCCAACTGCCGTGCGAGCGCCGCGTCCTGGGCGGGATCGCTGCCGGGCGTGCCGACCAGGACCACATCGGCCGGAATACCGGGGGAGGCCGTACCGTCCTGCGCCTCGCCCGGTGTCAGGTCCCCCTGCTGGGCCCGGCCCTCGACGGTCGCCGTCCGCGCGAAGACCGCCTCGACGGTCGAGCCGGGCAGCCGTTCGAGCAAGGCGTCCGCGACCAGGTCGGAGAGCCGCCCGGTCGCCACATTGCGCCGCCTGCGCACGTCCACGACGCGCACCGCCCCGCTCAGCGAGCCGGCGACCTGTCCGCGTACGCGCAGCGCCCGCCGCGCCGCGGCGGCGTTGGCGTCGGTCACGTCCGACGTCACCGAAGCTTCCGAGACGTCGCCGCCTCGGGCCCCTCGGGCCCGTTGGGTCCAGTCCGCGAGGGCGTGGACGCGGGCCGCCGCCTCTTCGAGCCGGGCCACCGGCAGGCGGCCCTCGGCGACCGCCCGCGTCACCGCGTCCAGCACCGCGCGGAATTCCTCCTCGTCGGTGGGCGTGTCACCGGTCAGCGGCAGGCCCGGATTGCCCAGGCACACCAGATCGACGCCCGCGGCCAGCGCCCGTACCGCGCTCTCGGCGAAGCCGATGGTCTCGGCGACCGCCAGCATGCTGATCGCGTCGGAGACGATCACGCCGTCGAAGCCCAGACCGTCGCGGAGCAGGGCGACGACGGCGGGACTGACCGTCGCCATGGCGCTGTCCAGCGCGGGGAAGACGATGTGCGAGGTCATCACGCAGCGCACCCCGGCCTCCACCGCGCCAGCGAACGGCACGAGGTCCCGGCTCCGCAGCGTCTCCAGATCGACCGCCACGACCGGCAGGCCCACGTGCGAGTCGACCTTCGTGTCGCCGTGACCGGGGAAGTGCTTGGCGCAGGCGGCGACCCCCTCGGCCTGCATCGCGGTCACGAACGCGGCCGTGTGCGTGCCGACCAGATCGGGGTCCGCGCCGAAGGAGCGCACCCCGATCACCGGGTTGGCGGGGTCGGAGTTGACGTCCGCCACCGGCGCGAGCGCCAGGTCGATGCCCGCCGCACGTACGTCACGGGCGATCCCGCGCGCGACGGCCCCGGTCAGCGCGAGGTCGTCGGCGCGGCCGAGCACCGCCGCACCGACGTGCGGAGAGCCGCCGCGCACATGCAGCCGGGTGACACCGCCGCCCTCCTCGTCCATCGCGATGACCGCCCGCCCGGCCGCGTGGATCCGCTCCGACAGCGCCGCGGTCTGCTCGGGCGACTCCAGATTGTGCCCGAAGTAGCAGACGGAGCCCAGGCCGTCGCGCAGGGCGTCGAGCAGCCACGGCGGCGCCGACGTACCGGTGAAGCCCGGCATGAGGACGGCGTGGACCAGTCGCCGGGTCCGCTCGTCCACGGCGGGCGCCGTGCTCGTGGTGCTCCCGGAGGCCCCGGTGTTCACAGATGACATGGAGTCCTCACTTCACGGCGCCGGCCACCAGGCCCATGGTCAGCCGTCGTTGGGCCAGCACGAAGACGATCACGACCGGAATCGTCACCAGCGTGGAGGCCGCCATCAGGCCGCCCCAGTCGTTGGTGTTCTGGCCGAGGAACTCCGCGAGGCCGACGCCGACGGTCATCCTGTTCTGGTCGGACAGGAAGGTCAGCGCGAAGGTGAACTCCTCCCAGGCCAGGACGAAGGAGAACGCGCTGGTGGCGATGAGTCCCGGCACGACCAGCGGCAGCAGGATCGAGCGGAACATCCGCCACCAGGAGCAGCCGTCCAGGTAGGCGGCCTCCTCCAACTCGACCGGCACCGCGGCCACGAAGCCCCGCAGATTCCAGATCGCGAACGGCAGCGCGAAGGCCGTGTAGACAACCGCCAGGCCCAGCAGCGAGTTGAGCATCCGCAAGTCCTTCATCTGAAGGAACAGCGGGATGACCAGCGCCTCGGCGGGCAGCATCTGCACCACGAGGATCAGCACCAGCACGGTGGTGCGCAGCCGGAACCGGAAGCGCGCCATGGCGACCGCGCCGAGCAGCGCGAGCACACCCGAGGCGACCACCACGATCACGGTGACGATCGCCGAGTTGACCATGTAGCGGCCGAAGCCGCCCGAGGCCCCCGAGGACATCACCTTCGAGAAATGCCCCATCGTGAAGTGCGTGGGGAACAGGCTGTCCGTGCCCGAACTCGCCCGCCCGTTCAGGGCCGTGGAGAGCATGAAGTACACCGGGAACAGCGTGAACAGCAGGACCAGCGCCGTGGCCGCGAACTTGCCGGTCCTGACCCAGTTGGAGGATCTGGCAGTCATCGGATCTCATCCTCTTTGAACAGCACCCGCAGGTACACCGCGGTGATCGCCAGCAGTACGACGGTGAGCAGGACGGCGATGGCCGCGCCCAGCCCGTACTGGTTCTGGTTGATCGCCTTCATGTAGGACCACACACCGAGGTTGAGCACGTCCGGGTTGGAGCCCGCGCCGCCCGGCATCAGGTAGATCTGGGTGAAGACCTTGAAGTCCCAGATCGTCGAGAGCACGGTGACCACGGCGAACACCGGCCGCATCACCGGCACCGTGACGTGCCAGAACCGCTGCCAGGCGCTCGCGCCGTCCAGCCGGGCCGCCTCGTGCAGTTCCTGCGGCACCGTGGTCAGCCCGGCGAAGACGGTGATGGCGACGAACGGGTAGCTGTGGTGGATCACGTTCAGCTCGGCGATCGAGTAGAACGACAGCCGGTCGGTGAACCAGTTGTACCCGTCGGGACCGAGCAGCCCGACACTCTGGAAGACCCGCCGGGCCAGGCCCGAGTCCGGATCGAAGATCCACACCCAGACATAGGTGCCGGTGACCGCGGGCAGCGCCCACGCGATGAGCGCGGAGGCGACGACGGCGGCCCGCGACTTGGGACCCAGGGTCTGGAGCAGCAGCGCCACCAGCGTCCCGAAGACGATGGTGCCCGCGACGGCGACCAGCGCGAAGAGCACGGTGTTCGGCAGCACGGTGTGCCACAGATACGAGCCCGCCAGCGCCTCGCGGTAGTTGTCCACACCGATGTACGTCGGGTGGCCGGAGATGATCTCCTTGAGGCCGTAGCGCTGGAACGACAGATAGGTGACGCGCACGATCGGGTAGAGCAGCAGCGCCGCGATCACGGCCAGCGGCGCGGCGAGCAGCAGCCACGGCCGCAGCCGGGCCACGAGCGGCGGCGTGCGCCGGACCGGACGGCGCGCGTCCTCCGCGAGTGCGGGGACGGTGCGCACGCCGTCGGTCACGGTGACGTCCTCCACGTCAGCTCCCCTGGAGCGTCTTGGTGATGGAGTCAGAGGCTGTCGTGGTGGCCTTCTGCACCGAGGTGCCGGTAAGGATCGACTGGAGCATCTGCGTCACGGTCTGGTCGCCCTCGACGGCGCCCCACTGCGGCGCGCTCGGCACGTTCTTGCCCGCTTCGAGCATCGTCTTGGCGAACGGCGCCACCAGCGGGTCGGGGCTGTTGGCGTACTGCTTGAGCTGCGTGGTGGTGCTGGGGAAGTAACCCGCCTGGTCCGCCCACTGCTTGCTCAGGCCGCCGGTGGTCATCATCTTGATGAACTTCCAGGCCAGATCGGGGTTCTTGCTGGTCTTGAGGACCGCGAGGTTGGAGCCGCCGAGGAACGCGGGCGCGATGCCGCCGTCCTTGCCCGGGATCGGGAAGGCGCCGATCTTGTCCTTGAGGGTGGGGTCGGTGGCGACCGCGGTCTTCGGGGTCCAGTTGCCCTGGATCACCATGGCGGCCTTGCCCTTGACGAAGGAGTCGAGCAGGTCGGTCTCCTTCCAGGTCGAGGCGCCGACGCTGGAGGAGTCGTCCTTGAGCGCGAGGTTGGTGTAGAACTCCAGGCCCGCCCGGGCCTGCGGCGAGTCGAGGGTGCCGGTCCACTTGCCGCCGCTGTCCTTGGCGAAGTCACCGCCCGCACCCCAGATGAAGGGCGCCGAGGCGTACGAGCTGGCGCCGGCGATCGGCATGGGCATCATGTCGGGCTTCTTCTGCTTGAGCGTCTTCACGGTCTGCTCGAGCTCGGCCCAGGTGGCCGGGGTCTTCAGGCCCAGTTCGGTGAAGACGTCCTTGCGGTAGACGATCGCCCGCACGCCGGCGTACCAGCCGACGCCGTACTGCTTGCCGTCGTAGGTCGCGGAGTCCTTCAGAGCGGGGATCAGGTCCTTGGAGATGCCGGCGGAGTCGATCTGCTGGGTGAGGTCGGTGAGCCCGCCCGCGGCGGCGAACTCCGGGGTCCAGGTGGTGCCGATCTCCGAGACGTCGGGACCGCCGCCGCCCGCGAAGGCGCGGACCAGCTTGTCGTGGGCGTCGGCCCACTGCACTTCCTGGATCTTCAAGGTGGCGCCGGTCTCGGCGGCGAACTCCTTCTTCGCCGCGGCGTAGAAGGCCGTCGCGTCCGGGTTGGTGCCCTTCATGACCCACCAGGTCAGCGACTTGCCGTCGGCCGAGGAGGGGGAAGAGGAGGACGAGCCGTCGTTCCCGCACGCGGTGAGCAGGAAGACGGCCGCGGTGAGCCCGGCAATGCCTGCCTTGCACATAGATCTCATCGAGCTGTGTCTCCTTCGCGGTGCGGTGCCAGAGGTGTCGGACGGGGACCCCGGCGGCGCCGTCCCCCGTACGCGCAGCCCCGCCCGTCGGGCGTACGGCATGGCCGGACGGTCCGGCTGCGGACCGCCCTTGGGCTGCGGTGATTCGGCAAGTATGGAGATGACGGCCTGACGCGTCAATAACTACCGCGAGCGGCGGTCATAGTGTTCGTTTTTAACATCATCTCCGGGCTACGCTGTCGCTGACGTCATCTGGAGGAAGCCATGGCCAAGCGCGCACTGTTGCCCGTGCCCACCGCGCAGGACGCGTCCGCCGCGGTCCCTCCGACCGCGGCGGCCCCTCCCGTCTCCGGCGTCACGGCGCACCGGGCGCCCGACGACGCGCTCGCCGGTGACGTACTGGTCAGGATCCGCGGCGCCGTCCCCTCCCTCCAGCCCGCGGAGAAGCGGGTCGCGGCGGCGATCCTGAGCGATCCGGCCGGGGCGGCGCGGCTGTCCAGCACGGCGCTGGCCGGGCAGGCGGAGACCTCGGTGACGACGGTGATGCGCTTTTGCCGGACGATCGGGCTGCGCAATTACCCGCACCTGCGCGTGGCGCTGGCCGGAGCGGCGGCGCGCGAGGACGCGCAGAGCGCGGACCGGCTACGGGCCAGCGGCGACATCAGCGAGGCGGACACCCTCGCCCAGGTCGTGGACAAAATCGTGTACAACGAGGCGCGGGCGCTGGAGGAGACCGGCGCCAACCTCGACCTCGACACCCTGGAACTGGCCGTACGGGCGATATCCCAGGCCCGCAGGATCGACATCTTCGGCATCGGGGCGAGCGGCTTCGTCGGCCAGGACCTGCACCAGAAGCTGCACCGCATCGGCCTCATGGCGTTCATCTGGACGGACGCGCACGCGGCCCTGACTGCCGCCGCCCTGCTCGGCAAGAACGACGTGGCGGTCGGCATCTCCCACTCCGGCGCCACCGTGGACACCGTCGACCCCCTGGAGGCCGCCGCCGAGCGCGGCGCGACCACCATCGCCCTCACCAACTTCGCGGGCTCGCTGCTCACCCGGTCCGCCGACCTGGTGCTCACCACCGCGGTCCGCGAGATGCCCCTGCGGTCCGGCTCCACCGCGAGCCGGATCGCCCAACTGGCCGTGGTCGACTGCCTGTTCGTCGGCATCGCCCAGCGCTCGTACGACCGCGCGACCGCCGCGCTCGCGCAGACCTACGGCGTGGTGCACCAGCGCCGCCCCCACCCCCACCCCGGCCGACGCGCGTCAGCCGAGGACCACTGACCCCGCCACACCGCTCGACTCGCCCGCCGCCACCGCCCTGCCGCCTTCTACGCCGACGCCCTCCGTGCGCGGTACTGCCCTCAGCCCAGCGCTCCGGTGCCGGCTCCGCGGCCGTCCGAGCCCCCTTCGAAGCACCTGACGAGGCCATGGCGGCCGGGCAGGACGTGAACTGACGGTGACGCCCGGTCAGTCCGGCTGCTTCTCGATGTGGTCCAGGATTCTCTTGGAGATCAGAGCGAGCTACCGGCGTGCCAGCGACGAGTTCGGCACAACGGCCCAGCCGATCGGGACCCATTCGCCCGGTTTCGTCGCCTCCACCGACGAAGAGGCCAAGGAGCTCTTCTACCCCGGGTACAAGGAGATCCGCGACCGCATCGGGAGGCAGCGCGGCTGGCCGCCGCTCCGCCGGGAGGAATTCGACGCGGAGGTGGACCGCGGGTCGCTGTACGTCGGCTCGGCCGAGACGGTCGCGGCGAGGATCGCCCATGCCGTACGAGTCCTGGACGCGGGCCGGTTCGACATGATCTACTCCGCCGCCGGCACCGTTTCGGCCTCCGCGCGCCTGCGTTCGGTCGAGCTGTACGGCACCCAGGTCATCCCGCGGGTCCGTGAACTTCTGTCCGAGCGGCCCGCGGCCTCGGCGGGAGCCACGCGATGACTGACCCTGTCACCACGGTCGGAATCCTGGGAGCCGGGAAGGTCGGCACTGTCCTGGCACGCCTGGCGGTCGCCGCCGGCTATCGAGTCCTGATCTCCGGGTCCGGCGACCCCTCGAAGGTCGCGCTCACCGCCAGAGTCCTCACGCCCGGAGCGACCGCCGTATGGCCGGCCCGGGCCGCCGATGCCGCCGACGTGGTGGTCCTGGCCCTCCCGCTCGGCAAACACCGTGACCTCCCGGTCACGGAGCTGAAGGGCAAGCTGGTCGTCGACGCGATGAACCACTGGTGGGAGGTCGACGGTCCCCGCGACGAGATCCTCCCGCCCGACACGTCGTCGAGCGAGGCCGTTCAGCGGTTCCTGACGGGCGCACGTGTCGTGAAAGCCCTCAACCACATGGGCTACCACGATCTCGAGGACGGGGCCCGTCCAGTCGGCTCCGTCGGACGCAAGGCCATCGCGATCGCCGGGGACTCGCCCGAGGATCTCGCCGTCGTCGCTGACCTGATCACCGCACTCGGATTCGACCCCCTCGCCATCGGCGGCCTTGCGGCGGGCGTCCGGCTCGAGCCGGGAACCCCCGCCTTCGGAGCCAACGTCGACATCGACCGGCTTCGCGCGCTCACCGCCGCCCCCGAGTCCGGCACGGCTGCTTGAGCACTCGTCGCAGAAGAACAGCGGCGCCTCGACCGGGCCGGGGGGAAGCGCGGTCATCTCGTCGCCTTCTGCGCGGAAGGACAGTCGGACAAACCGTCGTGCGGCGGTGCCCGACGCCGATTGCGCATGGAGGACGAATGCGGCCGATCATTCCCGACTATCCGGCAGAGGCACTGCGCCCTCTCAATCCTATGATCAACGTTGGTGCGATCACCGTGCACGCACTCGTCGGCGCGGTGAACCTGCTTCCGGCGGAGCGCGTGGCCTCACCGAGGACCCCGAGGCCGTCGTGGACGGTTACATCCGGCAGTGTTCCGTGCGCGTCACCACGCGGGGTCGGCATTCCGGCGAAGAGCGGGGTGGCAGGGGGCCTAATCGGCGCGCTCCCCGGACAGATCGGCATGGCCACGTTCTCACCACGCCTGGATCGTCACGGGAACAGCGTTCGCGGGGTGTCCCTGTTCGAACGACTCTCCGGGGGCATGGGACTGCGTGTGATGGAGGTCCCCGCCGCCGCGCGTGCGGTGGCGCGGTCCCACCATGACGTGGGCAGCGGACCGAACGCGCTCCGGGTCCTGCGACTGCAAGGCCGCATCGGCTTCGCCATGGCCGAGAGGGTCGTTCAGGAAGCCATGGCCGTTCCGCCTTCGGCCGTAAGGGTGGCCTTGGACCTGACAAGGGTCCATTCGATGGACGGCGCGGCGCGGCGCGTGCTGCTGGAGGTCGTGCGTCGGCTGACGCTGAGTGGTCACGAGGTGTATCTCGCCGACCCGGAATCGATCATGCCCGATCCCGATCCCGGCGACGGTGGCCGCGTCACCGTCGTGGACACCGTGGACCAGGCCGTGCGTCCGCCGAGGGGCGGCCCGGCACGGGAAGCGGTCGGCGGCGGAGCGGGGAATCATCCGACTCGCCGCCGGTGAAACGGAGTTCTCGCACAGAAATCGAGCCATCGGGCTCAAAGACACGGGTCGGCGTTCGGTTCGTCGGCCGGAAAGGGAAAGAGACCATGGGTTACATCACCGTCGGCACGGAGAACAGCACGCCGGTCGAGCTCTACTACGAGGACCAGGGTTCCGGGCAGCCGGTCGTCCTGGTCCACGGCTACCCGCTGGACGGGCACAGTTGGGAACGTCAGACGCGCGAACTGCTGGCCCAGGGTTATCGGGTCATCACCTACGACCGCCGAGGCTTCGGCCAGTCCTCGAAGGTGAACTCCGGTTACGACTACGACACCTTCGCCGCCGATCTGAACACGGTCCTCGAGACCCTCGACCTGCGGGACGTCGTCCTTGTCGGTTTCTCGATGGGCACGGGGGAACTCGCCCGCTACGTGAGCCGGCACGGTCATGAGCGTGTCGCGAAGCTCGCCTTCCTCGCCTCGCTGGAGCCGTTCCTCGTCGCCCGCGACGACAACCCCGACGGCGTGCCGCAGGAAGTGTTCGACGGCATCGCGGCGACCGCGAAGGCGGACCGGTACGCCTGGTTCAAGCAGTTCTACGCGGACTTCTACAACCTCGACGAGAACCTCGGCACCCGTATCAGCGAGGAGGCGGTGACCGGTAGCTGGAACGTCGCGGTCCTCAGCGCTCCGGTGGCCGCGTACGCCGCGGTCCCGGCATGGATCGAGGACTTCCGCGCCGATGTCGAGGCGGTCCGTGCGAGCGGCAAGCCCGCGCTGATCCTGCACGGAACGAAGGACAACATCCTCCCGATCGACGCCACTGGCCGCCGATTCCACAAGGCGCTCCCCGAGGCCGACTACGTCGAGGTCGAAGGAGCACCGCACGGCCTGCTCTGGACCCACGCCGACGAGGTCAACACCGCGCTGCGCGACTTCCTCTCGAAGTGACGGTGGCCTGACGGACGCGGCGCGGGAGCCGAGGCGCTG
The DNA here is from genome assembly GCF_040610915.1 of Streptomyces sp. NPDC003300. Taxonomy (NCBI): domain Bacteria; kingdom Bacillati; phylum Actinomycetota; class Actinomycetes; order Kitasatosporales; family Streptomycetaceae; genus Streptomyces; species Streptomyces sp. NPDC003300. Next base: position 55,665 of record NZ_JBEXNE010000030.1, on the reverse strand, counting down.
GAAGGCATTGCCAGGAGCCGCGTCTCCCAGACGATGTTGCGTCAACCAGCGCCGCATGGGCCGTCGTCTTTGGTGTCGCGCAGGGAATGGATCATGCTCTGCAGGATTCGGAACGCGCCTGACTGCTCGGTGTCGGTCAGGCCGGCCAGCATTCTCACCTCGACGGAACGGACGGCCACGGTCGCCTTCTCCAGGCTCTGTCGGCCGCGCGGTGTGAGCCGCGTGGGGAGGACCTTCCCGACGGGCGCCGCCGCGGGCCTGGTCACGTAGCCGTCCCGTTCCAGGGTCTGGAGCAGCACGTTCATCGACTGCCGTGTGACGAACGCGCCGCGCGCGACCTCGGCGCCTCGCAGGCGTTCTACGAGCAGTACCTCGGCCTCGTCCGCTCGCAGGCCGGACCTCCGCACGCCGTCGTCTCCGAGACGAAGCCGATCGCGTTCGCACTGCGCGACATCGTTCCCGGCACCGATCTCGCGTCCGTCGCCCAGCCCGGCATCGGTGCCGCGATCTGGCTGCACGCCACCGACGTCCAGGCCGTCCATGACGCTCTCGTCGCCGACGGTCACACCATCGTCTCCGCGCCGGTCGACGGCCCCTTCGGCCGGACGTTCACCTTCGCCGACCCCGACGGCTACCAGATCACGCTCCACGACCGCGCCTGATCGGCCGCTCAACGGCGCACGCCTCAACGGCGGTACGCACAAGGCGATGCCGCCCAGCGTGTCCCACCGCGGGCCGTCGGCCGTCGCCAGGCGGTACGGGTCAGACCGGCGGCAGGACGGCGAGGCGGCGCGGGCTCGGGGCCGGTTCCGGCAGCCGGAGCGGCGCGTCGCCCGGAGTGATCCGGCCCAGTACCCGCGGGGTCGAGGAGCCGGTCGCGCCGGGGACCACACCGGGAATCCCGTGCCAGGTGAGGAAGCCCAGCAGCGCCATCAGATACGCTTCTTTGTCGCCCGCGGGCAGCCCGCGCTCGTCACTGGTGACGAGGACCGCGGGGCTCAGCCGCTCGCGCAGCGCCGCCATCAGCGCCGGATTGCGCACCCCGCCCCCGGAGGCGACGACCTCGGTGAGCCCGTACCGGCGGCAGGCGTCCGCGACGGTCACGGCCGTCAGCTCCGTCAGCGTCGCCATCAGATCCTCGTCCGACACCGGCGGCAGCCCCGCGCACCGCGGCTCGACGTAGTCGGCCCTGAACAGCTCGCGGCCGGTGGACTTCGGCGCCTCCCGCCGGTAGTACGGCTCGTCCAGCAGCCGGGCCAGCAGGTCCGGGCGTACGGTCCCGGCCAGCGCGAGGCGGCCGTCGAGGTCGCTCCCGGCCCGGCCCCCGGTGACGCGGTGGGCGGCGGCGTCGAGCAGGCAGTTGGCCGGACCGGTGTCGAAGGCGACGACCGGCTCGTCCCGGCCGCCGACCACCGTCACATTGGCGATGCCGCCGAGGTTCAGCGCGGCCCGGCGGGTCGGTACGGTCCCGGCACCGGCCGACGTGTCGTCCGCGAGCCACAGCGTGTCCAGCGTGCTGGCGAGCGGCGCGCCCTGGCCGCCCGCCGCGATGTCGCGGGCCCGTACGTCCGAGACGACAGGGAGTCCGGTCGCCTCGGTGATCCACGCGGGCTGGCCGAGTTGCAGGGTGCCGAGGGCGCGGCCGTCGGTGATCCAGTGGAACACCGTCTGGCCGTGCGAGGCCACGAGGTCGGCCCGGCCGCCCGAGAACCGCTCGATCGCCCTGACGACCGCCGCCGCGGACGCCTGCCCCACCAGCGTGTCCACCTCGCACACCTCGGCGAGCCCGACAGCGGACGGCGGCAGCAACCCGAGCAGCCGCTCCCGCGTCTCGGGCGGCCACGGGTACTCCTCGGCCCCGAGCGGCCGCAGCGTCAGCACCTCCCCGTCGAACCCGAACTCACCGACGGCGACATCCAGGCCGTCCATCGAGGTGCCCGACATGAGACCGACGACGATCACGTGACTTCTCCAGGAGTGCGGGGTCTGCGGTCGCCCCAGTATGAGCGGACGTGTCCTCCCCGCTCACCCGGGGCTCCGCGCCGTCACGCGGCCGACGCACGCGGCGGCGTCGCCGTATCGCGGCCTGAACGGTGCGTCTGCTGACCGGACGGGCGTCAACTCCCTTACGCGCTGAGCCCGTCAGCGATTCGGAACCGGCCGCACGGCCTCGACCGGGTCCACGTCGGTGCCGCCCGTCGCCTCCGCGGCGACCTCGGCGCCGAGCTTCGCGCCCTCGACGTCGATGTCCGGGAACGCCCGGTCCTGTCGGCGCGGCAGGTACCAGGCCCTGTCGCCCAGCAGGGACAGGACGGCGGGCACGATCGCCATGCGGACGACGAAGGCGTCGAACAGCGGCCGCGCTGCGGCTTCTCGACGACACCCAGGACCAGGCGAAGGAGGCACTGGCCGAACTGCGGCACGTCGTTCGAGGGCATCCACCCGCCGATCCTCACCGACCGGCCGGTGGCACGGCGCTGGAGCCCGAGGTGGTGACCGAACTCCTCACCCGGCGAAGGGACTCGCCGCTGGACGCGCTGACCCGGCGCGAACGCGAAGTCCTCGCACTGATGGCGGAGGGCCACGACAACACCACCATCGCCAAAGCCCTCATGGTCACCGAGCGTTCGGTCAGCAAGCACATCGGCAATGTCTTCCTGAAGCTCGGAGTGCCGCGGAGCGACAGCGGCCACCGCCGGGTGCTCGCCGTACTGGCCTATCTCGAAGGGCGGGCGGAGGGCTCTTCGGCCCGGCCGCCGCGGTGGGCAGCGGACGTCGAGGATGCTGACGGGCCCTGCGGTCAGGCCGCCCGGCCGACGTCGGCCTCGTCAAACCGCTGACTCCGGTCGTAGCGAGGCGGCCCTGTGCGGGAACTAGCCGGTGAGGGCCTGGGTGATCTGGCGGGTGGTCTGTGCGGCGACTCGCGGATCGTCGGCGGCGTAGGACACGTAGGCGTTCAGGCCGGTGGCCAGTGCCCAGCCGCGACCGCGTGTCCAGGTGGCGTCGTCCACGCCGAGCGTGGCGCGGAAGGCGGCCCGGCTCCCGGCCGACATCAAGGTGAAGGCGACCATCAGATCGCAGGCCGGGTCACCGAGGGCGAGGCCGCCGAAGTCGATGACCGCGCTGAGGCGGCCGTCGACGGTCAGCAGATTGCCGGTGTGGAAGTCGCCGTGCACCCAGACCGGCGGCCGGCCCCACGCGGGGGCGCGCAGCGCCGCGTCCCACAGGCCGGCCATCGCCGCCGCGTCGAAGGTGTCGCCGACCCTCGCGACGGCGGCCCGGGTCGCGCGGTCCCGCGCGGCCAACGGGCTCGCCGCAAGGCCCGTTGGCCCGTCCGCGACCGAGTCCGGCGGTGCGAATCGCTGAAGGGCCAGCAGGAACTCCGCCAACTCGACCGCCGCGCCCACCGATTCGCCGAGCCGCTCGACGGTGGCCACCTCGCCGTCCAGCCACCGGGTGACCGCCCACGGCCACGGATAGCCGAGGTCGGGCCGTCCGACAGCTACGGGTACGGGGACGGCCAGCGGCAGGTGCGCGGCGAGCCGGGGCAGCCACCGCGCCTCCTTCGCGGCCTGGCCGATGGCGCCGCGGTGGCGGGGGAGGCGGACGGACAACTCCCGGCCCAGCCGGTGGATCACATGATCGGAACCGGCCGCGCCGAGCGGTTCCAGGGGAAGTCCGGCCCACCGCGGGAACTGTCTGTCGACCAGCCGTCGTACCAGCGCGGTGTCGATCGCGGGGCGGAAGTCCGCGGTGTCCGGGGTGTGCTGCGTGGTCAGGACGGCTCCTTGAGGCGGTGCGATCGATGTGGCTGGCGATCTCGGACGACCGCGACTGTTCGAGCGGGCGACGCGCGGTCCGCCGACCGGATTTTCCGCGCGGGCCCGGTGACGACCCGCCCGGCCCCGCCGAGGCGGCGGTTCACCTCAGGGCGCGAGCCGTGCGACGGCTCCCACCTCCAGGGCCGCCCAGACAGCGCCGTCCGGACCCACGGTGATGCCGTGCGGCTCCGATGTAGCGGTCGGCAGGTCGTACGCGGTGATCTCGCCGCTCGCCGCGCGGTGACCGATGCGGTTGGCTCCCCATTCGGTGAACCAGCAGTCCCCGACGCCGGCCGCGACGACGGCGTGCGGCTTGGCCGTACGGTCGGGGAGCGGGAACTCCTCGATCCGCCCGTCCGTCGTGATCCTGCCGATCTGCCCCGCCGCGATCTCGACGAACCACAAGGCGGCGCCGTCACTGGCGATGCCGACCGGCGCGGCACCCGGAGTCGGCAGGGGGTACAGGTCGACCGCGCCCTCGACGGTGACGCGGCCGATCGCGTTCGCCTGGTTGAGGGTGAACCACAGCGCCCCGTCCGGGCCTTCGGTGATCGCCGAGGGACAGCCGCCCTGTACGGGAAGGGCGTACTCGGTGATCTCTCCCTCGACGGTGATCCGGCCGATCCGGTCGGTGTTCATCTGCGTGAACCACAGCGCGCCGTCGGGGCCGGTGGTGATGCCGAAGGGGCCGTTGTCGGGCGTCGGCAGCCGGTAGGAGCGCAGTGCGCCGTCGGTGCCGACGCGGCCGATCGCGCTCGCCAGATGGAGGGTGAACCACAGCGCGCCGTCCGGGCCCGCAGTGATGACCGTGGGGCGGCTCTCGGGCGAGTCCAGCGGGAATTCGCTGAATTCGCCGTCGAGGGTGAGGCGCGCCACGCTGCCGTTCTGCGCGAGGGTGAGCCACAGGGCGCCGTCAGGTCCTGCCGCGATGCCGTAGGGGCCGGCGTCCTTGCCCGCCACGGGGATCTCCGTGACGGCCGGGCTTTCAGAACGCTGCACGGCGAATCCTCCTGCGGAAGCGAATGCGGGTAGCGCATACGGTTGGCGGATACGGAGGGGACGCCGATACGGTCGCGGCTCGACCGACGTCCGTGGCCGGTGCGGTCCCCGTTCCGATCACCCCCGCACCCTGCTGACACGAGGCCACCGGGCGCAACTGATTTCCCGTACGGGCCCGGCGCGGGAACGGCCGGGCAGCGCGCTCAGCGGCCGGTGACCACCGCGTGCCGCCGCGCCCACGCGGTGATCGCGTCCGCGATGGCCAGCGGCTGGTCCTCCGGGGCGTGGTGCCCGGCGGGACCGCAGTGCCGGGTCTCCAGGGCCGCGATGTTCGCCGCGCACCAGTTCGCCGTCTCCGGGCCGATCAGCAAGGTGGGCGAGGAGTCGAAGGTGAGCAGCAGTTTGGGGACCTGATCGCTGCTCGCGAGCCACTTGTCGTACTGCTCGACGCGCTCGGTGACATCGGCCGGCTCGCCGTCCAGCGGCAGTGAGCGGGCCCACGCGAGGATCGGGCGGCGGCTCTCGGGCGTCGGGTACGGCGCCCGGTAGGCCCGCAGGTCGTCCTCGCCCACCGGGTGCAGCACCCCGCCGGTGAAGGCCGACTCCAGGAAGACGTTCCGGTCGAGCACCAGGGCTTCGCCCTGCGGCCCGCGCATGGTCTCGGCGCGCGAGCGCGGTCCCTCGCCCAGTTCGCTCCAGGACATCGGCCGCACGATGGTCTCGAAGAAGGCCACACCCAGGACCCGGTCGGGGTGGCGGGCCGCCCAGTCGAAGGCGAGGGCCCCGCCCCAGTCGTGGCCGACGAGCACCACCTTGTCCAGGTCCAGCCGGTCGAACCACGTGTCCACGTAGCGCGCGTGGTCGGCGAACCGGTACGGCACGTCGGGCTTGCCCGAGCGGCCCATGCCGATCAGGTCGGGCGCGAGCAGGCGGGCGGGCAGGTCGATCGCGGGCAGCACCTTGCGCCACAGGTGGGACGAGCCGGGATTGCCGTGCAGGAAGACGACGGGAGTGCCGCTGCCCGTCTCCTCGTAAAACATCGTCGAATCGAGCACCTTCGTCACGGGCATGACTCTTCTCCGCATCGCTAGTCACACTAACGGTTATCTCGTGTCGAAGATAATCCGTTAGTGGCACTAACGCAAAGGGTATGATCACGGCATGAGCAACGGCGCACGTGACACGGCACCCCCGACCGCACCGCAGGCCACCGTCGCGGCCACTCCGGCGCGGCTGCGGAATCTGCGGACCCGGCTCCTGTCGCTCGCCGCGATCCGTTCGGACCGCCTGGTGAACGAGGAGCTGACGCGGGAGGGCGCCCGCAAATGGCACTACGCGGTGCTCGCCACCCTGGAGGAGTTCGGGCCCGCCAGCCAGGCCGAACTGAGCGGCCGTACGGGCATCTACCGCAGCGACATGGTCGCGGTCGTCAACGAACTGGCCGAGAGCGGGCTGCTCGAACGCTCGCCCAACCCCGCCGACCGTCGGCAGAACATCATCGCGCTCACCGGGCCGGGCCGCCGCCGGCTCCTGAAGCTCGACGGACTGCTGACCGAGGTGGAGGACCAGGTGCTCGCCCCGCTGTCCCAACCGGAACGCGCCGAGCTGGCCCGGCTCCTCACCGCCGTCGTGGACCACCACGGGCAGCACATGTGAAACCGGCCCGTGCCCGCGCCCTCAAGCGGCCCCTGGCTACGGCTTCCAGTCCTCGGCCAGGAGCCCGAGCAGGACCTCGTCAAGGAACTCGCCCATCACCCACGCCGACGAGCGCAGCACGCCCTCGCGGACGAAGCCGTTCCGCTCGGCGGAGCGCAGCATCGCGTCATTGTCCGCCAGCGTCTCGATCTGCAACCGGTGCAGGCCGCGCACGACGAAGCCGTACTGGCACAGGGCCGCGACCACGTCCGTCCCGTAGCCCTTCCCGCGAGCGGACGGCAACAGGCCCAATCCGATGTGCGCCGACCGGTTGTGGGTGTCGATACCCCAGAGCGTCGCGGTGCCGACCAGGGCGCCGCCGTCCAACTCCACGACGGAGAAGGCGACGTGCCCCTCCTCCTTGTCGTCCACGAACAGCCGCGGATCCTTCGACTCGGGCGAGACCGGCCGCCACGGGCCGCCCTCCGCTCGCGCGGCGTTGACCACGTCGTTGTAGAGCTCGGTCCGCAGGACCGGGATGTCATCCGCGTGCCGAGCCCTCAGCCCGACCTTGTTCCCCTTGAGCATGCACGTTTCCTATCCGAGCCCGTCGGCCGACGGCAAACCGAATACCGGCGTCATCGACCGAAGGCGACGCGTCGCGCGCGAGGCCGACTCCGGTTGCCCGGTTGCCCGGTTGTACGGGGGTACGCGGGCGAGCCGCGGCCTGGACCGCGAGGCGGTTCACCGCACCGATAAGCTGCCTGATCATGATGCGTGCGTGGTTCCTGCCGATGCTGCTGGTCCTCTGCGGCGTGGCCGCCGCGACCGGGCTGATCCTCGGCGGGAGCCCCGGCCGGGCCGCGACCTTCCTGCTGGCCTTCGTGCTGCTCGCGGGGCTGAACTCGCCTCTGGTCTTCCCCCGGTCGATCGGCGCGTCCGAGGCGCAGCGCCTCAGCGCCGCCGACGGCCGGCCGATCGTCTACTGGCGGCCGGGCTGCAAATTCTGCCTGCGCCTGCGCTTCCGACTCGGCCGCAGGGCCCGCCGGTTGCACTGGGTCAACATCTGGCGTGACCCGGCCGCGGCGGAGGCGGTGAGGGCGGTCAACGAGGGCAATGAGACCGTCCCGACCGTCGTCGTCGCGGGCCGGCCGTACACCAACCCCGATCCCGCGTGGGTGCGCGAACAGCTCTCCCCGTCCGCTACGGCGTGAGGGCGCGGCGGTACGTCAGGCCGGGGCGGCCGGAGAACTGGTGCTCGCCGACGACGGTGAAGCCCGTACGGGCCAGTACGGCTCGGGAGGCCGCGTTGTCGAGGGTGGTTCCGGCGCGCAGGACGGTCAGCCCGTACTCGGTGGCGGCCGTGCGGCACAGTTCCCGTACCGCCCAGGTGGCCAGGCCCCGGCCCGCGGCGCGTTCGGCGATCCGGTAACCGAGGTCGGCTCCGCCGTCGGCGACGTCGACGAGATTGATCCGGCCGAGGACGTCGCCCTCGGTACCGGTTACGACGTGGAAGTAGCAGGCGCCGGTCTCCTGCTCGGCCAGCCGGTCACGGAGGTGGTCGTCGAAGCGGGCGAAGAAGTCGTCGCCCCGGTCGGGGATCGTCGCGGCGAAGTAGGCCCGGTTCTCCCGCTCGAAGGCGAGCAGCGCGGGGGAGTGGTCCGGGTGGAGCAGTTCGATCTGGGGCATGGCCAGGAATATAGGCAGTTGGGCCGCCGCGCGGCCTGTGGTTTTCCGCCGGCCGAGGCGCGCGGGGCCATCGGGGTCGGTCACGGCTCACGCCGCGGGCCCCGCAGACAGGTCGCCACGAGGCGGCGGCAGGTGCCGTCCCAGCCCGGCTCGGACGGCCGGAGCATGTGCGCTCCGGCTGGGCGAGACGAGTTCTTCGCCCTCGTCGGTGGGCCGGTCGCGACCAGGACGCAGCCGCCGCAGCCGCTCGACGCGGCGGCCGAGGCCGCTCTCCTCGCCCCGACCCTGATCGGCGCCGGCCATCTGCTGTTCGCCGACCGCGACGGACCGCCGCCGACACCCGCCGCGATCCGCAAGGTCGTCGCGGCCGTCCTCCCCGGCGCCTGAGGGGACGGCTCACCGCGGGCTCCGGCCGGTCGCGGTGCGGGCTCGCTCGCCTCGCGGGCGCGGTTCAGGCCGCGGCCACCATGTGCTGCCGCGCCCACTCCTCGAAGCCGGTGAGCGGGATGCCGAGGTCCCGCGCGTACTGCGGGCGGCCCGGCTGGTCGACCGCGTTGAGCCATTCATGCGAGGCGCCCATGGCCGGCATTCCGGCGGCGAGCGCCTCCTGCTCTGTCATGTCCGGCGCGGGCAGGTGCGTGCCCAGGGCCCGCGAGAGGACGTCGGCGATCTGAGTCATCGACAGATAGTCGCCCGCCAGCTCCAGTTCGACCCGGTCGAACCGCTCCGGATCGGCGAAGGCCGCCGCGGCGGCGCGGCCGATGTCGTCCACCGCGATCAGCGACAGATGGGTGTCCGGCCTGAGGACGCTCACCAGGCCGCCCTCGATGCCGCGCGGGAACAGGAACGCCATGGACGGAAGGAAGTTCTCCATGAAGAAGCCGGGCTTGAGCAGCGTCCAGTGGGGGAAACCCGCCGCGCGGACCGCGTCCTGGATCGCGCTCTTGGCGCCCAGGACGGGTTCCATGTAATGCCAGCGGCCCTCGGCCCAGCCGGGCGCCTCGGTGTGCTGACCGGCGCCGGTCACGGAGGTGTGCACGAACTGCGGCACTCCTGCGGCCTTCGCGCCCTCGACGAGGTTGACGCCTTGCGTCACCTCTCCCTCGAAGTCGAAGCTCTCCGCCGTCATCTCGGGCATCTGTACGGAGAAGACGGCGCGGACTCCCTCGGCGGCCCGGACCACGGAGCCGCGGTCGCGCAGGTCGCCGGTGACCAGTTCGGCGCCGAGCGCCTCGACAGCCTTGGCCCGGTCGGCGGCCGGATCGCGGACCAGGGCGCGGACGGGGACGCCGGACGCGAGCAGGGCGCGGGCGGTGGCGCCGCCCTGCCGGCCGGTGGCGCCGGTGACCAGGACCGGTGCGGGGCGTGCGGACATGATGCTCCTCGGGTGCTCGTGCGGGGAGACGCTAAACGGCGGGGCCCGCCGTTTCTCTTCCGGGTACGATATGGCGGACCCCGCCACTTGGCAACCATGGAGGTAGGCCATGCCGGATGGCCAGCGCGCAGACGCCCGGCGCAACTACACGCGCATCCTCGCCGTGGCCCAGCAGGAAGTCGCCGCCCACGGCGCCGACGCCTCGCTGGAACAGATCGCCCGCACGGCGGGAGTCGGCTCCGCGACCGTGCGGCGGCACTTCCCCACCCGCCAAGCGCTGCTGGAGGCGGTCTCCCGGGAGCGAATCGAGGCCCTGCGCGTCCGGGCGCAAGAACTGACCGGCGAAGGCGAGAGCCGCGGCGCGCTGCTGGAGTGGCTCGGCGACGTCCTCACCTACTGCGTCTCCGCCCGCGGCCTGGCCACCGCGCTGTCCTACAACGCCGCCGGAGTCGACCCGGTGCACAACAACAGTTGCTCGGCCACGCTCGAAGAAGCAGCGGGCCCGCTGCTCCGCCGCGCCGCGCGGGACGGCGCGGTGGCCAAGGACGTCACCGCCCTCGACCTGATCACCCTGCTGGTCGGCATCGCCTTGGCCACGGAGCATGCCCCCGACCCGGCCGCCCGCGCCCGCCAACTCTTCGACCTGTCGGTGGCGGGCCTGAGCCCCCAGCGCTGAGCAACGGCGCCTGTCGCCGTCGTCCGGACAGGCCCTAGTCGGGAGATGGCCCGTCGGCGAGCCGGTTGTTGCGGTCGATCTCCGGCATGTGGGTCTCGGCCCAGTCGCGCAGGGCGGCGAGGGGGTGTTCGAGGGACAGGCCGAGGTCGGTGAGGCGGTAGTGGACGGCGGGCGGCACCGTCGGTTCCACGCGGCGCGTGACCAGGCCGTCGCGGACCAGGCTCTGCAAGGTGGCGGACAGCATCTTCTGCGAGATGCCGGGGATGCGGCGCCGCAGTTCGGCGAAGCGGACCTCGCCCGGAGCCTGCTCGGCCAGCGTCTTGACCGCCATCGACGTCCACTTGGTGCCGATGCGGTCGAGCAGCTGGCGGGTCGGGCAGCGCGGATCCAGCAGGTTGCCGCGGTCGCCGGGCCGCGGCCCGTACGTGCCCGGTGCGTCGGGCCCGGACGTGGTCACCTGTGGCTCACCACCTGAGGGGAAAGTGCCGTCTTGGGCGGACCAGGTTAGTTCCCTAGCGTGATCTTGTCACCATTGGTTACCACTCCTGGAGTCCCGTCATGCCCGAACTGCGCCGCGTGCCCGTCAACGGTGTCGAACTGAACGTCGCCCTCGCCGGATCGGGTCCCGCCGTCCTGCTGCTGCACGGCTTCCCGCACACCTGGGAGGTGTGGACGGACGTCATGACCGATCTGACCGGCCGCTACCGCGTCATCGCGCCCGACCTGCGCGGCTTCGGCGCGAGTGGTCGTGCCCCGTCCGGGTACGACGCGGGCACCCTGGCCGAGGACGCCGCCGCGCTCCTCGCCGCGCTCGGCGTGTCGTCCGCCGCGGTGGTGGGCATCGACGCGGGCGCCCCCGCGGCCTTCCTCCTCGCCCTGCGCCACCCCGGCCTCGTCCGCCGCCTGGTCGTCATGGAATCCCTGCTGGGCGCGCTGCCCGGCGCCGAGGACTTCCTCGCCGCCGGACCGCCGTGGTGGTTCGGCTTCCACCGTGCGGCGCCCGGCCTCGCCGAGACCGTGCTGGAGGGTCACGAAGCCGAGTACGTCGACTGGTTCCTGCGCTCCGGCACGCTCGGCGAGGGAGTGCGCCCCGCACTTCGGGACGCGTTCGTGCGCGCGTACACCGGCCGCGAGGCGTTGAGCCGCGCGTTCTCGTACTACCGCGCCCTGCCCGAGAGCGCGGCGCGGATCGGTGAGGCGGTCGCCGCCCACCGCCTGACGGTGCCGACGATGGCCCTGGGCGCCCAGCCGGTCGGCGACGTGCTCGCACGCCAACTGCGCCCGCTGGCCGACGATCTCACCGCACACCTCATCGAGGACTGCGGCCACATCATCCCGCTGCACCGGCCGCGCGCCCTGCTCGCGCTCCTGCGCCCGTTCCTGGCCCGCGACGACGCGGGCAGGGCGTGACCGGGGCAGGGCGTGAGCGGGGCGGGCGTGAGCGGGGGCAGGGATGACCGCGGACGAGGCGTGACCTGGGCGGCGCACCACGGATCCCACGCCTCCCGCTCGCCCCACTCGAATCGTTCACTGTGTGAATCCGGTGCATGTGCTTGACGGCTCGCCATGGCCACTTGACACTGCCTTACGGATTCGGGATTACCGCCATCCGCAGATTGAGAGCGTTTTCAAGAGACTGAATCAAAGGGCCAAGGCGGGACCTTGGCTCTGAATGTGCAGTGCCGAGCGCGATCCACCCCCACATCTCCGCGCTGACCCTGGTGTTCACTTCGCGAACCCAGGCGAAAGGACCCCCACACATGCGCAGATCCATCCTCCCGGCCCGTACCGAGGGCACGCCGCGTCGGCAGCGACGCGTGGTCGCCCTGCTCGGGGCCCTCGTCCTCGTTCTGGCCGGGATCATCGGCCTCACCCAGACCGTCGGAACCGCCTCGGCGGACGCGTCCGACTACACGCAGAGCGTCGCCCAACTGAACTCCACGCAGGCGCAGATCACGTTCAAGCCCACCACGGCCGCCGCCTACGTCGACGTCCACTACCTGGTCAACGGCGCGAATCAGCAGAACGTCCGGATGACCAACAACGCGGGCGTCTGGACCCAGACCGTCAGCTCGCTGACCACCGGCACCGTGCTCGACTACTGGTTCACGTACGAGAAGAGCGGCCCGCAGTACGACACGCCGCACTTCTCGTACACCCAGGGCAGCGGGAGTACGACCGGGGGCGGCACCGGCGGCACCGGAACGACCGTCGCCACGCCGACCTTCAGCCCGGCGGGCGGCACCTTCAGCTCGGCGCAGAGCGTGACGATATCCGACGCCACTTCGGGCGCGAGCATCCGCTACACGCTGGACGGCTCCACGCCGACCGCCTCCTCCACGCTCTACAGCGCGCCGCTGAACATCTCGGCGAGCACCACGGTCAAGGCGATCGGCATCAAGTCCGGGTCCACCAACTCGGCCGTGGCCACCGCCAGTTACACCATCGGCTCGACCTCGGCGAGCTGCCCGACGCAGTCGGACACTCCCAACTTCGGGTCGAACGTCCACATTTACGACCCGTCGATGTCCAGCGCCACCATCCAGGCGCAGCTCGACGCGCAGTTCGCGCAGCAGAAGGACACCCAGACCGCGCAGTTCAGCAACAACCGGGTCGCGCAGCTCTTCAAGCCGGGCACGTACAACGTGTCCGACAACGTCGGCTTCTACACCTCGGTTGCCGGTCTCGGCCAGAACCCCGACGACGTCACGATCAACGGTGACGTCACCGTGGACGCCTTCAACGCCTCCGACGCGGGCAACGCGACCCAGAACTTCTGGCGGTCCGCGGAGAATCTGGCGATCAACCCCTCCAGCGGCACCGACCGTTGGGCCGTCGCGCAGGCCGCGCCCTTCCGCCGGATCGACGTGCACGGCGGGCTCGCGCTCTACCCGGCCAGCTACGGCTACGCCAGCGGCGGCTACATCGCCGACACCAAGGTCAGCGGCCAGGCCGCGTCCGTCTCGCAGCAGCAGTGGTACACCCGCGACAGCAACCTCGGGAGCTGGGCGGGCGGCGTGTGGAACATGGTCTTCTCCGGCGTCAACGGCGCCCCGGCCAACACCTTCCCGAACCCGCCGGAGACCACGCTGGCCACCACCCCGGTCTCCCGTGACGTGCCGTACCTGTACGTCGACAGCGCGGGCAAGTACCGGGTCTTCCTGCCGTCGCTGCGCACCAACGCGTCCGGACCGAGCTGGGCCAACGGCAGCACCCCCGGCACCTCGCTGCCGATGAGCCAGTTCTACGTGGTCAAGGCCGGGGACACGGCCGCGACCATCAATACCGCCCTGTCCCAGGGCTGCAACCTCTTCGTCACCCCCGGCGTCTACCACCTCAACCAGACGCTCAACGTGACCAAGGCCAACACCACCATCCTCGGCATCGGCTACCCGACGTTCGTGCCCGACAACGGCGTCAACGCCATGCAGGTCGCCGACGTGGACGGCGTACGCCTCAAGGGTCTGCTCTTCGACGCGGGCACCACCAACTCCGCCGCGCTGCTGACCGTCGGCCCCTCCGGCTCCACCGCGAGCCACGCCGCCAACCCGACCACCATCCAGGACGTCTTCTTCCGGATCGGCGGCCAGGTCGCGGGCAAGGCCACCACCAGCCTCATCGTGAACAGCGCCAACACGATCATCGACCACATCTGGGCCTGGCGCGCCGACCACGGCAGCGGCGTCGGCTGGACGTCCAACACCGCCGACACCGGTCTGATCGTCAACGGCGCCAATGTGCTCGCGACCGGCCTGTTCGTCGAGCACTACCAGAAGTACGAGGTCGTCTGGAACGGCCAGGGCGGCAAGACGATCTTCTTCCAGAACGAGATGCCGTACGACCCGCCGAACCAGGCCGCCTGGGTCAACCCCAACGGGCAGAACGGATACGCCGCCTACAAGGTCGGCGCGAACGTCACCACCCATGAGGCGTGGGGGCTCGGCAGCTACTGCTACTTCAACGTCAACCCGGCGGTGAACAGCTACCACGCGTTCGAGGTGCCCAACACCTCCGGCGTGAAATTCCACAGCGCGCTGACCGTCTCGCTCGGCGGCGTGGGCACCATCACCCACGTCATCAACGACACCGGAGCGGTCACCGCGTCCAACACCACCCCCAGCAATGTCGTGTCCTATCCGTGACCCGCTGATCCCCTCACCGTGAACCCACGGTGACGGCGGCCCGGTGCTCCCGCGCAGGCGGGAGCACCGGGCCGCCCCCGCGAACGGGTGAAGCAAGGCCCGTGACCCCCACCCGCGTGTGCGTCGGTGCCGCGCGCCGCCTACGCTGCGCCAGGGGAGTTACGTCACGGGAGGCCGACCCTGCTGGTGCTGTGTGTGTTCTTCGCGTTGCTCGGTGCGGCCAGCAACGCGGTGGGAACCGTCCTCCAGCGCAAGGCCGCGCTCGCCGTGCCGCCCAACGACGCGATGCGCCCGCGTCAGATGCTCGCGATGATCCGGCAGCCGGTGTGGCTGCTCGGCATCTGCGGAGTGGCGGGCGCCGCGGCCTTCCAGGCCCTCGCCCTGGTGGCGGGACCCCTGGCCCTCGCGCAGCCCGTCTTCATCCTGGAACTGCCGCTCGCCCTGCTCTTCAGCGTGCCGCTGCTCGGGCGCGCCCTGCCGCGCGCGGGCTGGAGCGGCGTCGCCTGCATGGTCGCGGGTCTGGCGCTCGCCCTGGGCGCCGCGGCGCCGGGCGGCGGCGGCGCCCAGGCGTCCATGGCGCACTGGGTGCCCGCCGTCCTGCTCTGCGTGGGCGCCATCGGCTGGGCGGTCGTCATCGCCCGCCACCGGCCCTCCGGCGCGCCGAGGGCCGCCCTGCTGGGCGCCGCGTCCGCGGTGGCCAACGCGCTCACCGCGGCGCTGATGAAGTCCGCCGCCGACACCTTCTCCGCGCACGGCGGCGTCGCCTTCCTGACCGCGTGGCAGACCTACGGCTTCGCGCTGTGCGGCGTCACCGCGATCTTCCTGCTGGAGAGCGCCCTCCAGTCCGGGCCGATCATCGCCTCGCAGCCCGCCCTCACCCTCGGCGACGCCACCGTCAGCCTGGCGCTGGGCATCACCGTCTACGGCGAGCACATCCGTACCGGCTGGTGGGTCGTGCCGCAGTTGGCGGCCGTCGGCCTGATCGCGTACGGCACCGTCCGGCTCTCCCGCGCGGTCCCGCTGATCAGGGAATTGGCGGGCTGACGCACGAGCCGCCCGGTCTCGGCCCGGCACCGACCTGACATCCGCCCGGCACCGGCTCGACAACGGCGCGGCACCGGCCCGGCCCTGGCGCGGACCGCGAAGGGGAGCTTAAGGGAACCGGTAGCCGCTTCGGCTTCATCCCCGGAGCGGTTCGCCCAAGCATGGGGCCGTGACCGAACGATTCCTGCACCTCAACGTCAACGCCAACGGGCTGGCGAAACCGCCGAACAGCTGGCGGCACAGCTCTCCGCCCACCTGGTTCCTCGACGTCGCCTCCTGGGAGAAGCTCGGGCGGATCGCCGAGCGCGGCCTGCTGGACGCGGTCTTCCTCGCCGACCACCTCGGCGCCACCGACTTCAGCAAGCCGTGGCACGCCTTCGACCCGTTCATGCTCCAGACGGCGGTGGCCCGCGCCACCCGCCACATCGGTCTGGTGACGACCCTGTCCGCGACCTTCTACCAGCCGTGGGACATCGCGCGCCGCGCCGCGACGCTCGACATCGCCTCCGGCGGCCGGGCGGCGGTCAACATCGTCACCTCCGGCGAGGACGCGGCCGCGGCCCTGTACGGGCGGGGACCGCTTCCCGCACGCGAGGTCAGGTACGGGCGCGCCGAAGAGGTGCTGAACGCCGTCAAGCGGCTGTGGGACTCCTGGGACCCGGACGCCCTGGTCGCCGACCCCACGACGGGCGAACTGGTGGACGACGGCCGGGTCCCGACGGTGGACTTCGACGGCGAACACGTGGGCTTCAGGGGGCGGTTCCAGTTCCCGCGCTCCGTGCAGGGGCGGCCGGTCATCGTCCAGGCCGGAGCGTCGCCCTTGGGCATCGAACTGGCCGCGCAGCACGCGGACGCCGTGTTCTGCGCCTCCAACACCCTGTCGACCGGGCAGGAGTTCTACCGCGGGCTGAAGGCCCGCGCCGCCGCCCACGGGCGTGACCCGGACGAACTCCTGGTCCTTCCCGGCCTCAACATCACCCTCGGCGGCACCGAGGCCGAGGCGATCCGGCGCCGCGCCGAACTGGTCGGCCCCGTGGAGGCGGACGACGCCGCAGTGCGCGCGCTGGCCGTCCAACTCGGCGTCCCCGTCGACCTGCTGAGCCTGGACAAGGCCCTGCCCTGGGACTACATCAACTCGCCGCGGTGGAGCCCGCGCAGCGTTGGCGCCGCCAACGGCGTGCTGTCCGTGGCACGCCAGGGCGACCTCACCGTGCGCGAGGTCCTCGAACGCCGCGCGAACGCGCAGAACGCGATCGTCGGCACGCCCGAGCAGGTCGCCGACGAGATCGAGAGCTGGTTCACCCAACGCGCCGCCGACGGCTTCAACATCAACTTCGACATCTTCCCGTCCGGCCTGGAGCAGGTCGTCGACCACCTGGTGCCGGAGCTCCAGCGGCGCGGGATCTTCCGCAGGGAGTACGAGTCCACCACGCTGCGCGGCCACTACGGGCTTCCGCCCCTGGTGACCGACGCGAGCCGCGCCACCGCGCGCACGGCCTGATCAGGAGACCGCCACCAGTGAGCACACGCCGACTGCACTTGAACGTCAACGCCAACGCGCTGGGCCGAGCACCGGGGGGCTGGCGCCTGCGCGACGACCCGCTCGGCTTCCTCGACATCGACGAATGGGAGAACCTCGGCCGGACCGCGGAACGCGGCCTGCTGGACGCGGTGTTCCTCGCCGAGACCCTCGGATTCTCCCAGCAGGACTTCACCAGGCCGTGGAACGCGATCGACCCGTTCGTCGTGCTGACCGCGATCGCCCGCGCCACCACGCACGTCGGCCTGGTGGCGACCGTGTCGTCCACCTACCGCCACCCGTACCACATCGCCCGGCTGGGCTCCTCGCTCGACCTGGTCTCGGGCGGCCGGGCCGCCGTCAACGTCGTCACCACGCAGTCGCCGCGCGCCGGGGCCCAGTTCGGCCTCGACGCGCACCCCGACCGGGACGCCCGCTACGGCCGCGCGGACGAGGCGATCGCGGTGATCAGGGCGCTGTGGGAGTCATGGGACCCCGACGCGCTCGTCGGTGACAAGGCGTCAGGTGAGCTGACCGACCTGACGAAGGTGCGGGAGGTCGACCACGTCGGCGAGCACCTGCGGGTCAAGACCTGGTACCAGGTGCCGCGTTCGCCGCAGGGCCACCCCGTCGTCCTGCAAGCGGGCGCGTCGGAGCAGGGCATCGACCTGGCCGCGAAGTACGCCGACGCGGTCTTCTGCGCCGCGCACAACCTCCAGCAGGGCAAGGACTTCGCCGCCAAGGTGAAGGCCCGGGCCCGCGACGTTCACGGCCGCGACCCCGACGACGTCCTGATCCTGCCCGGACTGTGGCCGGTCATCGGCAGCACCGAGGCCGAGGCGCGCGAGCGCCGCGACCTGCTGGCCGGTTTGAGCACCGACACCACCGACGCCCTGACGTCGCTGGCGGCGCAGCTCGGCCTGCCGGTGGACAGCCTGGAGCTCGACCGGCAGCCGCCCTGGGACCTGATCAACTCGCCGGAGTGGAAGCCGAGCAGCTATGGCTTCGCCAACTCCGTGCTCCAGTCCGCCCGCAACGAGAACCTGACGGTGCGCGACCTGCTCGACCGGCACATCGCCGGCGGCGGTCACCGCATGGTGGTGGGCACCCCGGAGCAGATCGCCGACGAGATGGAGGCGTACTTCACCGAGGGCGCCGCGGACGGGTTCAACCTGAACCACGACCTCTACCCCGACGGCCTCGACCTCATCGTCGACCACCTGGTGCCGGAGCTCCAGCGCCGCGGGATCTTCCGCAAGGAGTACGAGGCGAGCACGCTGCGCGGCAACCTCGGCCTGCCCGTCCCGGCGGCCACCCCGGTCTGAGGCCGCACGGCCGCACGGCGCGACGGAGCCGCCCGGCGTACCGACCCCCATCCCACGGGGCCGGTACGCCGGGCGGCTCTTCGGGCTGCCGCCGGATCAGGAACCGGCGGCGTCCGGCAGGCGCGCCTCGGCCCCGATGGCGCCGGGCCGCAGCGCCCTGTCGCCCTCGACCCGCTCGGCGATGCCGGCCAGCCGCGCGGCCTGCTCCGGTGTGAGCGTGACGTCGAACGCGCCGACGTTCTCCCGCAGATACGCGGCGTGCCGGGTGCCGGGGATCGGCACGACGTCCTCACCCCGCGAGAGCACCCAGGCGAGGGCCACCTGACCGGGCTCGGCGCCGAGTTCGGCCGCGACGGCGACGACCTCGTCGGCCAGCTTCACATTCGTGTCGAAGACCTCCTCGGCGAACCGCGGGTGCTCCAGCCGACGGCCCGTCAGATCCGCACGGCTGCGCAGCCGACCGGTCAGCCACCCGCGGCCCAGCGGCGAGAACGGCACGATGCCGATGCCCAACTCCCGCGCGATGGACAGCGTTTCGGCCTCGATGTCGCGGGTGAAGAGCGACCACTCGTTCTGGATCGCGGTGACCGGATGTGTGGCATGGGCGCGGCGCAGAGTCCGCGGACCCGGCTCCGACAGACCGATCCAGCGGACCTTGCCCGCCTCGACCAGCTCCTTCAGCGCGCCGACCGTCTCCTCGATCGGCACCGTCGGATCGACCCGGTGCTGGTAGTAGAGGTCGATGTGGTCGACGCCCAGGCGCCGCAACGAGCCCTCCACCGCCGACCGTACGTACTCCGGACGGCCGTCGATGGGGCGGGCGTCGGGGTTGGTGGCCCGGTCGAGCGGGTTGCCGAATTTGGTGGCGATGACCAGGCCGTCACCGCGGCCCTTGACCGCCTGCCCGAGCAGCGTCTCACTGATGGCCGGGCCGTAGATGTCGGCGGTGTCGAAGAAGTCGATGCCGAGGTCGATCGCCTCGCCCACCAACGCCGACGCGCTGTGCCGCTCGTCGGCGTCGGTGGACCGCGCGAAGCTCATGAAGCCCAGGCCGAGGGCCGAGACCTCCAGCCCCTCGGTGCCGAGCCTGCGTCGAGTGATGTCGGTCAATGGTTACTCCTCAGCCGGTGGTTCGGGAGCGGCGCCGTGTCAGCCGGTCGTCACGTCGTCCAGCGCCGTGGTGTAGTTGAACCCGAGCTTGGACGTGACATTGGTCTTCAGCCCGCCGTACTTGTACGCGGCCTCGACGGTCGCCTGCTGGATCCGCAGGAACTCCGGGTCACCGATCTTGTAGAAGGTCGAGTGCCGGGCGTTCTCCCAGTTGACCTTGGCCACGTCGGGCGTCTGGCTGAGGACCTGCTGCTCGACCTTCTCGTACGCGGTCTCGTGACCGGGGATCCACTGCTCGTAGAAGGTCCGCAGCCGGCCGTAGAAGTCCTTGAGTGCCGCCAGCTTGGCCGGGTCGTCGAGCACCTCGGTCCTGGCGATCCAGCCGCTGCCGCCGAGGATGCCGAGCGTCGCGTTGTCGGCGATCTTGATCGCCTTTCCGGCGTCGACGGGCTTCTTCACGTTGCTGTAGCTGGTCACCACCGCGTCCAGGCGCCCGGCGTTGAAGGCGTTGGCCGCGGCCTGGTTGCTCGGGAACTGCACACCGTGGACGTCCTTGGGGCCGAAGCCGCCCTTCTCCAGCGCGACGACGTAGGCGGCGTAGATGTTGCCGCCGTAGTTGTAGCCGATCTTCTTGCCCTTCAGCTCGGCGAGCGTCGTGATGCCGGAGCTCTTCGTCACGTACACGGCGGCCGGGTAGGGCGCGTCGGGCGTCCAGGTCACCGCGAAGCCCTGGATCGGGGCGCCGGTCTTCGTCCAGTCGGCCGAGGCGTTGGCGGCCTCGAAGGCGGCGGTGTTCTCACCGACCTGGCCGACGTCGATCTGCTTGCCGTACAGCGCCGCCAGTTGGTTCGCCGGGCCCGCGATGATCGGGACCTTGTACTTGTACGGAGTGTCCTCGAACAGGCCCGACTCCTTCAGCAGCGCGGGGAAGTCGGCGGTCTGGTAACTGATCGTGAGATTGACGCCGGACAGGTCGACCGCGGCGGCGGAGGAGGAACCGCCCGTCGAGCCGCCGTTCGACCCGGAACCCGCGTTCTTCGCGGAGGTCGAGGCGCCGCCGGAACCGCCGCAGGCGGTGGCGACCATGGCGAGGGCGACGGCCGCGAAGGCGGTGAACGTGCGCTGGACGAAGGGGGAGTGCTTGCCGGTGCTGTACATGTGCGATGACTTCCTCGGGATGTGTCGGGTGAAGACGGTTCGTGGTGCGCTGATCTGACGGGTCGTCAATGGTCGGCGGCCACCTCCTCGTCGCCGCCGCCGACGGTGCGGGCCACGCCGAGCTGGTCGAGCAGCGCCGCCCGCAGTTCGAGGAACCGCGGATCGTCGCGGTGGCGGGGCTTGTCGATCTCGACCCGCTGGTCCAGGGCGATCGAACCGCGCGAGAGGACCAGGACACGGTCGGCGAGCAGGATCGCCTCGTCCACGTCATGGGTGACCAGGACGACGGCGGGCTCGTGCTTGGCGCACAGCGCCGCCAGCAGGTCGTGCATCTTGATCCGGGTCAGCGCGTCCAGGGCCGCGAAGGGCTCGTCGAGCAGCAGCAGATCGGGCTCGGTGACCAGCGCGCGGGCGAGTGCGACACGCTGCGCCTCACCGCCGGACAGCGTCCGGGGCCAGGCTTTGGCGTGGCTCTCGATACCGACCTCGGCCAGCGCGTCGAGCGCTCTGCCGTACGCGGCTCGCGGACGCCGCGCGCCGAGCACGACATTGCGCCACACCTTCTGCGCGGGAACCAGCCGCGGCTCCTGGAAGACGGTCGACCGCACGCGGGGCACGACGACATTCCCCTCGTCGGCGGTGTCGAGTCCGCCGACGATACGGAGCAACGTCGTCTTACCGGTGCCGGACGCTCCGAGCAGCGCGACGAACTCCCCCTTCCGCAGCCGGAGATCGACCCCGTCGAGCACCGCACGGCCGTCGAAGACCCGTCGGACCCCCAGCGCGGTGACGGCGTATCCCGCGCTGTCCGCGGCGAGGTCGCCCGGCGATTCAGTTGATACCGACACGGGCCCTCCAAGGCAGGACGAGACGCTCGACGCCGCGCATGACGAAGTCGATGAGGATGCCCAGCACGGCGTAGATCCAGATGCCGGCGATGACGATGTCCGGGCGCTGGTTGTTCTGGGCGTTGATGATCAGATAGCCGATCCCGGCGGTGGAGTTGACCTGCTCGGCCAGCACCAGCGACAGCAGCGAGAAGGAGCAGGCGAAGCGCAGACCGGTGAGGATGCCGGGCAGCGCCGTCGGGAAGATGATCCGGCGGGCGATCCGGAAGCCGCTGAGCCCGAAGGTCCTGCCCGCCTCGATGAGCTTTTGGTCGACGCCCTTCACGGCGTGGAACGTGTTCAGGTAGAGCGGGAACAGCGCCGCGGCGGTGATGAGGGCGAGCTTGGACGGCTCGTCGATGCCGAACCAGGTGACGAACAGCGGGACCAGCGCGATGAACGGCACCGTCCGCAGCATCTGGAGGGTGGCGTCGAAGATCTCCTCGCCGATCTTCCACAGACCGGCGAAGATCCCGAGCACCAGCCCCGCGCTGCCGCCGAGCAGCAGCCCCTCACCGGCCCGCCGCAGCGACACCGGTACGGCGGCCTGGAGCGAGCCGTTGTTCCACAGGTACTGGTACGCCTCGACGATGGTCTTCGGCGAGGGCAGCACGTCCTCGGTGGTCCAGCCCCAGGTCAACGCGAGCTGCCAGAGGGCGATCAGTGCGACGGGCACGCCGACGCGCAGGGTCCAGCCGCTCCAGAAGCGGACCCGCTTGCGCACGCTCTCGCGCCCGCGGTTGCGCGGGCTGAGGTCGATGAGCCCCGCCGCGCCCCGCGGAGTCCTCGTGGCGGTCGGCGCACCCGGCGCGGGCGCGGTGTCGGTGACGGAAGCGGCGCCGGTCAACGCGTCACCTCGGCGGCGGTGTCGACCGGCCGGGTGGTGAGGGGCCTGGCGATGGCGGTCATGAGCGTGTCCTCACAGGGGGTCAGTGCCTCAGGCGAACTTCTTGAACGGAACGGTGTCGTCCTGCGCCAAC
This sequence comes from Streptomyces sp. NPDC003300, assembly GCF_040610915.1. Lineage (NCBI taxonomy): Bacteria > Bacillati > Actinomycetota > Actinomycetes > Kitasatosporales > Streptomycetaceae > Streptomyces > Streptomyces sp. NPDC003300. Next base: position 33,305 of record NZ_JBEXNE010000030.1, on the reverse strand, counting down.
TCGGCGACCAGGCCGAGCTCCCAGGACAGATAGCGGCGGAATCCGGCCTTGCGGTCCTCGGGGTCGCTCTCGCGCCAGCCGGAGGCGACGACGTCCTCCGGGGCGTGCAGCCACTCGGCCCGGTCGGTCTCCACGGGCAGACCGGCCGCGCGCCACGCCGCCGTGCCGCCGTCGAGCACCCGCACCGGACGGTCGGTGGCCGCCGCGAGGTCGGCGGCGGCGTAGCGCGCGAGCACCCCGTCGGAGGAGGTCAGCACGACCGGCCCGGTGCCGGGCAGCTCGGCGGCCGACGCGGCGAGCCGGGCGCGGATGGCGAACCGGGCGCCGGGGACGTGGCCGGTGCGGTACTCCGGGCTGGGCGCCACGTCGAGCACGAGCCGGGTGTCGGCCGGGGCGCCGTCCAGTTCCTGCGCGGTGACCGTCTCGAAGCCGCCGGACGGCGGGTCGAGGAGGGGCCGCGGCACCGGGCCGGTCTCCAGGTCGACGCCTTCCAGGGCCCGGTCGAGGACGAACACCTGCGCCCAGCCGATCTGGGCGATCCAGGAGGCGGCGACCGCGGCCCGTACGCCGTCGTTGTCGACGAGGACCACACGGGAATGGTGCGTGCCGACGTGCCGGAACACCCACGGCGCGACATCCCAGCTCGGCGCCGACAGGGAGCCGGGCAGGTGACCGGCCTCGAACTCCTCGGGCGTGCGCACGTCCAGGACGTACAGCGAACGCGTGTCGTCCTTGCCGAACGCCGCGAGCGCCGCCGCGTCGATGTGCTCGATCCCGAAGCGCTCGCCGAAGCGGACCGCGCTCTCCCGCGCCGCCTCCAGCGCCGCGCCGGTCGGCGGCGCCACCGAGGACGTCTCGCCGTGGTCGAGTTCGTGCCCCTCCAGCACCCAGGACTGGGTGCCGCCCTCCAGCGACACCACCCGGTTCGGCAGGCCCGCGTTGATGAGCACCTGGGCGCCGAGGATGCTCCGCGTGCGCCCGGCGCAGTTGACCACGACGAGGGTGTCGGGCGAGGACACCGCCTCGGCCGCGCGGTAGACGAGTTCGGCGCCCGGTATCGACGTCCCGCCGGGCAGGCTGTGGTCGCGGAACTCGCCGATGGGGCGGCTGTCCAGCAGCACGATGTCCTCACCGGCCGCGCGGCGGCTCAGGAAGTCCGGCACGCTGATGTGCGGCGTCTGGTAGACCTCCTCGATCCACTCGCCGAAGGCCTGCCCGATGACGTGATCGCCGCCGCTGTGGACCTTGTGCCCGGCTGCGGCCCACGCGGCGAGGCCGCCGTCGAGCACCCGGACGTCGGTGTAGCCGAGCGCGCGCAGCCGGGCCGCGCCGCGCCCCGCCAGCTCCGCGTCGCCGCCGTCGTAGACGACGACCGGCGTGTCACGGCGGGGGACCAGCGCCCCCACCTTCAGCTCCAGGACGCTGAGCGGGATCGAGACGGCGAGCAGGATCGACCCCTGCGCCGCCGTGACGCCGGACTCACGGACGTCGACGAGCGCGTACTCCTGGCCGCCGTCGAGCAGCGCGCGCAACTCGTCGACGGCGATGGCGGGGGCCACGGATTCGGTCATCAGAACTCTCCTGGACTCTGGTCGGATCAGTAGTGGATGGCGCCGGGCACGCCGCCGCCGGCGTAGACGCCGTCGCCGACGACGGCCACGCTGCGCGGCGAGGCGAGGAAGGCGACCACCCACGCCACCTCGTGCGGCTCGATCACCCGGCCGATGACGTTGCCCGGCGCGGCGGGCGCCGCGCCGTCGGCCGCGCCGCCGCTCTGAAGCTCGACGTACCGCTCGGTGCGGGTGGGACCGGGGTGGACGACGGTGACGTTGACGCCGTGCGGGCCGAGTTCGTCGGCGACGTTCTTGGTCAGCGCGATCACCGAGGCGTTGCGGACCGAGCCGATCACCGAGACGGTCGAACGGGCCCCGGTGCCGCTGATGTTGATGACACGGCCCCAGCCGTTCTCGATCAGCAGCGGCGCGACGGCCTTGATGGTGCGCAGATAGCCGATCACCTTGACGTTGAGCTGCCGTTGGAACCAGGCGTCGTCGGCGTCCTGGAAGCTCGGCCCCTTCTGCGCGGGCTGCTCGGCGGCGTTGTTGACGAGGATGTCGAGACCGCCGAAGGCCGTTCTCACGGTGTCGACCAGCTCGCGCACCGAGTCGTCGTCACCGGTGTCGGCCCGCACGGCGAGCACGTCGGCGCCGGTCGACTCCCTGATCCGTACGACCGCGTCGTCCAGGACGTCCCCCCGCCGTCCGGTGATCGCCACCCGCACGCCCTCGCGCGCCAGTTCCTCGGCGATGGCGTAACCGATGCCCGTGCCGCCCCCGGTGACGACGGCGCGTTTTCCTTCGAGTTCGAGACCCATGGACTTCCCCGATCGAGTGCCCGACGGCGACGCCGAGCTGCGAATAGGGCCTCAGCCTGCGGGGACGGGAAGGGGCGAACAAGAAGATCTGGCTACAGCAATAGCCGGGACCTGGCTTAACAGTGGGGTGGGCGGGGGAGGCCGGGGCGGCACTGTGCGAATCGACACGATCTAGGACGTGGTGGGAATCGGGGTGGGTGTGCGATCCTCGGTGCGTGACCGGGACGGACCTCTTCGCGCGACGCCATGTCGATCTCATGCGCGTCTGCGTCGCCGCCTGTCGTCGTTGATCCGCACCACGCCGTTGGTGCCGAAGCGCGGCCTGCCCTCCTAGGAGCGCCGCCGCTCGTCAGAATCGAACCCAGACCGCCGCCGCCGGTACCGGCCGCGCCGCGCCTGGGTGTCGTGGGGGTCAACTCGACAACATCTGAGGTCAACCATGAGCATGCTCGACCTGCGTCGCATGATGCTGCTACGCGATCTCGCCGATCTCGGCACGGTCACCGCCGTCGCCGAACGGCGCAACATCACCAACTCCGCCGTCTCACAGCAACTCCGGGTCCTGGAGGTCGAGACCGGCTCGATCCTGTTCCGCAGGGACGGGCGCACCCTGGGCCTCACCCGCAGTGGCCGGATCCTCGTGGACCACGTACGCGTCGTGCTCGGCGCCGTCGACGACGCGATGAGCGCGCTCGCGGCCACCCGCGACCAGGTCTCGGGACAGATCGCGATGGTCTCCTACAACCTGGGCATACCCGTCCTGGCGGCGCCGCTGATCCACCTGCTGAGCGCCGAGGAGCCGCACTTGCAGATCCACCTCCAGCAGGCCGAGGCCGATGACGCGCTGCGCCTGCTGCGCCAGGGCGAGGTCGACGTGGCCGTCACCTACCGGTGCGACTTCGAGGCGCAGGACCTGCTCAACGGGCTGAGCCGGGAGGTGCTGCTGGTCGAGCCGTTCGTGCTCCTTGCGCCGACCGGGCTGCACGCCCGGGTCCGCAGCCTGGGGCTCGCCGCGCTCGCCGAACAGGTGTGGGTCACCGGTCTGGCCAACTCCACCCTGGACACCGCGCTGCTGCGGGCCGCCGAGCGGGCCGGGTTCACCCCGCGGATCACGCACCGGCTGGTGACCGCCCAGATCGTCTGCGACCTGGCCGCCACCGAGGTCGTCTCGGCGATCGTGCCCCGGCTGTCCGTACCGGCGCACCTGGAACACCTCATCGTCGAGGGCGTGCCGATCGGCTACCGCACGATCAGTTCGGTCACGCGCACCACCCGCAGGAACGACCCGAACATCGCGCTCGTCCTGCGCACGCTGCGCTCGATCGGTGAACAGGCGCTGCACAGACGGGTCCTGCGGGTCGCCTCCTGACCGCGCCGCCAGGACCGCGTACCGCGCCGCGCACCCGCGCGGTCCGGGACCGGGACCGCGCCGCGGTGACGAGCGCACCTCGGCCCGACAGTTAAGCGCAGCCGCAACGACACCGTAGCCGAACCTTGTTGATCGGCCACGTCGCCGGATCGACGCTGAGGTGCCACAGGAACCCGGGCGCCACAGTGAGCAGGGGAGCACGCATGACGGAAACAGCCGAGGCCACGAGCGGTGTCACCTTCGGCTCGGCGCGACTGCGGGAGCTGATCGAGCACATCGGCGACGGCGCGATCGGGCGGGACGAGCGCGACGAACTGCCGTACGCGGCCGTCGAGGCGGCGAAAAGGGCAGGGCTCGGCGCCCTGCGGGTGCCGGCCGAACGGGGCGGGGGCGGCGCGAGCCTCACCCAGCTCTTCGAGGTGTTCATCGACCTGGGCGCCGCGGACTCCAATGTGGCGCACATCCTGCGCAGCCACTTCGGTGTGGTGGAGGGGCTGCTGCGCGGCGCCCGCCCCGAGGACGCGGTCTGGCTCGACCGTGTCGCGCGCGGTGAGCTGATCGGCTCCGCCTCCACCGAACTGGGCGCGAAGGCGGGGGCCACCGACTTCCCGTACCGGACCACCGTCAGCCGCACGGACGGTGGCCTGCGGCTGAACGGCACGAAGCACTACACCACGGGCAGCCTGTACATGGACTGGCTGGTCGTCGGCGTCACCGACGTGGACGGCGGGAGGGCCCAGGTCATCGTCCCCACCGACCGCCCCGGCGTGCTGCGCCCCAACGACTGGGACGGCTTCGGCCAGCGCTTCACGGGCAGCGGCACGGTGACCTTCGACGATGTCGCCATCACACCCGAGGACTACTTCGTCCGGGCGACCGACGCCCGCGAATCCGTCCCGTACCCCGCGACGTTCTTCCACATCCAGCTCAACGCGATGATCGCGGGCATCCTGCGCCGGGTGGCGGCCGACGCCGTCGCACACGTCCGCGCCAAGAAGCGGGCTTTCTACCACGCGCCCGCCGACGCGCCGACCGAGGACCCGATCGTGCAGTACAGCGTGGGGCTGCTGCACAGCCAGGCGTTCGCCGCGCAGGCCCTGGTCCTGACCGCCGGACGCGCGCTGGAGGACGCCTACGCGGCGCACGGCACCTCCGAGGAGGCCGAGCTGTCCGCGCGCGCGTCGCTGCTCAACGCCAAGGCCAAGGTCGTCGTGGACGAACTCGCCAACCGCGCCGCGTCCGAGCTCTTCGACATCGGCGGCGGCTCGCTGGTCCGCCGCGGCGCCCACCTCGACCGGCACTGGCGCAACATCCGTACGATCGCCGCCCACAATCCGAAGACGCTCAAAGCGGTCGCGGTGGGCCGCTACGAACTCAACGGAACGCCGCTGCCGAACCAGGGCTTCTTCTAGGAACCGCCCCGACACGTCCGGGGCCGCGGCGCTTGCGCTGGAGTCCACTCCAGCTCCTAGCGTGTGAGGCATGACAACGACTCAGCACGCGATCGGCTCGGGATTCGGCGCACGGACCACCGCGCGGGAGGTGCTGGAGGGGATCGACCTGACCGGCAGGCTCGCCCTCGTCACCGGCGGCTACTCCGGCATCGGCCTGGAGACCACCCGCGCGCTGGCCGCGGCGGGCGCCCACGTCGTCGTACCGGCCAGGCGGCCCACGACCGCCAAGGACGCGCTCGACGGCATCGACGGCGTGGAGGTCGACGAGCTCGACCTGGCCGACCTCGACAGCGTCCGCGGTTTCGCCGAGCGCTTCCTGGCCACCGGGCGCGGCATCGACATCGTCATCAACAGCGCCGCCGTCATGGCCTGCCCCGAGACGCGGGTAGGACCCGGCTGGGAGGCGCAGTTCGCCACCAACCACCTCGGGCACTACGCGCTGGTGAACCGGCTGTGGCCGGCGATCGAGGACGGCGGCGCGCGCGTCGTCGCGGTCTCCTCGGCCGGTCACCACTACTCCGCCATCCGCTGGGACGACCCGCAGTTCGCGCGCGGCGGCTACGAGAAGTGGCAGGCGTACGGCCAGGCCAAGACGGCCAACGTGCTGTTCGCGGTGCACCTCGACCAGCTCGCCGCGCGGCGCGGGGTGCGGGCCTTCGCGCTGCACCCCGGCGGCATCCTCACCCCGCTCCAGCGCCACCTGCCCCAGTCGGAGCTGATCGAGCGCGGCCTGATCGACGAGAACGGCGAACCGCTGGAGTCCGCCGGGCTCAAGAGCACCGAGCAGGGCGCCGCCACCCAGGTCTGGGCCGCCACCTCGTCCATGCTCGACGGCAAGGGCGGCGTCTACCTGGCGGACTGCGAGATCGCCGAGCCCGCGCCCGCGGACGGCACCAGGATCGGTGTGAAGGACTACGCGATCGACCCGGACCAGGCCGCCCGGTTGTGGACGCTGTCCGCCGAACTGACCGGCGTGGACGCCGTCACGCCCCGGTAGGCCGCCCGCTCACGCCCCGCCCGCACCCGCGACCCCGCACCCCCCAGCAGCCGGTAGGGGGTCGCGGCACCGGGCGGCGTAATGTTGCCCAAGGCAAACAGAGCAGCATTACGGGAGAGGAAGCAGCACCATGAGTGCTCAGGCAGACGCCGCGCCGGCCGGCACCGCGGCGCCCCCGACGGAGTACACACACCGGCAGATCATGGTCATCCTCTCGGGGCTGCTGCTCGGCATGTTCCTGGCGGCACTGGACCAGACGGTGGTCTCCACGGCCATCTACAAGATCGGTGAGAGCCTCAACGGCCTGACCGCCCAGGCGTGGGTGACCACCGCCTTCCTGATCACCTCGACGATCAGCACACCGCTGTACGGCAAGCTCTCCGACCAGTACGGGCGCAAGCCGTTCTTCCTCTTCGCCATCGCGATATTCATCGTCGGCTCGGCGCTGTGCATGCTGTCGACGTCGATGTACATGCTCGCGGGCTTCCGCGCCCTCCAGGGCATCGGCGCGGGCGGGCTGTTCTCGCTCGCGCTCGCCATCGTCGGCGACATCATCCCGCCGCGCCAACGAGCCAAGTACCAGGGCTACTTCATGGCCGTCTTCGGCACGTCCAGCGTGCTCGGACCGGTCATCGGCGGCGCGCTGGCCGGGCAGGACTCGCTGCTCGGCATCGACGGCTGGCGCTGGATCTTCCTGATCAACGTCCCCATCGGCATCCTCGCCCTGTTCGTGGTCGCCAGGGTCCTGCACGTGCGCCAGGAACGACGGCCGCACCGGATCGACTACCTCGGGGCGACCGCGCTGATCGTCGCCCTCGTACCGCTGCTGATCGTGGCCGAACAGGGCCGCGAGTGGGGCTGGGGCGCCGCGTCCTCGCTGTCCTGCTACGTCATCGGCGCGGTCGGCATCGTCGCCTTCCTGCTGGCCGAGCGCCGGGCGGGCGAGGAGGCGCTGCTGCCGCTGCGGCTCTTCCGCAACGGCGTCTTCGCGGTCGGCTCCGCGCAGTCCGCGATCATCGGCATCGGCATGTTCGGCGGCATCACGCTGCTGCCGCTCTACCTCCAGCTCGTCAAGGGCAACTCGCCGACCAAGGCCGGTCTGCTCACCCTGCCGCTGGTGCTCGGCATCATGATCTTCTCGATGGTGTCCGGCCAGATCACCTCGCGCACCGGCCGCTACAAGATCTTCCCCATCATCGGCTGCGCCTTGCTGGTGGGCGGCATGCTGATGCTGTGGCAGATGTCGGCCGACAGCAGCCTGTTCTACGTGGACGTGTCGATGTTCGTCGTCGGCGCCGGACTCGGCCTGAACATGCAGACGATCGTGCTGGCCATGCAGAACGCGGTGCCGCCGCGCGACATCGGTGTCGCCACCTCCTCGACGACCTTCTTCCGGCAGATGGGCGGCACGCTCGGCGTCGCCGTCTTCCTGTCGATCGTCTACTCCGTCGTGGGCGGCAAGATCGGCTCCGCCTTCGCCGCCGCCAAGGGAGGAGAAGCGTTCCAGCAGGCCGCCGCCGCGCACCCGGACCAGCTCAAGACGCTCACCTCGGCGTCCTCGGGCAGCACCGGCACGCTCAACGACACGTCGTTCCTCAGCCATGTCGACCCGGCGCTCGCCCACCCCTTCAAGACCGGCTTCACCGACGCGATCAACGTCGCCTTTCTCGTCGGCGCGGGCGTCCTGGTGATCGCCTTCGTGCTGTCGCTGCTCATCAAGGAGGTCCCGCTGCGCACCACGGCGGGGGACTTCTCGCAGGAGGAGAAGGTGGAGGCGGCGACCTCCTGAGTCAGGGCGTGTCCCTCGGCTCGCCGCACAGCCGGTACAGCAGCGCGTAGGCCGTCTTGACGATGCGGCAGCCGCGGTCGTGCCGGGTGGCGCATCCGGCCACCGCCGTACCGGTGGCCGGGTGGAAGCCGAGGAACGTCTGCTGCCCGAAGGTGGCCCCCGCGTGGAAGAGCAGTGGGCCACCCGGCGCCGGATGGTGGTACCAGGTCAGCGTGTGCGTGTTCCGGTGACCGAGCCCCCGGCGCAGTTGCGGGACCTGGACGTCGCGCAGCGCCGCCTCCAACGCCGTGCCGCCGGGCCGCAGGTGCGCCTCGGCGTAGCGGAGCAGGTCGGTCGGTGTGGACCGGACCCCGCCCGCCGCCGTGAAGGCCGCCATGTCGGTCGGCGGCAGCGGCGTACGCCCGTCGGTCCGGTAGCCGACCGCCGCGAGGACACTGCCCGGCCCCGTCGTGGTGCCGTGCAGCCCCAGGGGCGTCAGCACCCGACCCGCCAGCAGCGTGCCGTAGTCCGTTCCCGTGGCGTGTTCCATCGCGGGTCCGAGCAGCGCGATGCCGAGGTTGGAGTAGTGCCAGCGGCTGCCGGGGGCGTGGCGGGTACGGGTGTCCGCGAAGACCCGCAGCAGCCGTCCGGTGTCGTAGCGGGCGTAGCTGTTGGTGTACGGCCGCAGCACCGCGCCCGCCACCAGGTCACGCGGCACGCGCGGCAGCCCCGAGGTGTGGGTCGCCAGGTGCCGCAGCGTGATCCGCCGCGCGTACGGGTGGGGGAGCGGCAGGTCCGGCAGGTGCGCGGCGAGCGGGTCGTCGAGAGCGAGTACGCCGTCGCGGGCGAGTGCCGCCAGCAGCAGCACGGTGAACGTCTTGGAGAGCGAGCCGAGTTCGTACCGCGCCTCCTCGCGCGCCGCCCGCGGCGGCGCGCTGCCGCCGCCCACCAGCGTCCGCCGTCCCGCGCGGGAGACGGCCAGCACGACATCGGGCGCCCTGACCTCGGTGACCGCCCGCTCCAGCAGGTCGCGGACCGGCGCGCCGTCGGCCGTACGGTCCTCGGCCTCGTCCGGCGCGAGGCGGTCCACCGCTGTGGCGCTCACGCGACGGCGTCCGTGTCCGCCGACAGCGCGCGGGAGGTGGCCATCGCGGAGGCGAAGGCGGCGACCAGCGTCGGGTGGTGCACCTGGTCGAAGACCTCGGCCGCGTCCCCGTCCGGCATCCCGTTGCGCACCGGCATCGCACCGCTGTCGGACTGCGCGGCGGCGTACCGCTCCCACACCTCGCCGTCGAGCGCCGGGCGCGGCAGACAGGCGTCCACGACCAGCAGCTCGCCGAGCAGGTCCCAGTGGGCGAGGTCGGCCCAGTCCTCGGTCCAGGCCGGGAGATACCGCGTCAGGTAGTCGACGATCGCGGGCGGGATGCGGTCCGGCGCCTCGCCCCAGTTGGTGAGGTGGAAGACGGTGTGCGTGAGGTCGTACGCGATGTGGAACTGCACCGTCCAGGGCTCCGGCGTCTGGCCCAGCCAGGTGCGCTCCACGGCCAGGTCGAAGTCGCCGCTGGGCACCAGGCCCAGCTTGCGCTCGGCGTTGAGCAGGCCCAGGCGCCGGTTGGGCACCATCTCCAGGGCCCGCCAGGACGCCGTGCGGCGCGAGAGGGCGACCGCGTCCTCCACACCGGGGTGCCGGTGGCCCAGTTCGTAGAAGGTCGCGTAGATCTCCAGCGGCACGGGGGAGAGCGGTTCGTCGCGCTGGAGCGCCGCCAGCACGTTGCCGCCGTCCAGCAACTCGCGCCAGGCGAAGTCCAGCAGCCGCAGCGACCGGTCGCGCTGCCGTGACCCGGCCACGCCCTCGCGCGAGAGCACCCGCATGTTGATCGCCAACTCGCCGATGGGCTTGAGGCGTTCGATGACCGCGCCGCTGGTGGCGCGGTCGTCGTCGGTGAGCCGGAAGTGCTCCCGGTTCGCGTCGAGCCAGGCCAGCGCGCGCTCGCCCACCTGGTGCAGGAGCGCGGGGGATGCGGCCGTCGTCATCACGATGCTGCCTCGCTTTCCAGGACCGGGCGCCGTACGCCCGCGGTCGGGCCCGCCGGCCGCGTCGGGCCGATCCGGGCCAGGGTGGCCGCGAAGGCGGTCACCAACGTGGAGTGGTAACAGGCGGTGAACGCCTCGGCGGCGGCCGTGCCCGGCGGCGGCGCGGCGCCGATCTCGGGCACCGCGCCGTCCGCGCCCTGCGCCCCGGCCAGCAGCCGCCAGGCCGCCGCGTCCGGGACGGGCGCGGGCAGGCAGGCCGCCACGGCGAGCAGTTCGCCGACCAGATCCCACAGCTCCTCCTCCAGCCAGCTCTCCAGCCAGGACGGGATCCACAGCCGCAGATACTCGGCGCGGTCGGCGGGCATCCGGTGCGGGGCGCGGCCCCAGTCGGTGAGGTGGAAGACGTCGTGCGTCACGCCGTAGGCCGCCTTGCGGTCCAGCGTCCACGGCTCGACCGCCCGGCCGAGTCCCGTCATGGCCAGCACCGCGTCGAAGTCGGCGTGGTGGCGCAGCCCGATCCGCCGCTCGGCGTTGAGCACACCGAGGGTACGGGTGTGGTCCTCGCGCGCCACCCGCCAGCCGCGCAGCCCGGTCATGGTGCGCACCAGTTCCTCGACGCCCGGATGGCTCAGCCCGGTCTGCGCGAAGACCCCGTACAGCTCGACCGGGTAGGTCGCGCGCGGCTCGCCGCGGATCAGGTCGCCGAACAGCTCACCGTCGCGCGTCTCACGCCAGGCGAAGCGGAAGAGGCCGTCCGCGAGGTCGCGGACGGCGGGCAGCGGGTGGTGCGTACGGATGAGGTGACTGAGTTCGGCCAGCTCGCCGAGGGGTTTGAGCGTGGTGTTGGGATCGGCGTCGGTCGTCACGTCCGGGGGCAGCCGGAAGCACGGGCGCATGCCGTCCAGCCAGGTGAGCGCCGAGACGGCCATGCGGTCCAGCGGCTCCGGGCCGGCGCCCGCCGCGGGGACCCGGCCGCCGGTCACGAACCGCGCCCGTGGAAACGCGCCGCCGCGGTGATGTGCAGCGCCACGCGGGGGTCGTCGCCGCTCATCTGACGGACGAACACCAGGCCGCTGTCCAGACCGAGCGAGTCCGGAACGTCCGGCAGGCCCGCCAGCCAGCGGCCGATCCCGGCCGCTTGGAGCCAGTCGCGACGGCGGACCGCGCGGACGAAGCCGCGGGCCAGGTCGTCGGTGCGCTCCGCCAGGCACCCGGCCAGCGGGGTGTCGAGCCCCGGCAGCGACAGCGAGGCCAACTGCGAGGCCCGGTGGGCCAGTCGCGGCCACGCGTCGGTGGCGGCCCACCGCGTCGCGGCGGGCGGCTCCGGCGGCCGGCCGTCGGCGTCCGCGGGCAGGAAGGCGCGCGCCGCCGCCGCGAGCCCCCGGTAGCTCCACACCGACACCTCGGAGGCGTCGGCCCCCGGCGGATAGGCGGCGAGCGCGGCGCGGACGAGGGCCTGGTCGGCCGTGCCCGCCGCGCCGCCCGTGTCATGGGCGGGGTCGCGGTCCAGTGCGTACGGCGCCAGTACGTCGGCGCCCAGTACCCGGATCGCGGCCGATGCCACCGCTTCGCCCTGCGGGAGTACGCGCGACAGCGCATAGGAGCCGCCCCCGCCCCGAAGGGCGAGGGCGACTGCCTGTGCGACGTCGGCGACCACAGCGCTCAGCGGGGATGTCCCCTGCGCCTGCTCTGCCAACGTGACCCCTCAGTTCAGGACGCGTCCGTCTTCGTCGGACGGGGGGTCGGGGGCGAGATCAGCAGAAGTCCTGCGAGGAGCAGACCGCCGCCGCACTCGCGCGTGTCGCGGTAGATGCCCTCGGGTTCCGCGGAGTCCAGCAGTCCTTCGACCTCAGCGGCGAGGACCGCCGACTCGACCGGGGCTGTGAGATCCGAGTTCATGGAATCATCTCCTTGTTCGGCTGGATCTCCTTCAGCATGGCCGAGGTTCCAAAGTGCCGCAAACGGAACAAATCGCCCAGGCGGTGACCCGTATCGCGGCCCGCGCGACACCGGCGCGTACGGCCCGGTCCGCGCCCCGGACACCGCGGCTCTTTCCTCGCCCGCGCGGCATCCGTCGTGGCCCGACGCTCCCGTACGACCGCGCGGGGAAGGGGAGTTCACGGCCATGAATATTGTCTGACAAGTGAGGTCGGGTGCCCGGCGCTGCCCGACGCGGGACCTCTGACCTGCGCCGGGACGCCGTCATGCGGCGCGCGTACGGCGGTATCCGGGGCGTCCGCGCGGGGCGCGGAGGTGGGGGCGGGTAGGACACGGGTCGGTCACGGGATATCTTGATGTCGAGCAATGTTGCAGACCTGGACGGAGTGACCGGTGGCTGACTCGACCATCATCTACACGCATACCGACGAGGCTCCGGCCCTGGCGACGTACTCGCTGCTGCCGGTGATCGAGGCGTACGCCTCCACCGCCGGTGTCACCGTCGAGACCCGCGACATCTCGCTGTCGGGGCGGATCATCGCCGTCTTCCCCGAGTACCTGCGCGAGGACCAGCGGATCGACGACGCGCTCGCCGAGCTGGGTGAACTGGCCAAGACGCCCGCCGCGAACATCATCAAGCTGCCGAACGTCTCGGCGTCGATCCCGCAGCTCAAGGCCGCCATCGCCGAGCTGCGCGAGCAGGGCTACGCGCTGCCCGACTACCCGGACGACCCGAAGTCCGACCAGGACAAGGACGTCCGCGCCCGCTACGACAAGGTCAAGGGCAGCGCCGTCAACCCGGTGCTGCGCGAGGGCAACTCCGACCGCCGCGCCCCCGCCTCGGTGAAGAACTACGCCAAGGCGCACCCGCACCGCATGGGCGCCTGGACGCCGGAGTCCAAGACGAACGTCGCGCACATGGACGGCGACGACTTCCGTTCGACCGAGAAGTCCGCGGTCGTCTCCGAGGCCGGATCGCTCCGCATCGAGCTGGCCGGGGACGACGGCAGCACCACCGTGCTGCGCGAGTCCGTACCCGTACTGGCCGGTGAGGTCGTGGACGCCGCCGTCCTGCGGGTCGCGGCGCTGCGTGAATTCCTCACCGCCCAGATCGCCCGCGCCAAGGCCGAGGGCGTGCTGTTCTCGGTGCACCTCAAGGCCACCATGATGAAGGTCTCCGACCCGATCATCTTCGGCCACGTCGTGCGCGCCTTCTTCCCCAAGACCTTCGCCGAGCACGGTGCCACGCTCGCCGCGGCCGGTCTCACCCCGAACGACGGCCTCGGCGGCATTCTCAAGGGTCTGGAGTCGCTGCCCGAGGGCGCCGCGATCAAGGCGTCCTTCGACGCCGAGCTCGCCGAGGGTCCCGAGCTGGCCATGGTCGACTCCGACCGCGGCATCACCAACCTGCACGTGCCCAGCGACGTCATCGTGGACGCGTCCATGCCCGCCATGATCCGCACCTCGGGTCACATGTGGGGGCCTGACGGCCAGGAGGCCGACACCCTCGCGGTCATCCCGGACCGCAGCTACGCGGGCATCTACCAGGTCACCATCGACGACTGCCGCGCGCACGGCGCCTTCGACCCGGCCACCATGGGCTCGGTGCCCAACGTCGGCCTGATGGCCCAGGCCGCCGAGGAGTACGGCAGCCACGACAAGACCTTCGAGATCCCCGTCACCGGTACGGTGCGCGTGGTCGACGGAGCCGGCCGGGCCGTGCTGGAGCAGGCCGTCAGCGCGGGCGACATCTTCCGCATGTGCCAGACCAAGGACGTGCCGATCCAGGACTGGGTCAAGCTCGCCGTCACCCGCGCCCGCGCCACCGGCACCCCCGCGGTGTTCTGGCTGGACGAGGACCGCGCGCACGACGCCAACCTGATCGCCAAGGTCGAGCGGTACCTGCCCGAGCACGACACCGACGGCCTCGACATCCGGATCCTGCCGCCGGTCGACGCCATTGCCTTCTCGCTGGAGCGGATCCGCCGCGGCGAGGACACCATCTCCGTGACCGGCAACGTGCTGCGCGACTACCTGACCGACCTCTTCCCGATCCTCGAACTCGGCACGAGCGCCAAGATGCTCTCGGTCGTCCCGCTGATCAACGGCGGCGGACTGTTCGAGACCGGCGCCGGCGGCTCCGCGCCCAAGCACGTGCAGCAGCTCGTCAAGGAGAATTACCTGCGCTGGGACAGCCTCGGTGAGTTCCTCGCCCTCGCGGTGAGCTTCGAGCACCTCGCGCAGAGCACGGACAACCCGCGCGCCCAGATCCTCGCGGACACCCTCGACCGGGCGACCGGCACCTTCCTCAACGAGGACAAGTCGCCCAGCCGCCGCCTCGGCGGCATCGACAACCGCGGCAGCCACTTCTACCTGGCCCTCTACTGGGCCCAGGAGCTGGCCGCGCAGACCGACGACATCAAGCTCGCGGAGGCGTTCGGCGCGCTCGCCACGACGCTGGCCGAGCAGGAGCAGGCCATCGTCGGCGAGCTGATCGCGGTCCAGGGCTCGCCGGTCGACCTCGGCGGCTACTACCGGCCCGACGCGGCCAAGGCCGCGGCCGTCATGCGGCCGTCGCAGACGCTGAACCAGGCGCTGTCGACCCTGGGCTGACGCCGCGGCCACCGGGCTGACCTGTACGGATCGACCCCGGCGGACATCACCGCATCGCACATCCCCGCGCCCCGACCGGCATGTCCGGTCGGGGCGCGGGCACGAGTCCCGGTGCTTTGCGATAGTTGAGATGTCCCGCTTGTACGCGGACCCCTTCCGATCCACGGGGTCCCTGTCCGATCCGAGCCTGGTGAGGAACGCATTGACGACACAGGAGAGCGGCGTGCCCGCGGCACCGTCCCCGGCGGCGGAACCGCAGGCGGTGCTGAGCCCGCTGACCACCGCGGCGACCTTCCTGGTGGTGACCGTCGACCCCGGCGGCGAGGCCGTGGCGCGCGACCTGCTGGCCGACCTCGCGGGCTTGCAGCGGTCGATCGGCTTCGGCAGCCCCGAGGGCAGGCTGAGCTGTGTCGCGGGCATCGGCTCCACGGCGTGGGACCGGCTCTTCGCCGGACCGCGCCCCGCCGGGCTGCACCCCTTCGAGGAACTGCGCGGCGCCCGGCACCGGGCCGTCTCCACCCCCGGCGACCTGCTCTTCCACATCAGGGCCACCCGGATGGACCTGTGCTTCTCGCTCGCCACCGAGATCATGAACCGGCTGCGCGGCTCGGTCACCCTCCGCGACGAGACCCAGGGCTTCGTCTACCGCGACGCCCGCGACCTGCTCGGCTTCGTCGACGGCAGCGAGAATCCGGTCGGCCCGGCCGCCCACCGGGCCGTGCTCATCGGTGACGAGGACGCCGACTTCGCGGGCGGCAGCTACGTCATCGTGCAGAAGTATCTGCACGATCTCGACGCCTGGAACGCGCTGCCCGTCGAGGAGCAGGAAAGGATCATCGGCCGCCGCAAGCTGAGCAATGTGGAGCTGGACGAGGACGCCTCGCACGTCGCGCTCAACACCATCACCGAGGCCGACGGCACCGAGCGCAAGATCCTGCGCGACAACATGCCCTTCGGCAGTCCGGGCAGGGGCGAATTCGGCACCTACTTCATCGGTTACGCGCGCACCCCCGACGTCACCGAGCAGATGCTGCGGAACATGTTCCTCGGCCTGCCGCCCGCCACCCACGACCGCATCCTGGACTTCTCCACGGCCGTCACCGGGACCCTGTTCCACGCCCCGGCCGCCGGTTTCCTGGACGACCTCCCCGACCCGCCCGCCCGCGCGTCCGCGTCGGGCACCGCGACCCCGGCCGCACCCGCCCCCGTCACGGTCCCCGTCGACTCCGCCACCGTCGAATCCGCCCCCGCCGTACCCGACGACTCGCTGGGTATCGGCGACCTGAAGAGGAGCACCACGCCGTGAACAACCTGCATCGTGAACTGGCCCCCATCTCCGCCGCCGCCTGGGCCGATCTGGAGGACGAGGCGCGACGCACGTTCAAGCGCAACGTGGCGGGGCGCCGGATCGTGGACGTACCGGAACCGGCCGGATCCGAGCTGTCCGCCGTCGCCACCGGACACCTCGACGCCATCGAGTCGCCCGCCGACGGCGTCGCCGCGCACGTACGGCGCTCGCAGCCGGTGGTCGAACTGCGGCTGCCCTTCAGCGTCGACCGCCGCCAGGTGGACGACGTCGAGCGCGGCGCGAAGGACGCGGACTGGCAGCCCGTCAAGGACGCCGCCCGGCAGCTCGCCTTCGCCGAGGACCGGGTGATCTTCGAGGGCTACCCGGCCGCCGGTATCGACGGCATCCGCGCCGCCTCCTCCAACCAGGCGATCACCCTGCCCGACGACGTACGCGACTACCCGAACGCCGTCAGCCAGGCGATCACCGCGCTGCGCCTCGCGGGCGTCGACGGCACCTACCACCTGGCGCTCAGCGCCGACGCGTACACCGCGGTCAACGAGACCTCGGACCACGGCTACCCGATCCACCAGCACCTGGCCCGGCTCCTGGACGGCGACATCATCTGGGCGCCCGCCATCGACGGCGCCTTCCTGATCGCCGGCCGCGGCGGCGACTTCGAACTGCGCCTCGGCCAGGACCTGTCCATCGGCTACCTGTCCCACGACGACACCAGCGTGCGGCTCTACTTCCAGGAGACCCTGACCTTCCTCGTCCACACCGCGGAAGCCGCCGTCTCCCTGAAGTCCGCCCCGCGCGCCATCGCGGTCTGAGTCAGGGCGACCGGGTCCGGTCGGGTTCCAGGAACGCCAACGCCTCCCGGAGGTTGTGCTCGACGACGCCCAGCATGAAGTCGCGGTCGGGGAAGTCGCCGTCGAGCAGGCGCAGCGGCCCGGCGACGAGCGACAGCCGCATGGCGAGCGCGTAAAACCGCAGCCGCCGCCCGTCCAATTCCGCCCCGCCCCGGTCCGGACCTCGGCCGGGCGCCGGGCGGCCGGGCAGCAGCCGGGCGTAGTGGTCGCCGAAGCGGATGCGCAGGAAGGCGTGCTCCCACTCGACGTCGAAGTACATCAGCCCCTCGACGTCGATCAGGACCGGCCTGCCTCGGGCGTCCACGAGTACGTGGTCGGGACCGAGTTCGCCGTGCACGACGGCGAACCGCTCGCGCGCGGGCACCGCGGCGTACGCCGTCCGCACGACGTCCTCCAGCCCGTCGCGGACGACGGCGATACGGGTGTCGCGCCGGGCGGCCTCGTACAGGTCGTCGAGGGCGCGGTCCAGGACGGCCCCCTCGCACGAACCGCCTTTCGACACACCGCCGTTGTCGACCAGCGCGACCTTGCCGAAGCCCGGAGCGGTGTGGTCCGCCATCAGGCCGAGCGCTTCGGCGAGGCGGTCCATGACCGGGGCCGCGCTCCGGGGGTCGGCGCGCAGCATCTCCTCAAGGGTCGGGCCCCGCACGTCCTCGACCACCGCGATGTCGGCGGGGTAGTGCGCCTTGCTGGTATCGGTCAGACGGATCCGCGGTGAGCGGACGCCGAGGGCGTGAAGGCGCCCGTGCGCGGCCTCGAAGAGGTCGATGCCGGAGGCGTGCGAGAACGGGTCGGTGTGGTCAGCGTCCGTGCCGTCGCTCGGCCAGTAGTCCTCGGTGTCGTCCCAGATGTAGACGATGACCGTCGAGTCGTCGTCGAGCGTCAGCCGGTAGACGCCCTTCTTGCTGCCGCCGCGCAGTCGGTCGACCCGTGCGATGCGGCGGCCGGGTCCGAGGGCGGCCCGTGCCACCCCTTCCAGCCGCTCGCGGTCCGGAAATCCGCGTTCCGTGTGCATGCCCCACCCCTCGCGATCGACCGTGCAGTCTCCCACGGGCGGCGGTGACGATGTGTATCCCTTGTCCCCGTACTCCCGTTCCGCGTCGCGGAGACCTGGCCCATCCCGGATAGCCGGCCGTGCGCGGGGGCATACGCCGAACACAGGAGCGACGAGGACGGCGTACGGGGAACGGTGACAACGACCGCACAGGGCTGAACTCCGGCTGAGGAGGGGGACGATGGTGGATCTGCGCCGGGTCTGGGAAGGCTCGGCGGCCGGACGCGTGTGGCGCAAGGGCGCCGAACTGGAGCTGCTGCAACGCTCGATGGGCTTCGCCGCGCTCGGCCTGGTCACGTTGATGCCGCTGCTGATCGTGGTCGCCGCCGCGGCGCCCTTCCAACGCACCGGCTTCGCCCAGTGGGTGGTCGACGGCATGGGCCTGTCCCCGCACCCGGCCGAGTCCGTGCAGCGCCTGTTCGCCACACCACGGCGGGTGTTGAGCACCACCAGCGCGCTCAGCCTGGCCTCGCTCGCGATCTTCGGACTGTCCTTCGCGGCCAGCGTCGAGACCGGCTACCGCAAGGTCTGGGAGCTGCCCGCCAGCCCCTGGCACAGCGTGTGGCGGCGCGCGGTGTGGCTCGCGGGCCTGACGGCGTATCTCTTCGCCGAGGCCCAGAGCGGCGCCTTCCTCAGCCACGGCTGGCGGCAGGCCGTCGTGCGCATCACCCTCACCCTCGTCTTCGGCGTCCTCTTCTTCTGGTGGGGCCAGCGCTTCCTCCTCGGCGGCCTCATCACCTGGCGCGCGGCCCTGCCCGGCGCCGTCCTCACCATGGCGGGCCTCGTCGGCCTGCGGGGCTTCTCCTGGCTGGTCTTCTCGCCGCTCATCGTCACCAACGCCGTCACCTACGGCTCGGTCGGCACCGTCTTGATGGTGCAGTGCTGGCTGATCGGCGTCGGCTTCGTCTTCTTCGGCGGCCCCCTCATCGGCTGCGAGATCCAGCAGACCCGCGTCCGCCGGGAGGCCGGCCCTCAGCAGACGGGGACGGATGCGGAGACAGCGACGGAAGCGGAGGCGGCGACGGAAGGAGAGGCGGTGGCGGACGGGGAGGGCCGCGTCGCCGGGTGGCGGCGCGGCCCGTAGGCGTCGGACGGTTCAGCCCCAGGGCTGGGAGACGACCCAGCTCGTGTCGTCGCTCCAGGACGTGGCGCTGTCCCAGGCGTTGGAGCCGCCGTTGCCGCCGATGTAGACGGTGTTGTTGTAGTGGCGGATGTCCTTGTCGGTGTAGTTGACGGACTGGAAGGTGTTGCCCTGGCCGTTGTTGCCCGGCTGCGGGCAGAAGGTGGCGTCCTGGGCGTAGAGGGAACCGCCGTCATTGGCATTGAGCTTGAGCTGGAAGTTGGAGTGGCGCAGGTACTGCCCCGAGGTGTTGGCGGACTCGAAGGAGACGCAGGCGCTGTTGGCCAGACCCGTCCGTACGATCCAGGTCGCGTCGGCCTTGTCGGTCGCCGAACTGGACGCGGACACCGGGGAGATGACCACATTGGCGTCGCTGTCGTCGTGCCGGATGTAGTCGGTGGTGCAGCACGAGGTCGTGGCCCGCAGCGAGATCCGCGAGCCGGGGGTCAGCGAACCGGAGCCCGACGACTGGGTCGTGTACCCGACGGAGGCGATGTTGGTCTGCACCGCGTTCTCGGTGGCGTCGGAGGGGTAGCCGGACGTCATCACGCCCTCGTAGAACGTACCGGCGGAGCCCTTGCTGTTGTCGCCGCCGATGCCGAGGATGATCGCGCCCTCCTTGTGCATCGGGTTGTAGCCCGAGACGTTGGGGCGTACGCCGCTGTAGTACGTCGACAGGCCGCCCGACTGCGCGTTGCCGCCGCGGATCGCCCACTGGTTCGGGCCGCCCTTGACCATGGCGGTCAGGTAGCGGAAATTCACCGTCGGGTCGTTGGCGTTGTAGTGCTGGTTCACGCCGGAGAACAGGCCGTTCTCCAGGTCGGCCATGACCCAGGGGCCGTTGCCCGCGCCATAGCCCCAGACCTTGATGTTCCCGAAGTAGATGGCCTCCATGTGGCCGTTGCCGGTGTCGTTGTTACTGGTTTCGGCGTTACCGTAGTCGAAGCAGCAGCCGCCGTTGTAGTGCGTGCCGTCGAGGATCGCGTACATCCCCTCCGGCTGGTCGCCGGTCGCGATCCCGCTGGTGTGGTCGTTGCGGTAGCCGGTGCCGGGCGCCACGTAGACGCCGTACGCCTTGTGGCCGCCCACCGTGGTCGGCGCCGCGGTCGCGTTCGCCAGATTGTCGGGTCCGCCCGCGGCCCCGCCGCCGGGCGCCTGGGTGAGGTTGTTGCCGCGTCCCGACTGGTCGTAGATGACCGTGATCACGCAGGTCGTCCCGGAGCAGAACGAGTCCTGTGCGGCGGCGTTGGCGTATCCGCCCGTGCTCAGCACGCCGATGTTCTGTGTGGCGTTGTCGGAGGCGCGCCTGACCTGGTAGAGCGAGCCGTTGTACGTGGAGTACAGCGCCCGTGTGGTGCTGTGGGCGGCCACGCAGGGGGTGCCGCCCGCGCTGTACGCGTCGCAGGGGAGCGAACCCGCCGCGTGGGAGGTGCCCGTGCCGCCGATCAGGAGACCCGCGACGAGGGTCGCCGCGGCGGCGAGGCAGAGCGCCCATTTCCTGAAGCGGCCCGCTAAGGGATTCGTTGCGGTCAGGGACATGAATGTCCTCCTCGATGTGAGTGGGGGGACCGCCGCCCGGCAGCGGGCGGCGGCGCATCGCACCTGGCCGCACGGCGTCTCCGTGACGGTTGCGGTGAGCTTGAATTGTGATCGCTAACAACGCGACATGGTCCAGTGCTGCGGCAAAGCGAAGGCGGCACGCGGCCGGTGTCGCACGCCGAGGCGCGCCGACCGTGCGTGAACGGTCCTGGCCCGCGCCGTCCCTGGCGGCGGCGGGATACCGGAGGGCCGTTCGCCCCGCCGACGCGCTCCCGACTCCTGGGCCCGTCCGTGGCGGCTCGGCCTGGACGCAGAGCGCGAGAGCGCGTCACGCGGGGGTCTGATCCTCTATCACTTGGCCGTTATTGTTAGCGCTCACTGTGGCGGCGTCAAGGCGTTGCGCAGAAGAAATCCCGCCCTGGGCGCCCCGGCCTCCGTTCGTCGGGCGCCTCGGGGGACGGGGGCGGCGGCGCATGGGAGACGTCAAGATCCCGCCCCGGAGTCGGCCGGGCCGCACAGTCCGGGGCGCGGGGGAGGACCATGGAGGGGAGGGCGGCTTTTGTCGCGATTTGCGCGGTGCGCGGTGGGCGGGGGCTGGAGGGTGCGATGAACGGATCGGTGCGGTTGGGCCGGATCGCCGGTGTGCCGCTGCGGATGCACTGGAGCGCGCCCCTGCTGATCGTCTTCGTCAGCGTCGCCCTGGGCGGCGGCGTCCTGTCCGCCTGGGCGCCGGGCCACTCGGCGGCCGCCTACCGCACCGGGGCGCTGATCGGCGCACTGGCGCTCGCCGTGAGCCTGGTCGCGCACGAGGCGGCCCACGCCCTGGCGGCGCGCCGCGCGAAGATCGAGGTCAAGGACGTGACGGTCTTCGCGCTCGGCGGCGTCACGCGGATGGGGTCGGCGACCACGCCCCGCGACGAGGGCTGGGTGGCGGCGATCGGACCGCTGACCAACCTGGTGCTCGGCGGGCTGTTCCTGGCCGCCGCCGTGGCGGTCGACGACACGCTGCACTGGGCCGTGGCCGCGGCCGTACTCGCCTGGGTCGCGTGGGCCAACGGACTCCTCGGCGTCTTCAACCTGCTGCCCGCCGCCCCGCTCGACGGCGGCCGGGTCCTGCAAGCGGTGATCTGGCGGATCCGCGGCGACCGCGAGCGCGCGGCCAGGATCGCCGGGCGCTGCGGCCAGGTGTTCGGCGTCGCGCTGCTCGCCGGCGGCTGGCTCGAAGTCCTCATGGGCCAGGCCGCGGGGCTGTGGCTGGTCCTGCTCGGCGCCTTCATCTCCTTCACCGCCTACGCGGAGGTCCGCCGCTCGGTGCTGTACGAGACCCTGCGCGGCGTCCGTGTCACCCAGGCGATGCACCCGGCGGTCGCGGGCCAGGACTGGCACACCGTGGACGAATTGCTGGCCACCTCGGCTTCCGGCGTCGGCGTCCGTACGGTGATTCCGCTGACCGACCTCGATGGCCGGCCGAGCGGCGTCGTCACCGCGTCCGCGCTCTTGTCCGTCCCGACGGTGCGCAGGCGGGACACCCGGGTACGGGACGTCGCATTGCCGTTGGACCGCTGCCTGCTGGTCGACCCCGACGACCGGGTCACCGACGTCTTCGACCGTCTCGCCACCACCTCGGGCAGCCCCGTTCTCGTCCTGCACGACAACCGCGTCGTCGGCGTGGTCACCGCCGAGGACATCGCCGGGCTGACCCGGCGCCACCCGCACCCGCCGGCCCGGCCCCCTGCCACCCACGGAGCGGGCCACACCACCTGACCGAAGGCCGCACCCACGCGGCGGCACGGGGGAGAGGCGACGGAAAGAAGGACTTCTGCCATGGATCCTGAACGCATCGAGCGCATGGTGACCGCCCTGCGCGCACGAGGCGTCATGGCCCACCGAGCCGACGCGGGCGTCTACGAATTCGGCATCGGCGTGGCGCTGGGGGACGGCAGCGAGGCCCAGTGGAACCTCGGCGGAGCCGCCGGGCTGGACGCGGTGGTGACGCGCGACGGCGTCCTCATCGGCTTCCTCCCGCACGTCCTCGGCGGCGCCGCCTTCACCGACGACCAGATCGTCGACGCCATCGCCACCGCCCGCTACCCGGAGGAGGGCCTCTACCCGGTCCAGGACGCCGGCCCGCGGCCCGACGCGCCGACGCCGCCCGACGCGCCTTCGCCGCCCGGCCCGCCCGTGCCGCCCGCGACCTCCCGGCCATCCACCGCGGACCGCCGAACCTCCACCCGGCCCGCGAATCCCCAGCCACCCCCCGCGGACCCTCGGCCGTCCCCCGCGGACCCTCGGCCGTCCCCCGAGAAGAACGTGCCGACCGCACGGCACCGCACGCTCCTGGCCAGGCTCCGCCGCCTGCGGCGCGTACAGCGGCTCCGCCGGGCCTCGCGCTGACGACGACCGCTGACCGGCCGCTGACCGGCCACTGACCGACCACCGACCGACCGCTCACGAACGCTGTCGCCCGCTGACGGCGCCCACGACGGACATCGAGGGCGCGCACGCGTGCGACGGGGCACCGCCGTGGTGGCGGTGCCCCGTCAGGCGCGGGTGGTGCGGGGCTCACACGAGCCAACGGTGGCGGGCGACGAGAGGGACGCGGGCCCAGGCCCGGCCGAGGCCCCAGGTGGTGCCCGCCGCGGCGAAGGCGAAGAGGATCATCGCCAGGGCGTAGATGAGGTGGTAGTCCACGAACGGGTTGGAGGACATGCTCGGCGCGCCGGTGGACAGGTGCTGCGCGGGCGGCCATTCGGCGGCCCACATCATGGCCATCAAGACGGTGCCCGCGGCGGCGGTCAGACGCAGGGCGACGCCGCTCATGAGGGCGACGCCGATGCCGAGCAGGCCGAGCATGAACAGCCAGTCGGTCCAGCCCTTGCCCGCGATGTCGTGGAAGAACGACTCCAGCGGACCGGCGGAGACACCCGACAGGAACCCCTTGGTGGGCGACCCGCCGTCGATCCAGCCCTTGCCGGAGCCGGTCGCGTAGTGCCAGCCGAAGGTCTTGTCGAGGAAGGCCCACAGGAAGACGAAACCGGTCGCGATCCGTACGGTGGCGAGCGACTTGGCGACGAGCGCGGAGTCGGTGCCGACGGCCGTCGCGTCGCCGCCGCGGTCGGCGGACGCCTTGTTCCGAGCGGGGAGGCGGAACCCTGCGTGCTGCCGGGTGTGGTCGTGGACTGCCATGACGGCTCCCAGTTCAATGGGGGTTGACGTTCGGTCAGACACCACTGTGCCGCGCGGTGTTGGCCGCACGCTGGGGGCTCACGGCCCGACCCGCAGGGCCGAACGGCTCTGCCCGGCGGCCCGGTTGGGCCGAGAGCCCCGAGGCGTCACGTGCCGAGGCGTCGAGGCTTCGAGGCGGCAGGCGTCCCACGGCGGGCCCGGCGGCCACCGTCCGCCGCTGATGCCTTCCGGCGCGCCCCGACAGACCTCACCCGTCCGGCCGTCCCGCGACCATTCACCGTGTGCTCATGACCGCTCCGTTTCGGTGACGGGTGGCCGAAGCGCTCATCCGGTCCGGCCGCGGAGCCCGGCGGCGTCCCACGCGGTCCGGTCCACCCACCCGACAGGGCCGTTCGGCCCTCCGCAGACGGCGCGGGAGGCGGGAGCGTGGAGACACGGGGTCAGTCGGCCCCCGTCGTGTCGCTCGACGAGGAGGGACCGACCATGGAACGCGGAATCTGGCTGTGGCGTCTGCGGAAGAATCCGCTGCGCCGACGTTCGTACGCCGTGGAGGCGTGGGCCTTCCTCGCGGCGGCCCTGGCCGCGCTGGTGGTCGCGGTGCTGGTCGGAGTCTCGACCGCGCACGGTCTCCAGCGCGAGTACGCGCAGCAGCGTCTCGACCGGCACAGCACCAGCGCGGTCCTGACCCAGAAGGCCCCGGACGGCTACCGGCTGTCCCGGGTGGACGTACCGGCGCAGTGGAAGGCGCCCGACGGCACCGTGCTCACCGGCATCGTCACCGCCAGTCCCGGCACCTCCCGCGGCGCCGTCGTTCCGGTGTGGACCAACAGCCAGGGTGTCGAGGTCGCGCAGCCGCTGTCCCCCTCCTCCGGGGAATTCCAGGCCGATGTGATCGGCGCGGGAGCGGCCTTCGCCATCTGCGTCGGCGTCCTGATCGGCTGCGGGATCACCACCAAACTCCTCGACCACCGCCGGTGTGCCCGCTGGGACGCCGAGTGGACGGACGCCGACTCGCGCTGGGGCCACCACAGCGTGTGACCGACGGTGCTGGCCCGGCCACGGTCCCGCCAGTACGGTGAGTGACCCGCCGGTCCTTCCGTCTGCCAGGAGACCCCGCCTGTGAGCTTCGCGACGCTGGCCGTCCTGTCCCTGGCCGCCCTGCTGGGCCCGCTGCTGGCCCTGCCGAAACAGTGGCACCTGCCCGTCGTCCTGGGCGAGCTGGCCGCCGGCGTCCTGCTCGGACCCACCGTGATCGGCTACCTGCACGCCGACGATCCGACGTTCGCCTTCCTCGCGGACATCGGCTTCGCCCTGATCATGTTCGTCGCCGGCGCACGGGTACCGGTGCGTGACCCGCAGTTGCGCGCGGGACTGGGCAGCGGGGCCGGGCGCGCCCTGGCCGTCGGCGTCCTGGCGGCGGTCCCCGCATTCCTCCTGGCGCGGGGCTTCGACACCGGGCACACCGCTCTCTATACGGTGCTGATGGCGTCGTCGTCCGCCGCGCTGATCCTGCCGATCGTCGACTCGCTGTCGCTCGGCGGCCCGCAGATCCTGCGCATGCTGCCCCAGGTCGCGGTCGCCGACACGGCCTGCATCGTCGCCCTGCCCCTGGTGATCGACCCGCGCCACGCCGCCCGCGCGGCGCTCGGCGCGTGCGCGGTCATCGCCTGCGCGGCGGCGCTGTTCCTGGTCCTGCGCCGGTTCGAGCGCGACGGCCTGCGGCGCAGAATGCACCGGCTCTCCGAGGAGCGGCGTTTCGCCCTGGAACTGCGGATCAGCCTGGTCATCCTGTTCGCACTGGCCGCGCTCGCCGTGCGGACCCATGTCTCGATCATGCTGGCGGGCTTCTCCTTCGGCCTGGTCGTCTCCGCGATCGGCGAACCCCGCCGCCTGGCGAAACAGCTCTTCGCCCTGACCGAGGGCTTCCTCGGCCCGCTGTTCTTCCTGTGGCTGGGGGCGTCCCTCGATCTGCGCGCCCTGGCCGGTCACCCCTCCTTCGCGGTGCTCGGCGTGGCGCTCGGGCTGGGCGCGGTCGCGGTGCACGCCGCGCTGCGGGTCACCGGCCAGCCCTTCGCCGTGGGCGTCCTCGCCTCCGCCCAGCTCGGCGTCCCGGTGGCCGCCGCGACCCTGGGCACCCAACTGCGCCTGCTCGAACCCGGTGAGGCCGCGGCCCTCATGCTCGGCGCCCTGGTGACCATCGCCGCCGCCACCCTCGCGACCTCCCTCACCGGCCCGAGCACCCCGAAGGACCACGGCCTCGCGGCACCGGCCGCCCCTTGACCGCGAGCCCCGCGCAGCGACGGCGGGCCTCCCGGAATCCGGAAGGCCCGCCGTTCCCACCTCTAATCGTTCCCGGCCCTCAGCCGGTCCAGGACCAGTCGGCGACCTCGGGGAGGTCGACGCCGTGTTCGCGGATCCAGTCGTGGTGGCGCAGCCGGGTGTCCTCCATCTTCTGACGGACGGGCGCCGCCGCCACCGCGAGGCCGGGGACGCGGTCGATGACGTCCATGACCAGCCGGTAGCGGTCGAGGTCGTTGCGGACCACCATGTCGAACGGCGTGGTGGTGGTGCCGTTCTCCTTGTAGCCGCGCACATGCATATGCGCGTGACCGGTGCGGCGGTAGGTGAGCCGGTGGATGAGCCACGGGTAGCCGTGGTACGCGAAGATCACCGGCTTGTCGGGGGTGAACAGCGCGTCGTACTCGGCGTCGGGCATGCCGTGCGGGTGTTCGTCCTTGGGCAGCAGCCGCGCCAGATCGACCACGTTGACGACCCGTACCGACAGGTCGGGAAGGTGCTCGCGCAGCAGGGACACGGCGGCGATGGTCTCCTGTGTGGGGACGTCACCGGCGCAGGCCAGGACCACATCGGGTTCCGCGCCGTCCTCGGAGCTCGCCCATTCCCAGATGCCGGCGCCGCGTGCGCAGTGCGCGCGGGCGGCCTCCAGATCGAGCCAGTCGAAGCAGGGCTGCTTCCCGGCGACCACGACGTTCACGTAGTCCTTGGAACGCAGCACGTGATCGGCCACGGAGAGCAGGGTGTTGGCGTCCGGCGGCAGGTAGACCCGCACGACCTCGGGGGACTTGTTGAGGACGTGGTCCACGAAGCCGGGGTCCTGGTGCGAGAAGCCGTTGTGGTCCTGCCGCCAGACATGCGACGTCAGCAGGTAGTTGAGCGACGCGATGGGCCGCCGCCACGGCAGCGGCCGTGAGGTGCGCAGCCACTTGATGTGCTGGTTGGCCATCGAGTCGACGATGTGCACGAACGCCTCATAGCACGAGAACAGGCCGTGACGGCCCGTCAGGAGATAGCCCTCCAGCCACCCTTGGCAGGTGTGCTCGGACAGGATCTCCATCACCCGGCCGCCGCGCTCCAGGTGCTCGTCGGTGTCGAGTACCTCGGCCTCCCACGCCTTCCCGCTCACGTCGTAGACGGCTTCGAGCCGGTTGGAGGCGGTCTCGTCCGGGCCGACCAGCCGGAAGTCCCGGTGCTCCGCGGTGTCGGCCATGATCTGCTTGAGCAGCCCGCCGAGCACCCGCGTGGGCTCGTGCAGATTCACCCCCGGCTTGTCGACCGCCACCGCGAAGTCCTCCAGCGGCGGCACCGGCAGGTCGCGCCGGAGCAGACCGCCGTTGGCGTGCGGGTTCAGGCCCAGCCGCCGCTCGCCGTCCGGTGTGCAGCTCAGCACCTGGGCGCTCGGGCGGCCGTCCCGGTCGAAGAGCTCCTCGGGGCGGTACGAGCGCAGCCACTGCTCCAACTGGCGCAGGTGCTCCGGGTTGTCACGGACCCCGGCCAGCGGCACCTGGTGCGCCCGCCAGGTGCCCTCCACCGGCAGCCCGTCGACCTCGGCGGGTCCCGTCCAGCCCTTCGGCGTACGGAGCACGATCATCGGCCACCGGGCCCGCTCGCCGTCGTCGCCCGCACGCGCCGCGTCCTGGATGGCGGCGATACGGTCCAGCGCGGTGTCCATGGCCGCGGCCATCGCCCGGTGCACGTCGTGCGGGTCGTCGCCCGTCACGTGGATCGGGTCGTGGCCGTAGCCGCGCAGCAGTTCGTCCAGCTCGTGCTCGGGGAGCCGGGCCAGCACCGCAGGGTTGGCGATCTTGTAGCCGTTGAGGTGCAGGATCGGCAGGACGGCGCCGTCGTGCACCGGGTCGAGGAATTTGTTGGAGTGCCAGGAAGTGGCCAGCGGACCGGTCTCCGCCTCGCCGTCGCCCACGACACACGCCACCAGCAGGTCCGGGTTGTCGAAGGCCGCGCCGTACGCGTGGGACAGCGAATATCCCAGCTCGCCGCCCTCGTGGATCGAGCCCGGCGTCTCGGGCGCGACGTGGCTGGGGATGCCGCCGGGGAAGGAGAACTGCCGGAACAGCCGGGCCATGCCGTCCGCGTCCCGCCCGATGTCGGGATAGGTCGCGGAGTAACTGCCGTCGAGCCAGGAGTTGGCCACCACCGCGGGGCCGCCGTGTCCGGGGCCCCACACGCAGAGCGCGTCCAGCCCGCGGGTCCTGATCACCCGGTTGAGGTGGGTGTGCACGAGGTTGAGGCCGGGGGAGGTCCCCCAGTGGCCGAGCAGCCGCGGCTTGATGTGCTCGGGGCGTAGCGGCTCCTCGAGCAGGGGATTGGCGAGCAGGTAGATCTGGCCGACGGACAGGTAGTTGGCCGCCTTCCAGTGGGCGACCAGGGCGGCCAGTTCGGTGTCGTCAAGAGCGCTGCCCGGCTGGGCCGGGGGTGCCTGAGACATGTCTTCCTCCGCGGAGTCGAAGTCGTCGTCCCAGACTCGGAGGTCTCGCCCGCGGTCCGACAGAGCCGACCGGGCAGCGATCGGGGGCCGTTCGGGCCAGCGCCCCCGGGTCGGGACACGGCGTTCCTCGCGCGAGTCTGCCACGAGGTGCCGGTCGGCCGGGGTAACCGCCCGAGGCGTGTGGCGCGATCCGGACGGAGACGCCTTCCGTATCGCTCACGGAGCAACCGCCCCGGCCGCGTGGTGCCGACGCCCCGTCGGGCGGAGCGCCGCGCGTGACTCAGCCGTCCTGCCTGGCCTGGTGGCCGCGGAGCAGTCGGCCGTGGGCGGCACGGGAATGGGTGACGACGCATACGTCGATGTCGTCGCCCGAGCCCTCGACGATGATCTCGCCGACACCCCGGCTGAACAGCCTCTGGAGGCGGGTGCGCCGGGTCGCGCCGATCAGGATCTGGCTGGCGCTGACCCGCCGGGCGAAGTCGAGGACGGCGCGGGCCGGGTCGCCGCTGGTGAGCGTGTGGTACGTGCCGCCGAGCTCTTCCACCAGCGCGCGCTGGCTGGTCGGCAGGTGAGCGGAAGGGGACGTCGACGCGTCGTCGGGCTCGACGTGGACGGCGAGGAATTCGCCTCCCGCGCCGCGGGACGCGGTGCGCTTGGCGCGCCGGATGAGTGTGTCGCCCTCCGCGCCGCCGGAGAGGGCGACCAGCACCCGCTCGCGCGCGGACCAGGGCTGCTGGATGCCGTGGCCCTCGCGGTAGCGCTGAAGAGCCTCCTCGACCCGGTCGGCTGCCCACAGCAGGGCGATCTCGCGCAGGGCGGTGAGGTTTCCGGCGCGGAAGTAGTTGACCAGTGCCAGCTCGGCCCGCTCCGGCGGATAGATGTCGCCGTCGGCCATCCGCTGCCTCAGCGCCTCGGCGGACATGTCCACGAGCTCGATCTGGTCCGCGCCGCGGACCACGTCGTCCGGAACGGTCTCGCGCTGTTTGGCTCCGGTGATGTGCTCCACCACGTCGTTGAGCGATTCGAGATGCTGGATGTTGACGGTGGAGATCACGTTGATGCCCGCGTCGAGCAATTCGTGGACGTCCTGCCAGCGCTTCTTGTTCCGTGCGCCGGGGATGTTGGTGTGGGCCATCTCGTCGACCAGCGCGAGCTGCGGGCGGCGGGCGAGGACGGCGTCGAGGTCCATCTCCGTGAAGGCGCAGTCGCGGTATCCGACGGTCCGGCGCGGCACCTGCTCCAGGCCCTCCGCCATCCGGTGGGTCAGCGGCCTGCCGTAGTCCTCCACGAAGGCGATGACCACGTCGGTGCCCTGGTCGGCACGCAGGTGGCCCTCGCCGAGCATCGCGTACGTCTTGCCCACCCCTGGGGCCGCCCCGAGATACACCCGCAGGCTTCCGCACGCCATGGCCGTTCCCTTCTCGCCGCCGAGGCCGAACCGGCCCGCACATCGACCGGACGCCCCGAGATCTCACCGTTTTACTCTTTATCTCTCCATTCTCCTGGTTATACATATAAAAGGGGGTTTCGCCGCGGGCTCCGTGCCGGTACCTGGCCGACGTGGAGCGGAACCGGGCGGCGGCGCGAGCCGGCCCACCGGCCCCGGCGCCGGGACCTCGCGAGGGCCGGTCGGCCGGGGCGGCCACCCCTTGTGGCCCTGGAACACGGAGTGCGCGCGCCGCACCGTGAAGGGAGAGGGCGGCAGGCGAGCGCGTCCGCGGAGGAGTGGGTCATGAAGCAGCGTGAGGTCGGGATCGTGATGACGAGTGACGTCGTCAGCGTCCGCCCCGCGACACCGTTCAAGGACATCGCCGGGCTGCTCGGGAAGCACCGGGTGAGCGGTGTGCCGGTGGTGGACGACGACGAGAAGGTGATCGGGGTGATCTCCGCGACCGACCTGATGTTCCGCCAGGCGGAGCAGGCGTGGAACGTCCCCGCGCGGCGCATGTCCTTGAACCGTGCCGCGTACCGGAAGGCGGCCAAGGCCCGCGCCCGCACCGCGGGTGAGCTGATGTCGGCCCCGGCCGTCACCGTCCAGGCGTACGAGTCGGTCGTCGGCGCCGCGCGCACCATGCTGGAGCACGGGGTGGAGCGGCTGCCCGTCCTCGACGAGGAGAGCCGCCTGGTCGGCATCGTGACCCGGCGCGACCTGCTGCGGGTCTTCCTCCGCCCGGACGACGAGATCCGCGCCGAGGTGATCGACGAGGTCTTCGTCAAGACCTTCTGGGCGCCGTCGGACGCGGTGGGGGTCACGGTCTCCGGCGGCGTGGTCACCCTGGAGGGCCGGCTGGAGCGGGCGGACCAGGTGCCGGTGGCCGGCTGGATGACCGGACGGATCGACGGGGTCGTCGGCGTCGTCAACAGACTCACCTCACGCTTCGACGACTCCCTCGCCGAAGCGAAGCGACCGGAAGGGGCACGGTGATGAGAACCGCTACCACTGGCCTGTTCAGCTCGCTTCCGTCCCCCGGACGGCAGCGGCTGGAGAGCCTTGCCCGAGAGGTGTCGTTCCCCGCGGGCACCCGGATCTACGAGGAGGGCGAGCGGGCCGACCGGTTCTGGGTCGTGCGCACCGGCGCCGTCACCCTCGACCTCCGGCGGCCCGGACGCCCGGCCCCCGAGGTGGAGATGCTGGGCCCCGGAGACCTGCTCGGCTGGTCCTGGCTGTTCCCGCCGTACGTCTGGCAGATGGGCGCCCAGGCCCAAAGCCCCGTGCGGGCACAGGAGTTCGACGCCACCGTGGTACGGGCGCTGGCCGAAGCGGATCCGGTGTTCGGACGAGCCCTGGCGATGAAGGTCGGCGAGGTCGTCGCCCACAGGTTGCAGAGCACCCGGGCCAGACTGCTCGAGCGGTGAGCAGCCCGTGAGCCGCGGAGAACGCGGAAGCGAAGGAGGCTGAGCGGCCTCCCGGCCGTGGGCCCGCGATGGGCGACAACTGCGCTCCAGACCCTGCCCCGACGTCCGATACCGGCCAAGGGACCGTTCGGCCCTAGCAACGGGTCCGTACGACCGTTCATGATCGGAGGACCGGGCGCGGCACACGACAGGGCGAAGGATCGGCGCACATGACCGAAGTACGGCAGTTCTCACCGCAGGCGCCGATCAGGGTCTTCCTGCTCGACGACCACGAGGTCGTCCGGCGCGGCGTCCACGACCTGCTCGACTCGGAACCCGACATCGAGGTGGTCGGCGAGGCCGCGACCGCCGCGCAGGCCGAGGCCCGCGGACCGGCCCTGCGGCCGGACGTCGCCGTCCTGGACGTCAGGCTGCCCGACGGCGACGGCATCACCGTCTGCCGCGAGCTGCGGTCGCGGATGCCCGGTCTCGCCTGCCTGATGCTGACGTCCTTCGACGACGACGACGCGCTGCTCGACGCGATCATGGCGGGCGCGGCGGGCTATGTGCTCAAGCAGATCAAGGGCTCCGACCTGGTCGCCGCCGTGCGGACCGTCGCCTCGGGGCAGTCGATGCTCGACCCGGCCACCACCTCCCGGCTGATGAGCAATCTGCGCGGCGGCGGCCCGACAGCGACGGCGGAACCCGAGGTCGAGGCGCTCGCCTCGCTGTCACCGCGCGAGCGCGAGATCCTCCAACTCGTCGGTGAGGGACTCACCAACGGCCAGATCGGCAAGCGCCTGTACCTGTCGGAGAAGACGGTCAAGAACAACGTCTCGCGGCTGCTGGCCAAGCTCGGCGTGGAGCGCCGCATCCAGGCGGCCGTCATGGCCACGCACGACACCGCCCAGCACTCCGGGCCGGAGCACGGCCGCCGCTGAACACGGGGCCGACCGGCCCTCCGGCCGGGAACCAAACGGCCCCTCCCGCCGCCCGTCGTGCTCCGTCAGCCTGGAAGCAGGACGGCCGGGAGGAGAACACGATGCGGACCGCACCACTGGACGCGGAGACCCTGGAGAAGCTGATCTCCGCGGCGGGCGCGGCGCCTTCGATCCACAACACTCAGCCGTGGCGGTTCCGGCTCGACCCCGACACCAGCACGCTGGAGGTACGGGCGGCCGTCGACCGCGGGCTGCGGCACGTCGACCCGATGGGACGCGCCGTCCACCTGTCGGTCGGCGCCGCCCTGTTCAACCTCCGGGTCGCGGTCGCCCACTTCGGCTGGGACCCGGTGCCGCGGCTGCTGCCCGACCCGGCCGAGCCCGATCTGCTGGCCTCCGTACGCCTGGCCGGACCGCTGCCGACCGGTGCCCGCCGCGACCGGCAGGACCTGTACGACGCGATCTGGCGGCGGCACAGCAGCCGCCTGCCGTTCTCCGAGCAGGCGCTTCCCGCCCAGGTGCTGACCGAACTGGCCGAGGCCGCGGACGCCGAGGGCGCCCGGCTGGTACGGCCCGCCGCGGAGGAGACGGCCCGCCTGCTGGAGTTCACCACGGAGGCCGAGCGGCGCGGCATGAGCGATTCCGACCGCCGGGCCGAGAGCCGGAGCTGGATCCGTGAGGGGAGCGCGGACGGCCTGCCGGGCCGGGCGCTCGGCCCCCAGGACAGCGCGGGCCGACTGCCGCTGCGGGACTTCTCCGCGCTGCGCCCGGAGAACTACCAGCCTTCCGCGGCCTTCGAGCGGCACCCGGTGATCGCGGTCCTGTCCACCTGCCACGACCGCCCCGCCGACTGGCTGCGCGCCGGTCAGGCGCTGGAGCACGTCCTGCTCGTCGCGACCGCTCACACTGTCCGCGCGTCACTGCTCCATCAGGCGCTGGAATGGGACGACCTGCGGTGGCTGCTGCGCGACCCGCGCGGCGGCATGGAACACGTACAAATGCTGATCCGCCTCGGCTACGGACCGGAGGGCCCGGCCACACCCCGGCGCCCCGTCGCCGACGTCACCGATGCCGGAACGCACACGCCCGAGGGCCTGTCCGGCGGATCACGAACGGCCCCTTCGACCCCTGGCACGCACGCCCGCCGCGTTGCCGGAATACCCGAATAGCTCCGCTATG